>JAUSEB010000400.1 GCA_030650495.1 Armatimonadota bacterium | reverse complement strand
GGTGTTGAGCGCAAACTGCGTGCGCACTAGGCTCTCCGCCGAGTCAAAGGCTTGATACGCTGGACCGCGCATCAGTCCGCTGCTCTCCCGCCCACACACCAACACTCCGTTGCTGGCGTTAATAGAGAAGGGGGCGAAACTAATGTCGGTAAAGTCCGGGTTCAATACAAAGCGGGTCAATAGCAAGCTTCCGTTATTGTCGAAAACCTGATAGGCCGGACCACGGGCTAAGCCTGTCGTCTCCCGCCCCCCCACCAATACTTCATCCGCCGCATCAGCGTCAAAGTTTCCTGGTACAAAGCTCAACCCGCCAAAGTCGGGATTCAACGCAAACTGAGTCGTCTGCAGTGCTCCCGATGCGTTGAACAGCTGAAAGGCCGGGCCACGGGCAAGTCCCCCTATTTCTGCTCCGCTGGCTAACACGGAAAATTGACCAGGCGACACCGACAGAGCTGTAAATTCAGCGGCAGGCTTTCCTGAGAGGACAAATATCTTGCCGAGAGAAAAAGAAAGGACATAAAGCAATCCATCGGGCCCCACTTTTAGATCGGTAATCCCGCCAAACCCAGTGCCAACAATAACTTCTTGAAGCTCAGCGCCATTGTCGGCGACAAGATCAGCAAGTCCGGCGTTCGCGAAAATAAAACCATTCCGGGCTGCATTCGGCTTGAAGTGATAGAGTCTGCCGTTATTGATATCCCCAACGAACACGTCATTCTCGTACCGGGGCCCCAGTCCATTGGAATTCAGAAATGCTATGGCTGTGGGACCAACCGTGTTAAACCAAGAAAACTTCGGGTCGGCATACTGCGACCCAGGAAACTGAACCAGATCAGTCGTTCCTTCCGCGTCACGGCTCACGGGGCCCATGATTCGATTCCAGCCGCTATTGAATCCCGGTTGCACCAAATTGATCTCATCATAGTTCGTGGGTCCATTTTCGGTATCCCATAAGGCACGCGTGAGCGGATCGAAGGCTAAACCAAAGCTATTGCGAATTCCGTATGCAAAATACTTGGCAAGGTTGCCACCCAAGGCAAAAAACGGATTGTCACTCGGGGCACTTCCATCGTCATTGATGCGGAAAATGACACCAGTGTTATCCGGAGCAGCGCCACCCGAGACGTTCTGCAGCTGTCCGTCGCGATTCAGTTCTCCGATAACCACATAGAGCTTGCCATCGGGACCGAATACCATTGTCCCGCCGTCGTGGTTGGGACCAGGAATCACCGGCAAATCTAAGATCAGTACGGCAT
>JAUSEB010000460.1 GCA_030650495.1 Armatimonadota bacterium | reverse complement strand
TATAACAACAAAGCCCGGTTCTATGCGGTATCGAGCTCGACCACCAACGTTAACCTGGCTCTTAAGGATACATCGAGCTTCCAGGAAGGCACTTTAAAAGCCGATATCCACTTCACCAATACCACAAGTACGGAAGACGCTCTCATACTCTTCGGCAATGACGGCGGCACATATAGCTATGCTTTACGCGTCTCCAAGAGCTCCGGCGCAAGCGTATCCTATGACATTATAAAGGTAAGGCAGTCCGACGGCCTTATAACAACTCTCGGCAGTACCACCGGCTCTGTCGCAAAAGACGTGACAGGTCCATATAAGGTTACCATCTCTATCACAGGTAAAGCCATTACCGCCACGGTGAAGAACGGAGCGCTCACTACCGGCACGAGCGCTTCATATACAGCCACGACCTTGAACTCCGATAAAGTCGGTATCGCCGTAGAGCGGTCAAGCGGCAGTGTGCAGTTCGATGACTTAAGCTATGTGGTGACCGGCGCAAGCACTCCCACAACAGATACATTCGGCGATGCCACAGCGGCTCTGCCCGCTCCGTGGGACAGCCAGTACAGCACATTCGGCGCCACCCAGACATGGCTTGCTACGGAATCAGGCCTTGCCCAGACGACGCTGCAGTCGGCGTCTTCATCGTTACGCGGCATCCTGAAGAGTACAACCACAGCTGCCAACTACGCGGAAGCGGTAATATCCATGTCTTCAGCTGACGCTACAGCGGAAGGCGCGCTATTATTCAGGGCGGTCTCAAGCACCGGATATGCCGCTGTCTTCTCCAAGAATAGTAACACCATAACCCTCTATAAGTACACAAACAGCGGCTCAACCTTGCAGAGCCTCGGGACTTATTCCGGCGCGTCCGTCAGCGACTATTCCAATATCAGGATAGCCGGCGCGTACGACAGTTCAGACGGCTATATAAAGGTATACGTGAACGGTAAGCTATATATTAAATATAATGACGCGTCGCTCTTGTCCGGCGCCAATTGCGGCTTCGCCGCAGGCAAGCTCACAAGCGGCCAGGTGGCGGTAAAAGACGTAAACTACGTATCCTCATTCTCGCAGACTCCTGAAAACCAGTCCTTCGACGCCCAGACAAACCCGCTCATCGGCTATACCAAGGCGGGCACTTCAAGTACCTCATGGGACTTCTATAACAACAAAGCCCGGTTCTATGCGGTATCGAGCTCGACCACCAACGTTAACCTGGCTCTTAAGGATACATCGAGCTTCCAGGAAGGCACTTTAAAAGCCGATATCCACTTCACCAATACCACAAGTACGGAAGACGCT
>JAUSEB010000456.1 GCA_030650495.1 Armatimonadota bacterium | reverse complement strand
TATCCGCGCTGCAGGAACTTCACGGCTTGGCCGCACCCGCGTGGCCAGTTTCCATATTCGGATCAATTTGGTCTCAACAATCTCGGACAACTCAAACGGGTTCATGGTCTTGCGCTGATTGTATAGGGCCTCAATTTTCTTCCGGTCGCCCAGCCCCGAATCCCTTAGCCTGTCCAAAGGCGTTTGCGCCTCTCCATAAACACGCTTGATACGGGACCCTATGCGTATTTTATTGGCCAGCTTCACCGACGGCAGGAAGATGTTCGTCAATAGGCGCCACTCGTTGCGATAAAGGTCGTTCATCGCCGCTACCCCTTCTTCCGTGTCATAGCGGTCCCAGCCGATAAGCTGCCGCACATGTGTGCTGTTTTTCTGCTCGATGTGCGCCTGGTCGTCTTTTTTGTTGGGGCGGCTGCGGAACCGCTGGATGTCATTGGTCTCGCAATACCGTTTCATGGGATGATTTATGAATTCGTCCCCATTATCGGTATCCACGCCCCTCTGCTTGAATGGCATAGCTTGTCGCATTAGCTCAGCGCCGAGCACAATGTTTACGGCGCTTTTCCCCAAGATGGCCAGCGATTCCACCCAGCCAGAAAACAGGTCTACTTGGTTGAAGCTATAGGCGAAAGTGCCAAAGGCGTTCGGACCGGAATGACTGACCGTATCCGATTCCAGCCAGCCGGGTTCCGGCACGTTCCAGGACTCGGTCTGTATCGGTATCGCCTGTCTAAGCCAGCGCCCGGGCCTCGTCTTGCCATACACCTTGCGCTTTAGCCTGGTCTTGTACGCCCCAAGCCGCCTATCCATGGTCGCGGCGCTCATGGCAAGCAAAAGCCGCTCCTCCTCGGAACTTAGAGACCATTTCTGCTTGATATGCGGCAGCCATAAAGGCAGTAATGCTTTCAATCTTACTGACCATGGCCGTTGCGCTGCAATCCAGACCTCCTCCAGTATCCGTATAAGTCGGTTGGGATATGTGGGGTCACGGAAGCGGCGGATCACTTCCGCAGGGGACTTGCGGATGAGCCGGATGGCATGTTTTCTGTGACAGGCGAGCGTCTGGCTGACTTGCTCAAGTATTCGGCTCTTTCCCTTCTTCCCGTGCGCGGTTTTATAGATGGTTTGCATTTGGCTCACGTATTCCTTCTTGGCGGAAAGGGTCATCTGAATGCCTCCGGAACGGTGGGAAATAGCCCAAAACCGTACGGTAACATTTTAGATGAGTTGATAACCCACCGTTGGGTAACATTTTACGTGAGTTGAAGCGTACATCGTGTCAACTCATCTAAGAATGTTACCCAAGTCGTAGCCGTCATACCCCTTTCTCTTTTTGCTTCTTTAGTCTGTGCTGTTCTGGGTTCACGGGTCCTGTCAGGGGGCCGGAACGCGGAACCGGCGTCGGCCACACCGTGGCCGCGCCTCCGTTCCTCGGCCTCCGCGCTTCGTATGCTCGGCCTCCGGACGGTTCCGCTTATCCGGCTCCCCTGCCACCCGTTCCATTGGCAGTTCACAGCGTCTCCAGCATTATGTCTTTGCGATGCCCGCCTATTGTCTTGGCTACATCCTGGCTTACCCGGGGCACGCAGTACGGTGGATAATCCCCGATTTCAAGTGTCCAGTTCGGCTTTATCCGCGCTGCAGGAACTTCACGGCTTGGCCGCACCCGCGTGGCCAGTTTCCATATTCGGATCAATTTGGTCTCAACAATCTCGGACAACTCAAACGGGTTCATGGTCTTGCGCTGATTGTATAGGGCCTCAATTTTCTT
>JAUSEB010000455.1 GCA_030650495.1 Armatimonadota bacterium | reverse complement strand
GAGAACGTACGTTGACTGGCTTATAGCACTGCCGTGGAATGTGAACACTGAGGACAATTTAGACATTCCGAATGTGCGGAAGATACTTGATGAAGACCATTTTGGCCTGGAAAAGGTCAAGGACAGGATTCTGGAATATCTCTCAGTACGCAGGTTCAAGACGGACGGGCACATGCGGCATCCGATTGTGTGCTTTGTTGGCCCTCCGGGAGTTGGAAAGACTTCACTGGGCAAGTCGATTGCAAGAGCTATGGGGCGTAAATTCGTGAGAATATCCCTTGGTGGAATACGCGACGAGGCAGAAATTCGTGGACACAGGCGCACATATATTGGAGCGCTGCCGGGGCAAATCGTACAGAGCATTCGCAGAGCGGAGTCGAACAATCCGATCTTTATGCTTGATGAGATAGACAAAGTCGGCGCCGATTTCCGAGGCGATCCGTCTTCGGCTCTGCTGGAAGTCCTTGACCCGGAGCAGAACTACACGTTCCGCGATCATTATCTGGAAGTCCCGTTCGATCTTTCCGGGGTTCTATTTATCACGACGGCTAACGTGCTGGATACGATTCTGCCGCCATTGCGCGACAGAATGGAAGTGCTGGAGATTGCGGGTTACACCGAAGAGGAGAAGGTCGAGATCGCAAAACGGCATCTCGTCCCCAAGCAACTGGATGAGCACGGGATAAATACCGAGCAGCATTTGGCGTTCGAGGACGAAGCCATTGCCGCAATCATTCGTGGTTACACCAGAGAGGCCGGAGTTCGGAATCTCGAACGTGAGATCGCCGCAATCTGCCGCAAGGTGACGCGCGAGTTTGCCGAGGGCAGGACTAAGCCGGTGAAAGTCGACCAGGAGCGCGTGACGCAGTATCTTGGCGCGCCAAGGTTCCTGTATGAGGAAATCAAAGACCGGACTTCCGATCCTGGAGTGGCTATTGGTCTGGCATGGACGCCGACCGGCGGCGATATCCTGTTTGTCGAAGCTACGAGGATGGATGGCGGCAAAACTTTGACTCTGACCGGTCAACTGGGCGACGTTATGAAAGAGTCGGCGCAGGCCGCGTTGAGTTATATCCGCTCTCACGCGAAGGAGATTGGAGTGGACCCAGGCTTCTATAAGAAATCGGACCTGCATCTACACGTGCCCGCCGGAGCAATTCCTAAGGACGGGCCTTCCGCCGGAGTCACTATGACAACCGCGATTGCTTCACTTCTCACCGGCAAACGTGTTAAGAGCGAAGTCGCAATGACCGGAGAAGTGACACTTCGGGGTAAAGTGCTGCCGGTCGGCGGGATCAAAGAGAAGGTCTTGGCAGCAAGACGCGCCGGAGTAAAGACAGTCATCTTGCCCGAAGAGAACCGAAAGGACATTCTGGAGAATTTGCCCAAGGACGCGCAGGATGAGATGAGCTTCGTCTATGTGAAAGACGTGCGACAGGTGTTGGAGGCGGCGTTGGATTCGTCGGCGGATTAATTAGCTGTTAGCTGACAGCTGACAGCTGACAGCTCAAAATAGGATGGCGGGTTGCCTTACGTTAGCTGATTCACATTAAACGTTGAATTGCCGAAATACTTAGTTACAGATGGGTATATAGGAGCGGGGTTTATTAAAAGCCTCGCTCTCTTTATTTGACTCTACAAAAAATATGGAACCCCAGCCGGGCGCAGCCGTCTTTAGAAGCGATAACAACTTTTTCGACTTTTAATACCGATAATATGGTGGCAAGTCCTCTTGGCTTAGGAGGCGATGTGGACGATGGATAATTTATCTAAATTTCGGAGTTGGTTCAAGCAGCATTTCTGGGGCATAGCTCTCCTAATTTTTCTTCTTATAGCCTCAAACATTGTGGTAAAGATATGGAAGGCCAGGCATCCCGGCGCAATGAATGTTATTGAAGCGCAAGCGATGGATATGACCGCTATGAAACCCCCGACCGGAGCCGTGCCCGTAGCGACGGAGGTTGTAGGCGCTTCCGGTTTCACCGCCAAGGTAAAATACACCGGATCGGTTGCTCCTTACACCGAGCAGAACATTTATCCGCGCGTAGAAGGTTGGCTGCAAAACCTCAATGTATATAACGGCGACCGTGTTCCCGCCGGAAAGCTGCTGGCGGTTATAGATTCTCCCGATTTGCAGACGAAAGTTGCAGAGGCAGCCGCCGGCAGCGCCGCGGCGGCTACTGAGATCGGCGTCGCTCAGGCATCTTCAATCAAAATGGCGGCGGAAAGAGCCGCGTCTATCGGGGAAATAGAGACCGCGAAGAGTGAAGTCGCGGGAGCCAAGGCAAGATTGACCGCAAGTAGGCGAGGCGTTACAAAAGCTCAGAACGAGTTGAAGACGGCAAATGCGAATCTCGATTATTGGCAGGCTGAGATACGCCGGGAAGAGAATTTGCTGAAAGCGGGAGCCGTTTCCGTTCAGGAATATCAATCGGAGAAAGCCCAGGCTATTACCGCGCAAGCGGAGGTTGATAACAAACAGGCCGCCTTGGAAGAAGCACGCGCCAATGTCGAGGCCGCGCAGGCGGAGGTTTCCAGCAGGCAGGCTATGACGAGCGTCGCCAGGAAGAGAGCGGCGGCGGCGGACGCGGGCGTATCGATGTCCTACCGCGAAATCAACCAAAAGTCGGCTATGGCAAGGCAGGCGGACGCGATGGTTTCAACCGCCGCGACTATCGACAGTTACCGCTATCTGCGCGCTCCATTTGCCGGCGTCGTCACAAAGCGTTACATCAGCCCCGGCCAATTGGTAAACCCAGGTACGGCCGTGCTCAATATCGTGCAGATCGATAAGGTCAGACTTCAAGCCAACGTCGCGGACAAAGACGTGTCTAGGATTCAAATCGGCGCCGAAGTAATCGCCAGATTGCCCAAGGAACCGAACAAGTCATATCACGCCAGGGTAACTTCCATTTCCCCACAGCAGGACCAGTCCAGCCGCACGGCAATTGTCGAAGCGATTATCGACAATCCGGGCCATAAGCTGGTTCCAGGGGACTATGTCTCTATGGAAATCGCTACTTCCGCGTCCGTGGATTCGATTACAGTTCCAAGTTCAGCAATTGTTCATAAGGATGATCGGAACGCCGTCTGGGTGGTCAAGTCGGAAGCGCCCAAGGGGAAGATGACTTACTACTGCACCATGCATCCTGAGGTCACGAGCGATAAGCCCGGAACCTGCCCCAAGTGCAATATGAAGCTCGAACCCAAGACCAGCGGCGGCAATAAAAAGGCGCATCTGGTTTATGTTGTTCTTGGCGAGAATGATGGCGAGCGCACGGAAGTCATATCGGGACTAAGCGATGGAGATGAGGTCATTTACCAAGGGCATATCTATCTAAAAGAAGGCGATATTGTGTTTTCTACCTCCTGGAGCAAGGATGGTCCGAAAGAAATGCCAAAGGCCCCCGGTATGGGCGAGATGCCTGGGATGAACCACAAAGGTGATGGAAAATCTCCAAGTATGGATAATGAGAATATGCCGGGAATGGATCATGAAGGTATGGAGAACATGCCTGGCATGGACCATTCCCAGATGAATATGAAAGAACAGCCGGAGTCTAGCTCCGGGACGAAAAGCAAGCCCCTAAGCATAGGCAAATCCTCAAAGGCTCAGAAGACGTATATTTGCCCAATGCACCCTGAGGTGATGAGTCATAAAGCGGGAGAGACATGTCCCAAGTGCGGTATGGATTTAGTTGAGAAGAAATGATGCAGGATCACGATAGTCCGACAACAAAACCGAGGATAGAGACTCGCGCGCCGACCGCGCTGCACATGATCCATAAGTGGTCGATAGAACACCCTTATGTTATTATCTCCTTCTACCTCTCGGTCGTGATAATGGCCGTTCTCGCAGTTGGGTTTTATACACCCAGGCGGTTCATGCCTTACGTCGAAAGCCCGATGATCGGCGTCGTGTCGATGATGCCCGGCTTGTCGGCGCAAGAGATGGAAATGTACATCTCCAAACCGATCGAGGAAAGCCTGGTCAACGTCAAGAACCTGCACTACATAAGATCGACCTCACAGGACGGCTTCTCCATTGTCTCACTGGAGTTCAACTATGGGACCGATATGAAGAAGGCTCTCTTCGATGTGCAGTCGTTGATGAACGTCATCCAGGCAAATCTGCCCGCCACGGGAGCCAACTTGAAACCTAGCTGGGTGTTGGCTATAGACCCCTTGAACCTGCCGATTCTCTCCATTGCCGTAACCGGCGACTCGCGTTGGGACAATATGCGGCTGCGCGAGTTTGTGGACAATGACGTAGTTAACCGCATAAAGAGTATCCCGGCCGTATACTCTGTCGTACCATTTGGCGGGTATAAGCGGCAATTACAAATTATTGTTGATCGAGACAAGTTGGCGGCTTACAAGCTATCGATACTCGATGTCAGAAACGCAATCGACCGTTATAATGTCACTCGTTCCGGCGGTCGGCTTACAAATGGTTCCAATGAGATCATTGTAAGAGTCGATACCCGCGCGGTTAACGCCAACACGGTTTTAAACTATCCAATTGCCAGTATTACAGCTTCGGGAACGGTAGCGGTTTCCGCCCCGGCGTCGGGAGGAATGGGCGGAGTGTCCTCAATGGATGGAGCAAATAGTATATCTTCCCCTACCAATATTGATGGCGTCGGTGTGGGAACTCTGCAACAGCCCAGGACGGTTTACGTACGCGACGTGGCTAAAGTCGTTGACACGCATTGGGAGAGACGAAGCGCTTATCACTATATGAACCATGGTAAGGTGAAGGAAGCCATCGAGGCGGCGGTCATACAAGACGCGGGCGCAAGCTCCGCCAAGGTCGTCCCGGCGGTTCGAAAAGTATTGAAACAGCTTGAGGCGGAAAATCCCGGCGTTAAATTCGAGGTGGCGTATGACAACGCGCGCTTCGTCAATATACTCTTCAAAAACATGTTCGAGGAACTACTCATAGCGATTCTGCTGACCGCCATTGCCGTGCTGTTGTTCCTTGGTGAATGGAGAGGAACGTTAATCTCCCTCATCACTATTCCTATTTCCCTTGCAATGGCTATGCTTGGCCTGACGGCCATGGGGATGACATTAAACTCAGGGACACTGATCGGTCTTTTGTTGTCCATCGGACGGCTTGTGGATGACTCTATTATCGATATTCACGCGGTCGAACGGCACATGAGGATGGGAAAAGACCCCAAGACCGCCACTATTGACGGCATTGCTGAGGTAAGGCTTGCGGTCATAGCGTCAACCATTATGCTCGTTCTCGCATTATCTCCCCTACTCTTCTCCGGCGGAATCGTCCAGTTGATGTTCGTCGAATTGGTGTGGCCGATCATACTCGGTCTATTGGCCTCGATGCTGGTATCGTTCACTCTGACCGCGCTACTCTGCGCAAATCTGCTCAGGCCGCATTCGGAGTTGGAGGGAGAGAGAAGCCGGTGGCTCTACCGGAGGATACTCGGCCCGGTGCAGGGGCTGCTGGACAGGATGGAAACCGGTTACGCCAATATCATACGCTGGATGCTGCAACATCGGTTCTCCAATATGGCGAGAATTCTGGCAACCGTCATCATAGGTTTCACATTCTATAACTTCATCGGCTCGGAGATGATGCCGCTTGCCGATGTCGGGCAAGCGTACGGCGTTTTGGAAATGGCGCCGGGAACCAGCTTCGCCGAGACCGAACGCGCCACGAAAGCGCTTGAGAAGATTATCGCCAAATATCCTGAGATTGAGAAGGTTTCCGCCGAAATCGGAGCCGAGAGTTTGTTCGAGAGTTTCAGCCCGTTCTACACCGGATACGCGATGCCGCAGGCTAACGCCGCCACGATGATGATTACCTTCTCCGATAAAGACGATAGGAAGCGGGATATTTGGCAAATCGTTGACGCGATTCACCACGAGGCGACGTTGACCATTCCTGGAATCCGACGGCTGCAAATTAAAGAAATGGGATCGGACGTGATGGCAAGTTCGCTTGCGCCGGTCTCGGTGGTTCTCTACGGGAAAGATATGAACGTCCTGAACCAAATTGGCCAGGAGACGCTGCGCGTGGCGAAAGAGACGCCCGGCTTGTATCAGGTCGCTTCAAGTTGGGATATGGCACAGCCGTCGTATAAGATTGACGTTATTCCAGAACGCGCACAGGCTCTTGGCCTGACGCCGGAAGACATTTCACAGCAGGCTTATTACTCACTGGCCGGTGGTCTGACGAGCGAATGGTATAGGGTTCCCAATATCAGGCAGAATACGGTTTTGGTGAGATATGAGGACGCGGATCGAAAAACGTCCAATGACCTCAGCAATATGTATATCACCGCGACGGACGGACGGCAGGTTCCTTTGAAGAGCGTCGCCAATATTGCCTATGAAAACGCGCCGACTGTGATCGAGCATGACAGCGTGAGGCGGGTCATTTCCATAAACGGCTACTACCGCAAAGACGGGCATTTGGGACGGAGTAACAAAGCCTCCATGGACGTGACTATGGACCTGATGATGAAGGCGATGAGCGAGGTCAACTTCCCGCCGGGGTATGGAATTGAAGCGCGCGGCGATATGACGCAAATGATGGACAGCTTCAGGCGGCTTCTGATCGGATTGCAATTGGCGATTATTTTCATCTTCCTCGTGCTGGTGGCCCAGTTCAGGGGATTCCTGCAGCCGCTGCAAATGGTCTTCTCGCTGCCGCTGGAGCTTTCCGGCGTGTTCCTTGCCCTATTCCTCGCGCACCAGGCGTTCTCGACCGTATCCATTATGGCGGTACTCGTTTTGACCGGTATGGATATCACTACGGCGATTCTTCTAATCGATATGGTCGCGCGTTATAGGGATAGAGGCGTTCCGCGAGACCAGGCCGTTATCGAAGCCTGCCCGCAGAGGCTCAGGCCGATTCTTATGACCTCGATGATTACGATGATCGTTATGGCTCCCGTTGCGCTCTTCCCAAAGACTGGGATGGACGCATATCAACCGCTCGGCACGGTGATTCTGGGCGGATTGCTTATAGGTACGATTCTGAGCCTGTTCGATATTCCGATTATGCACACTTACGTAGATGACTTCATAAGATGGGTCAACAAGCGGTTCTTGAAACGTGACTGGGAGTGGCCTGTTATCGCAAAATTCGGCGAAGGTGAATATAACGGACTTGTTACCGAGAAAGAGGACCATGTATGAGTATTACTCGATTACAGGGTTATGTTCTTGCTATTACATACGTTCTTATAGGGCTATTTGCTTCGAACCAGGCGCTCGCGCAAAACGACATTCTTGTTTTGAAGCAGACGTTGTCTATACAAGATGCCGTGACAATTGCGCTTGCCAACAACCCAAGCGTGGCTATAAAAACCGCCGACGCGGAAGCCGCTAAATCGAGAATCGGCATGGCGAAATCAATGACAAAGCCGCGTCTATCGACGACCACTTTCGGAACTACCGGAACTATGTCAAATATCATTCCTGGTCCAGCGAGTGTAGATCCCCAGGGTATGGTCATTGTGCCGGACAAAGGGCAGATTGACCAGAACCTTATGGCGATGTATCCGCTTTACACCGGAGGCAGGTTGAGCGGTCAGGTTCGGGGAGCCAGGGGGCAGTATCAGGCCGCCGCGTCAGACTCAACAACCGCAAAATTGGATGTCGCTCTTGAAGCCAAGACAGCTTACAGACGTGTTCTGCTTGCGGGACGTTTTGTGGAGGCGTATAAGAAGCGGACGGACGAGTCGAAGGAACGGGTTCGTATTGCTGAGGCTGCGTTTACGGAAGGCAGAATTGCCAAGTACGATTTGCTGCGAAACCAGACCGAGCTTGCCGAGGCCGAACAGCAGTTGGTCAACGCCCAGCGAGACGCCGACATAGCTTTGGTCGATCTTAAATCAGCAATGGGTGTATCGCAATCGTCTGAAATCACGTTGTCAGACCAACTTGCGTTCCAGCCTGCGCAGATTGCTTTGGCTGATTTAGAGTCGCGATCTCTACAGCAAAGGCCGGAAGTCGCAGCGGTAAAGGCAAGACTGAAAGCCGCTGAAGCCGGAGTTGGCGTCGCTAAGAGTTCGTATAAACCACAAATCTACGCAATCGGGATGCAGGATTTCGTTACATCCTCCGGCAACGGATTCGACAATGGATTCACCGTAGGCATAGCGGCTTCTTTGCCGATTATTGACGGCGGACAGCGGAAATCCACCGTAAATGAGGCCAAGGCAATGCTTCGACGAATGCAGGCGGAAGAGCGGGAAGTTGTCTTGATGGTCAGCCGTAACGTTGCCACCGCCTGGGCCGAATTGCAAGCCGCCTCGAAGAATGTTGGTCTAGCTCAGGCCGCGGTCGATCAGGCTGAGGAAGACTATCGCGTAATCAAACTCAGATATGAGGCCGGAAAGGCCACAAATGTCGAGGTTCTGGACGCGCTGGCGTCGATGACCAGGGCCGAGACCAACTATGCGCAAGCTCTATTCGAGCACAACGTTGCGCAGGACAGGCTCGAAAGAGCCGTCGGAAATAATACCCTAGGAGGGAAATAAACAATGAGAAGAACCATCGGAATCATTGCGGCTATCGCGTTTATCGCTGTGGCCGCGCTGGCGCTCGCCGCGCAGAGTCACGATCACAGTAAAATGGCGGCGGCGAAAGTGGAAGTAACGAAATGTCCTGTCATGGGCGGAGAAGTTAAGGACCTGAAGAAGGCTCCTAAGAGCGTTTATAAGGGTAAGACATACTACTTCTGTTGCCCGGGATGTAAGCCTAAGTTCGATAAGAACCCTGAGAAGTATATAAAGGCAAGCAAGGCGAACGACGTGATCCTATGCCCCGTTATGGGTGGTAAAGTAGCCGACATTAAGAAGGCTCCAAAGAGCGTCTATAAGGGCAAGACTTACTATTTCTGCTGCCCGGGTTGCAAGCCTAAGTTCGATAAGAGCCCATCAACTTATGTAAAGCCCGAGGCTAAGGCCAAAGGGACCTGTCCTATAACCGGTCAAAAGATGAAGTCTGAGTGCGAAAATATGCAGAAGACGGATCATTCCGGCTGTCCCGCATCGCATTAGTAAGCGCTGAAACTACAGATATTCTTATTGGAATGATAGAAAAACGTAATGCCTCGTCATTTCGAGCGAAGTCGAGAAATCTGCTTTTAGCGCTGGATTCGGAAAAAGCAGATTCCTCACTTCGTTCGGAATGACGGGTTCGTACGTATATATGTTAAGACAATACTTATGAGGCAACATACTCCCGAACATAATAAAAGGCCATTCTTCCATTTTGGTCCGGGTCTTCTGATAGCTCTGATAGCGGCAGTGGTTATTGTCGCTATTTCTATGAAGAATCAACCTCAGCCATCTATTCAAAATGGCCCGCCTATAGTCGAGCGACATGCGAGTCAGCAAACTAAGATAGGTCCAATCCCAGACGTGAGCTTCATACTCATTCGAAGTGATAAGCTGCAACTCTCTCAATCCCAATTGGCCAGTATAAGAAAGTTAAAGTCTGTGTGGGAAAAGTTATACACTCAAAAGATAAAAGAAGCCAACAAGTCCGCCGAACATGTTGGAGAGTATCTATCGGGCGCTGAGCAAAATAGGAGCGCTCCCGTACCTCAAATACAGGATCAGGCCGCTCCACTGGTAGCTCTTTCGGCGGAAATTTCAGCGGCGCGGCATCGCTACTGGGCAAAAGCAATGCAGATGCTTACTTCTGAACAACGAAGGATAGTAACGAAAGAGCGAGAAACAGATTACGCAGTGAGGCAAAAGGCGCTTCAAGATGCGGTGCGGAAGTGAAATCACATAGGCCGCATTACCGGCGGAGCGGCCATTGCAGGCAGACGGATCAAATAGGAATATGCGCGCAGGGCGGCTTTTGAGCCTTCGCCGGCGGCTATGATGATCTGCTTCTCCGGGACATCTGTAACATCACCGGCGGCGAATAGGCCGGGTATCTCAGTCTCAGCGGCGCAGTTTATTGGTATTTCCCCCATCTCATTCAGTTCGATAAAGCCCTTAATGAAATCCGTATTGGGCACAAGACCAATCTCGACGAAAATACCTCTGACGGGGAGTTCCCTTCTCTCGCCGGTTTGGAGATGCTGCACGGAAATCGAGCTGACTGTCACATCGCCTCTGATCTCGGTTGGAGCGGTATAGAGCATAATTTCGACGTTCGGCGCGGCATGAACTTTCTGCTGCAATATCTCATCAGCTTTAAGTTTATCCGTACGCTCGATTATGTAGACCTTCGGCGTGATCTTCATAAGCTGAACAGCCGCGTCCATGCCGGAATTCCCCCCGCCAATGATAGCGACCTCCATGCCAGCGAAAAGCGGGGCGTCGCAAGTGGAGCAGTAGGTCACGCCACGTCCTCTATATTCACGCTCCCCTGGGACATTCAGCATACGCGGGGATTTGCCCGTGGCTATAATCACAGAGCGGGAATCAAACTCGCGAAGGTCTTCGGTTTCCACACGAAAGCCATTGGATATCCGGCACAGATTTGTAACTCTCGTAAACTCCTGGCGGATGTTGAAGTGCCTGAGGTGGTCTTCGAACTTATCCACAAGCTCCGTACCTGTGATATAAGAGAAGCCGAGATAGTTTTCAACATCGGAGCTCCAGGTGGTCTGGCCGCCGATGTTCTCGGTTATGATCAGCGTGTCGATCTGCTTTCTTGCGGCATAGACACCAGCGGTCATACCAGCGGGACCAGCTCCTAAGATGATAAGCTCGTGCATCAGGTTACTCTCATTTCGACAATCATTTAATCACGAAACCACGAAAGGGAGAAAGCACGAAAAGGGAAGAGTTGTTAGTTGATAGTTGGTTTAAGCTGTCAGCTGTCAGCTTTCTTTTCCATCTGCGTTTATCTGCGTCCATCAGCGTTAATCTGCGTTCTTCCCTGAACCAGGCCTTTCGTGTTTAGTGAGCCTTTTCGCCCTACATCGCGAGAAGTTGG
>JAUSEB010000453.1 GCA_030650495.1 Armatimonadota bacterium | reverse complement strand
CAAAAGTGGGAAGGACGGACAAAGACCGCTGATAGCCATCGTTCGCCGGGCTGGGAGCTATGAACACCGGAGTGTCGGGGGAATCGAAGATAAGGTTCCGGACCCTGAAGTCGACCCCGGCCGCGCTCCACGGCTGCCATGCGTCATTGATCTTTACTCTCACGCGCAGCCAGTAAGTAACATCTTCGGCTAAAGTACTGCCGGTGAGTGTATGAGAGTCCGCACCGCTCACGAGTTGTCCGGAGTCGTATACCTGGCCGGTAGTGCCATTCGGGTCGTTGGGGGACACGTTGAATACCTTTACCTGATATTCAGTATGCGGGTCAACTGCCCAAGTAACAGTTGGATCCAACTCAGCCCCAAGATTATCGAACGTGTAATAGGTATCCTGGCCCGAGCAATTAGCCTCTGGGGACAAGATTACCGGGGCTAAGGTCGTTGCGTCGGTTCCGGCTTTTATGTCGTCATACATCACATAGCCGTTCTGGGCGTTTAGATAGTTATGGTCGCTGATTTGGATGCCTGTGAATACGTTGTCTGGTTGAGCTCCCGTACCCACAGTGCTGAACAAAAGATCATGGAACCATACTCCATCCAGATACCATGTGCTTTTGCCTTTAGTGCCGATAGATGGATCGAATACGATATCCAACTCGCGCCAGCCGCTTCCTATTGGAACATACCCGCTGACACTGTTACCAACTCGGGCTCTTATAGAAGTTTCAGTGGCTTCCCAGACGCCAAAGCCGTACCAGGCGTTATTGCCGGACGTCAGCTTGATCGAATAGTTGTTTTGGTCGCGGGTTCCACCACTAGCTTTGATTCTGCAGTGAAGGTAGAGAAGACGCCCCGATGGTATTGTGAAGGCACTGGGGATTAGACGGGTCGCGTCCATTGCGGCTCCATCACTATTGATGGTTGTGACCCTCAGTGAGTTAGGCGCATTAAATGGTGTGTCAGTGGTATTTAGCACAAACTCACCTAATGGCGCCGATGGTGTCGTCCATACAGGGGGTATACCCGATCCTGCCTCCAGTTCACCAGCGGTGTAAGTGTCAAATCCGTCTTCAAAGAACCAGCTATAAGTATCATGCGGTCCTGCCAAAGCCGGGCCGGCAAGTCCAAGACTAGCAAGGACTATAGCCATTACAGCGAATAAACATAGCTTTCGCAATTTCCCTTCCTCCTTTCGATACTTTCAAATATCGAATTTGTTTTAATACATTGGTTTCTAAACAGCCAGTTAACCTGGCCGGCGGATTAAGATTTCCGCCATACGGAATTGCGCTCCCCGTTGGATCGGTCGGCGCTGCATTTTGTGCACGCAATTCCTTTCCTCACCACCTCCAGTCATTCCAGCCACTGTTTACAACTTGCGCTTCATTAGCGTTTACATCTGCTAATCCGGCCATTTTGGCATGGCTCATGTATCGAAGCGTTCAACACGTTCATTAACGCGCCATGCCGCGCCGGGACCGTAATCCCGGCTATGGCTTGACTTGCCGCTTTCCGTCATCCGAGGATATGGCCAACAAAGACCGATGGACAATCCTCATCCTACAGATTATCGGCTTTTTCACTACTTCTTCCGCAGGTCTTTGGAAGCAATCCACAGATGGTTTACGGCTCGTTGATCCCTCTTTCGGATATTATCCTGAGCGTCTGTCGTCCGGCCGGCGCCAATACGCCCGGAGACCTTTGGGCCATTGCTTCACGTATGAGAAATTTTCTTCTCGCGCGGAAGAATCCAGTATTTTGTAAACCCAGTTGATTGGGTATTGGAATAAGCTGATTACTCGCAGTTTTACGAAGTGAATTTGAACCTCTCTCCCGGTACGCTATTGCGCGCGGAGACAGCACTCCTGTATCGAATTATATCAGTATAAAGTGGTCTGTCAATATAAACAGTGAAAAACTGGTAATATTACCAGGCCCTGTAGCTAAGGGCTAAAATGGACTAGCGGGGATCGGATAAAGTCCATAATCGACGTAGCCCCGCCCCTTGTGGGCGGCAAATTTGCCGGAAGTCACGCTCAACCGGACCGGGCACAAGGCCCGGGGCTACGCAGGAATCGACTTTATCCGTTGGCTGCTAGGCCACAACTCAATCTGGTCTATATCGGGTTGTACTATTCAAGTTCCTTTGTGCTGTCATTCCCACGAAAGTGGGAATCCAGAAGCGTTAGTTCTTAATGCAGCTTCAAATAATGGATTCCCAATCAAGTTGGGAATGACGGCGCCATTGGCAACATCGGCCTATTATGATCTCTGCCTCAAGTCCTCTCGCAGCAACTTAGTGTATTCTGAAAGCGGCTCCATATCGCCAAATGTAAATTCAGCCGCGGACTCGGCTAACCTTTGGTTCGTGCCCGGTGGAGTAAATTCCGGAATTAGCTCGGCCAGTGGAATCGCCAGATACGGGCGATTTGCGATTTCAGGATCAGGAATCACAAGGTCATCTGAGGATATAATAAGGTCATCATATATCAGAATGTCGAGGTCGATTGTCCTGGGAGCGTGTTTGTCATCACTGCGATTTCGGCCCAATTCGCTCTCGATATGTCGAAGCGCGTCGTGTTTGAGCTGCGCGGGTGGTAAATCCGTTTCAATCTCCGCGACGCCGTTATAGTAGCGAGGTTGTTCCGGACGTCCTTCGGGATCGGTCACGTAAAACGTGGAAATTGCCGTCACGCGCGTTACATGACTGAGCAAGCGCAGAGCAGCCCTTATGTTCCGATCAGGGTCTATGTTTGATCCGATGCCGATGAAAACCCGCGCCATCTTAATCTACACCCGGTTTCGCGTTATCTCGATTCCCACGCTGCGCGCAAAGCGGAGCGCGCCCGGCTTTTCCACTGATACTTGCACTTGGACGACCGCCTGGTGTTCGAGGCATATTTCGGCAATCCGTTCCGCGAGCGCTTCCAGAAGAAAATACCGCGAGTTCTCTGTTGCGTTAACCACGCGTTTCTTCACGTCGCGATAGTCTATGGCGTCCTTAAAATCATCCGTCTTACCGGCCCTGCTGAGGTCGGTTTCGAGAGCAATATTAATGACCACGTCCTGTCTCTCACGACGCTCTTCTTCGTTCACGCCGATTATGCAGCGGGCCAGGATGTCTTTTATGATGATTTTATCCATTGGAGTATTCCTTCAGATGGCGTCCGCCATCGACATATATGACTTCACCTGTTATAAAGCTGCTTTTGGCCAGGAACACGACCGCATCCGCGATGTCATCAGCCTCGCCGTGTTTTTTGAGAGGGACCGTGTTCTTCAATCGCTCGATATACTCTTGGTCTTTGCCGGGCGGCGGGAGTATCAGCCCCGGCGCGACCGCGTTCACTGCGATTTCAGGCGCATAGGCGATAGCCATCATATCGGTCATTTTCGACAGAACATGCTTGCTCAGTATGTAGCCTACGTGGTTCCAGTCGGCGTCGTTTATTCTGGAATCGAGGATGTTGACAATGTGGCCTTTTCCGGCCAGACTGGCGAAGTCCCTGCTCAGAACGAACGGCGCCCATGCGTTCACTTCGATATTTGTCATAAGTCCGGCGAGAGTCACTTCATCCAGCTTTTCAGGCGGGAAGATGGACGCGCTATTGACGAGGATGTCTATTCCGCCCGCGAGGTCCAGAGCGCGATGTATGAGCGATTCATATTCTCCGGGCTTCTCGAAATCGGCTTTGACGTCCCATGACTTTACGCCGCGACGAGCGAGTTCATTCAGAAGCTCTCTTGCTTCTTCCTCAGATCCGCGATAATGGACGATTATATTCGCGCCTTCATCCGCCAGGGCAATGGAGATTGCGCGTCCTATTCGTTTTGCCGCTCCGGTGACCAGCGCTGTTTTTCCCGCAAGTGACTTCCCGCTCATATTGTTCCTCGTCGATAGCTGTAATGCAGCGTCGGAATTGTTCTCTTGCGCCAATATAATAGCAGCCTTGCGCGTGAATTCGCAAATCGAGGGAATCAAGGGAGTCGTCCCGATTTATCGGGACGGCATCGGCCCCGATAAACCGAGGGCAGGCAGCAGGCTACCGATGCAACAAACCGATAACCGTCAACCGACAATCGTCGTTTTACCGGCTACTTTATCTATCTTGGCGGCGAGAATAAAGTCGTTGTTGGATAGCCCGCCGATCTTGTGGGTCGAAAGCTCTAGGCGAACCTTATTATAATGTATATGAATATCCGGGTGGTGGTCCTCCGCTTCCGCAATCTCCGCCACTTTATTTACAAAACCTATCGCTTCGCGGAAATCATTGAACCTGAATTCCCGCTCTATGGAATCGTCCTTTAGCGTCCACATAGGAACTTCTTCCAACAACTCCTCGGCTTCTTCACGCGAAAGCGCCGGCGTCCCAGCCCGGCATGGCTCACACTTCTGCTCAACAAGTTCCATTTCGTCCTCCATTGCTAAGGAAGCTCTCAGCTATCAGCTGACAGCTGTCAGCTGATAGCTGAGAGCTGATAACTCTTTCCTATCAATTCACGCGCGGCGTCTACTTTGTCCCAGACGTTACACATCATCGCTCCCCTGACCTTACCATCCTTCATATAGTAGATTACCCCGGTTTCGTTCTCTTTTTGCCAATCGGTAACTATTTCCAGTTCGGAATTTATATCGCCGACGGCCTCGAAGCCAAAGTCGAACAGGTCGGAGAAGAAGTAGGGCATATAGGTGAACGGCTGGTTCGCGCCGGCCATATTAAGGCCCGCGTGTTTACCCTGGTTCAGCGCGTTGTCCCAGTGCTCTATGCGGACCATCTTGCCCAGGGCTTGATAGGGAAAGAAGGCGTTGTCTCCGGCGGCATATATGCCCTGTTTGGAGGTCTGCAGGCGGTCATCAACTACGATCCCATTCTCGATTTGCAGCCCGCCTGTCTCGGCCAAATGCGTCGATGGGGCTATGCCGACTCCGACGATGACCATATCCGATTCGATCATCTCGCCGTTTTTAGTCCGTG
Organism: Armatimonadota bacterium; assembly: GCA_030650495.1. Classification (GTDB taxonomy): domain Bacteria; phylum Armatimonadota; class UBA5829; order UBA5829; family JAUSEB01; genus JAUSEB01. The sequence continues at coordinate 6,844 of JAUSEB010000453.1, read as the reverse complement.
TAATATACTTATTTCCGCTCTTTTCGAAGGAAAGGGGAGTGTCGTCCGCGAATATCTTCACTCCCCGGCGGATGTAGTCGTTCTGGATAGCCATACCGAGGCTTTCGGGGAATATGCGGCTCAGTATGTACTTTTCCCGGAATACCATTGTCACGTTGACTTTATTGATCTTCAGCGCGGCGGCCAATTCGCCACCGATGAACCCTCCGCCAATCACCACGGCGGATTTCCCCTCCGATGCTTCCGGCCTGAGTTTGAGATAATCGTCCAAATAGCGGTAGTAACAAATGCCTTCCAAGTCGCCGCCGGGAATGTCCAACGTGCGCGGAACTCCGCCGGTCGCAAGAAGGAGCTTATCGAATTTATACGCGAAGCCGCGGGTATCGACCACCGTGCGGTTATTGGAATTTAGCCTGACTATCTCCACGCCCGGCGCCATATCCACGTTATTTTCCATATAGAAGTCCCGGCTTTGGACGAAAATGTCCTCAACCTGTTTCTGGCCGAACCACAGTTTTTTCGACAACGGCGGGCGGTGATACGGTTGATGCTTCTCCAATCCGATTAATAGGATCGCCCCCTCCTCGTCGCGCTCGCGAATACCCTCAATAGCCGACGCCCCCGCCAATCCGCCGCCAACAATGATATAGTCATACATCTGATCAGACATATCCAGCCCTCCTGAAAGAGTCAACAAAATGCTTTACCCTTACTCGCTTGGTATTATAACCAAATTAAGTGGTTAGTGATTAGTGGTTAGTGATTTGTAGGACCGGGGAAAACGTAATGTACTCTTATTTAGAGGTCAAGACTCCATGAGAATATCTATTAACGTTCTGATGGCGGCGATTTTGCTACTGGCTTCTTCTGTTGTATCTGTCGCGCTCCATGGCAGCGAGATCAAATATGGCCCGAAGAGCGCGTACTCAGGCTATTTCGTCCGCCCAACCGGAAACGGCCCTTTTCCCGGACTTGTGATGATACACGAGTGGTGGGGGCTGAATGACAATATAAAGGAAATGGCGGACCGGCTCGCGGGTGAAGGTTACGCGGCTTTGGCGGTCGATCTATTCGGCAAATCGACCACAGACCCAGCCGAGGCCATGTGGTTATCCCGGGGTATAAATCCCTCAAGCGCGCTCGCGCAATTGCTGGCGGCAGCCGATTATCTAAGAGTTCTGCCCTACGTGCCGGATGACAAAGTAGGAAGCATCGGGTGGTGTTTTGGCGGACGGCAGTCTTTGAATCTAGCTTTGAACGATCCAAAGCTTGCGGCGGCTGTCATCTACTACGGCCAGCTAGTGACCGATCCCAAAGAGCTTGCCAAGATAAAAGCCGCTGTTCTTGGGATATTCGGCGAGGCTGATGAATCGATACCGATGGATGCTGTGCGGGAGTTCGACAAGGCTCTCACAGAGGCGGGCGTAAGGCACGAGATATATACTTATCCCGGCGCCGGGCACGCCTTTGCGAATCCGACACAGAGCCAGCGTTACAAACCGGAAGCCGCAGCCGACGCCTGGAAAAAGACTATCGCGTTCTTGGCCAAATACCTGAAGGGGCTAGCGTTCCATCGGAAGGGATGATGCAAATGGACGCTCACAGGAATCGTGCGTTATTGGAATCGGTAAGGCAGCATTTGATGGAAGATCAACGGCTCGCCGGACAGTCGCTGACGGTGACTTCAAGCGCCGGACACATTCAGATAATAGGCTCCGTGGACACGGAAGAACAGAAACGGCTTGCAATAGATTTGGCGCGGGGTGTGGTCGGAGTGCGGGATGTGATAGACCGCATTGATGTCCGCGAGCCGTATATAGGTCAAGTGGCCGAATGGTAGGAAGATAGCTTCGTTCGAAAATTCACAATTGCTTCCTTGACACCCCTCAGCCTGGTAATTATAATAAGTATCGCTCTTACACTGCTGGTGCACACTTATTTAATGGATAGCTCGGTTCTAATTACAATAGCGAAAATGGCAGGAGTAGCCGCGGCGATACTGACTTTCGTTTTGATAGTCGTTATGTATCCGATGATCTACGGACTTCGCCGGGTCATGGCTTTTATGCAGTCGAGAATCGGTCCGAATCGGGTCGGACCGCAAGGTTTACTACAAACTCCCGCGGACGCTCTCAAACTCCTCCACAAAGAAGATATTATTCCGCGCGGCGCCGACAAATGGATATTCACGATAGCCCCGATCCTCGTGTTCGTTCCCGCCTATCTTGTCTATGTTGTGATACCATTTGGCGACGGGATGGCCGCGAGCAACCTCAACATCGGCATTGTATATATCAGCGCCGTAACGAGTATTGCCATTATCGGCATAGTTATGGCCGGTTGGGCGTCGAACAATAAATGGTCGCTGCTGGGAGCGTTTCGGGCGGCGGCGCAATTGGTTTCCTACGAAGTGCCGCTCGTGCTGGCGTTCTGTGTTCCGGTGGTACTGGCCGGGACGCTCAGTTTATCCGAAGTCGTCAATTCCCAGGCCGGCGATATTCGCCACTGGTTCATATTCCGCGCGTGGGGACTCGGAGCGCTCGCATTTGTAGTCTATCTTGTAGCCGGGCTTGCCGAGGCAAATCTGACTCCGTTCGACATTATGGAGGCTGAGTCGGAATTAGTTGCGGGGTTCAACGTGGAATACAGCGGCATGAAGTTCGCGCTGTTTTTCCTTGCGGAGTTCGCCGCCGCGTTCACGCTTTCAGCATTGGCAATCACGCTTTTCTTCGGCGGTTGGCAGGCGCCGTTTTCGTTACTAGCCTACCCGGTGTTCGGGATTACCGTCCCTGAGACCATCAGAGTGTTCGGGCAGGCAATCCCATTGGAGGTTTGGACCGATCACGCCGTGGATTTCGCGTGGTTCTTCGGCAAATCGCTCGTGATGGTCTTCGTGCTAATATGGATTCGGGCGACGTTGCCCCGCGTCCGCGTGGACCAGTTGATGAACCTTGCCTGGAAGTTTCTAATTCCCGTTGGGCTGGTCACTCTCGTTCTTACGGGATTTTACGTTGCATTATCGTGATTTATATAGATTTATGCTGCGGGAACGGCATCATTAAAATCGGTAAGGATATCGCTCAAGGCAGTTCCCGCAGCATAGTAAACTACCGCCCCTCGATATGCTTCGCTACTCGGGGAAGCGGAGGGTGGCGGTTTCGGGATTCGGAAATCCCGATTTGGTCTTGGGGTGGGGATTCGGAAATCCCCACCCAGTCACAAAACAGCTATCAGCTGAAAGCTGATAGCTGATAGCTGATAGCTTTTTAATTATGTGGTCACTTTTCAAAGAGATAATATATACGCCGTATAGCGTGGTGAAGGGTCTGATAGTCACTTTCGTTCATCTGTTTCGACCGAAGGTGACGCTTCAATATCCTGACGAGCGAGTGGAATTGCCCGAGAACTATCGGGGGGTTCCGTCGCTGCCGGTCGATCCCAAAACGGGCACGGACAGGTGCATCGCCTGCGGAGCCTGCGCAAGGATTTGCCCGGAGCAGGTTCTGACCGTCACAAGCGAGATTGGCGAAGACAAGAAGCGCAAACTGCAGGAGTTCACTATAGACGCAAGCCGGTGTATGTGGTGCGGCTTGTGCGTGGAAGTCTGCCCGACCGACGCGCTTGTTATGAGCAAGGTGTATGAGCTTGCCACCGACTCGCGCGAGGGGATGGTCTTCAACCGAGAGGATATGCACAGGCACGGCGGAATGTTCCCCGAAGAGCCTGAACCGGAGCCGGAGACGTCGGAAGAACAGCAAGCAGACAACAGCAAGGAAGGAGCGCAGGAGCAGTCGTGACGGGTCAAGGTATAGCGTTTGCGGTCCTTGCGGCCATTACATTAATATCAGCTCTTCTTGTCGTGACGATCAAGAACATAGTAAGATCGGCGCTCTTTCTGGCATTGAGCTTCGTGGGAGTCGCCGGTCTTTACGTTTTGCTGAACGCGGAATTCCTCGCCGCCGTGCAGGTTCTAATATATGTCGGCGCTATCACGGTCCTGATCCTCTTCGCGATAATGCTCACGCAGCAGATTATGAGCGCCAGAATCCGGCAGACTACTGAGTGGTTCTGGGCGGCTATTCCTACAACACTAGCTATGCTGGCGGTTTTGATGATTAAGTTCGCCCTGCCGCCATATCCGGCGCACAAGACGCTCGACGCGCTTCCTGCAAATACGACGATGCCGCTTGCCGAGGCGCTGCTCAAGCCATATCTACTGCCGTTCGAGCTTGCGTCAGTCATCTTACTGGCCGCGCTGATCGGCGCGATAGTGATCGCCAAGGAGGAGAAGCATGATGCCGCAGATTAACTGCTACCTCGGCGTGTCCGTTATACTATTCTGCATCGGGCTGTTCGGCGTGATGACCAGGCGCAACGCGGTCGGCATTCTAATGTCAATCGAACTGATGCTGAACGCGGCAAATATCAACCTGGTCGCCTTTTCGGCCTATGGGCAGTCGCATGGGCTGGTCGGCCAAGTGTTCGCCGTTTTCGTAATAACAATAGCCGCCGCCGAAGCCGCGGTAGGCTTAGCGATAGTAGTAAACCTGTATATCAACATGAAACACGTCAACGTTGACCAGGTTAATTTGATGAAATGGTAGCTAATAGCTGTCAGCTGTCAGCTGACAGCTGACAGATTATGGAGAAAGACCGCAACGATGTCTGAAAACGCATGGCTGATACCGGCGATACCGTTTGTGGCGTTCGCCGCCATAGTTTTCTTTGGCCGTCGGTTCCCGTGCAAGGGAGCCGGGCTGGCGATAATGGCTATGTCGGCGTCGCTGCTAATATCGCTCGTGATCGCGTTCGGCGCAATTGCCCACGGTGGGCATTTCGAGCCTATAATAAAATCCGCCGCGTGGATTCCATACGGCGATACGGCTATCAACGTCGGCTTTACCGTTGATGCGCTTACGATAGTTATGTTGATCGTCGTGACCGTCGTCGCGTTGATGGTGCAAATCTACTCCGTCGGATATATGCACGGTGACCCCCGATTTGGCCGGTTCTACGCGTATCTCTCGCTGTTCTCAGCGGCGATGCTCGGCCTGGTCCTTGCCAACAACCTGCTCATTCTATATATATGCTGGGAGTTGGTGGGCGTAAGTTCGTATCTCTTGATCGGATTCTGGTTCGAGCGCCCAACCGCCATGCGCGCCGCCAAGAAGGCGTTTTTAGTTACGCGAGTTGGCGACGTCGGCTTGTTCCTCGGAATATTGGCGATATACCTGAAAATTGGAACTCTCGATTTGCAAACTGTGTTGTCCCACGAATCGGTCTCGGTTATGGCGAAGACAATGGTGCAAATCGGCCCGTGGGCGTTGCCGCTTGCCGCGCTTGCAAGTCTTGGCATATTCTGGGGGGCGGTCGGCAAATCCGCCCAGTTCCCCCTGCACGTGTGGCTTCCCGATGCGATGGAAGGCCCGACCCCAGTCAGCGCATTGATTCACGCGGCAACTATGGTCGCCGCTGGTGTATATCTAGTCGCAAGAACTTATCCATTATTCGCCTACTCGGAGCATTCGTTTTCCCTTAACGTTGTCGCATACACGGGAGCGATAACCGCGCTTATGGCCGCGACGATTGGCTTCACGCAGTACGACATCAAGCGCGTTTTGGCCTATTCGACCATCAGCCAGCTCGGATTTATGATGATGGGACTCGGCGTCGGCGGCTACGTGGCGGGGATGTTCCACCTGATGACGCATGCGTTCTTCAAAGCAAATCTGTTTCTTGGCTCCGGCAGCGTGATTCATGGCACGGGCACGCAGGATATCCGCGAGATGGGCGGACTCAGGAAGCACATGCCCTGGACGTTCTGGACGTTTATTATCGCAACGGCAGCCCTTGCGGGGATTTTCCCCCTGGCCGGTTTCTGGAGCAAAGATGAAATTCTCCTGACCGCCTTCCATGCGAACAAGATAATTTTCTACGCGGGCGTTCTCGGCGCGTTTATGACGGCGTTTTACATGTCCCGGTTGTGCATACTGACCTTCTTCGGGGAACCGAGGGACAGCCATATCCACGCTCACGAAAGCCCTAAGGTTATGACCGTTCCGCTAATAGTCCTGGCGTTCCTGTCCATAATCGCCGGTTGGGTCGGCCTGCCCGGAAAGAATCTGTTCGCGGAGTTCCTGCACACGGATTTGCTCCATCTTGAGCATCATGCGTTCTCGATGACCATCGCGGCAATCGGGACTTTAGCCGCTCTGACCGGCATATTACTCGCTTATATCGTGTACATGACTCCCGCGAGCAAGGCGGTTGCGGCGCTTGGGGAGGTCTCGATTTTCAAACTCATCCACTCGCTGGTCTACAACAAATACTGGCTGGATGAGATTTACGGCGTAATTATAATTCGACCGCTGTTCGCCCTGACGCGATATATGTACGCATTTGACCGCTGGGTCGTGGACGGCGCTGTCAACGCCGTCGGCTGGCTGACTTTGCTCATCTCCCGAATTCAGGGTTGGGTGGACAAGTGGATCGTCGACGGCGCTGTCAATCTCATAGGGATACTGACTAAAGGCGGCGGACTGGCGCTCAGACGACTGCAGACCGGCGTAGCGCAGCAGTACGCGCTTATTATGATAATCGGCCTGCTCGCGCTGACATGGTTCTACTTAAAATAGAGTCGAGAGAGTAAGATGCTTCGGCTTGTTCTTTGAAGCCGAAGCCGACAGTAGTAATATCGCCTTCGGCTTCAAAGAGGGAGTGTTCAAAAAGCCGGTGGACGGCACGACACGTCATTTCGAGCGAAGCGAGAAATCTGCTTTTAAGCACGATTCAGAGTCTCCGAAAAGCAGATTCCTCGTCGTTCCTCCTCGGAATGACGGTTTTT
>JAUSEB010000447.1 GCA_030650495.1 Armatimonadota bacterium | reverse complement strand
AAAACAACTAACAAACGATGCTCCTGAAGATATTCTGCTAAGGATACCACAAGCGTTGATTGTAACGCCCAAACGCCGTATAATACAGCCGTCTCAAGTGTTAAGATAGGCTTAGCATATGGAGGGGCTTTATGAAACAATTCAAAATCGTTATTGAGAAACATTCTGATGGGTACGTAGCTTATCCTTTGGGTATGAAGGGAGTTGTTGTCGGCCAGGGTGACACTTACGAGGAAACCCTTGCGGATGTCAAATCAGCCATTCGTTTCCACATTGAGACTTTCGGAGAGGACTAACTGAAGCAATATCATGAACGTTCTGGTAGTAATGTTCGACAGCCTTCGGTACGATTATCTGGCTTTTAACGGCCATCCGTATATCAAGACGCCGAATTTCGACGCTTTCGCGGCGGAGTCGGTGTTTTTTGGAAACGCCATCGCGGAATATCCCATTACTATTCCGTCCCGCACGGCTATGGTGACCGGCAATTATACGTTTCCAAACCGGACTTGGGAGCCTTTAAGGGATACCGATGTGACGTTTCTTCCCAAGCTGAATGAAGCCGGGTATCACACCTGCGCGTTCAGCGATTCGCCGTTCAAGCGCGAAGCCAAAATGGACCGCGATTTTGCCGAATTCCACCATTACCCCACTGGTAAGTGTCACGCTCCAATAAACCCGGATCGAAAGGTCAGCCTGGATAACGTCTATTTCACGCCGGACTCATGTGAAGTAGAAGTTAGGTGCTACACGAGCAGCGCCAGTAATCGCATGGAGATGATGGAGCGCGAGGGGATTTGTTCACCGGACATCATCACCAGGGACGCGACCAAATGGCTGGAAACACATGCAGATAACGATAATCCGTTCTTCCTGTGGCTCGACTATTTCGATCCGCACGAGCCGTGGGACCCGCCTGCGCCGTATTGCGATATGTATGATCCCGGTTATACGGGCAAGGAGATTCCTATGCCGGCATTATGGGCGGATCGATTGACCCCGGAGGAGCTTCGCCACATCCGGGCGCAATACGCGGGTTGCGTGACGCAGGTCGATAATGAGTTCGGCAAGCTGCGGGCGGCCATGGAGCGCCTGGGGCTTTGGGACGACACAATCGTATTGTTGATTTCCGATCACGGAGAGCCGTTCGGCGAGCATGGAACGGTAAGAAAACATTTTGTGCCGCTGTATGAGGAGCTTTGCCATTTTGTTTATATGATAAGAGACCCCCAAGGCAGCCTCAAAGGCCGAAGGATCGACGCGCTGGTTCAGAACACTGATCTTGCGCCGACTCTCATGAAAAGGCTGGGGCTGGAATTCAGCGATTGCGACGGCGTTGACCTCAATCCTCTAATCCGGGGAGAAGTCGCGGAAGTTCATGAGGCGGCGTTCTTAGGCGCGCTGCAGTATCGGGAAGCCGTGCGGACTCTTGAGTGGAAGTTCATAGACAACCGAGGCGAGCGGGAAAACGAGCTTTATAATTTGCTGAATGACCCTGAGGAGCGCAACAATCTTCTGTCCGCTGAACCCGCTATCGCCAAAAAGCTGCACCGGATGTTGTGGGAATTCCACATACCGTGGGCGGGAGACTGGACCTGGCGCAGCAGGCCGGAAAAGGGATTTGCAGGTTGAATTCAGAGCGATGTCGGCAGAGAACTGCCGAGCGCTGCAACGTAAGTCAGACTTTTAAGATAGCCTGTATTTTTAACTTAAGGCCAGGCAGATCTCTCTTGATAACAGCCCACACCTCGTCGAGATCAACCCGAAAATATGCATGCGCAATGACATTTCTCATAGAAGAGATGGCGCGCCAAGGGATGTCCGGATGGCTGCCGCAGAACTCATCTGATAGACGCGATACAGCTTCTCCAATGATCTGCAGATTGTAGACCATCCATGTCTGGATCAACTCATCACGCTCAAATACCTCTCTTTCTATTCCTGTGTAGCGTTCGACCTTCTCGATAGCCTCCAGAATGTCGAAAAGCCTTGCACTATCATCTCTCACAGCGGTATGGCCTCCGACAATACCCTGTGTTTGATGCGCTCCTTGAGGGTTTTTTCCGGGGCCACATCCACCTTACGTCCGAGCAAGTCTTCCAACTCCGCAATCATGGCCCCATGGTCCAATAAGCTGGTCCCTGGTTCGAATTCGACAAGGAAATCCACATCGCTGATCTCGTCCGCGTCGCCGCGCGCGATGGAGCCGAATATGCGCACGTTGTGGGCGTGATGCGCAGCCGCTATTCTGAGGATTTCATTTCGCTTGCTTTCTACGAGTTTTAGTATGTCCATTTGAATTCTCACTCTTGACCGGCATATTATACCATATGATTCCCCGTTTCTTCCTACCGTTCATTCATAGGAGTGTAATGCCTGCTTCCCGGCTCAGGCCCGCGATATTCGGCGCGAGGACGGATGATGCGGTTATTTGCGTGCTGCTCCATAACGTGCGCCGTCCAGCCTGACATCCGGCTTACCGCGAAAAGCGGGGTGAAGGTGTCTATGTTCAGACCAAGCGCGTAGAGGACCGTGGCGGAGTAGAAATCGACGTTCGCCGGGAGCCTCTTCGCGTCCCAAACGGTCTGTTCTATGATCTCCGACATCTCGTAAAGCTCAGGCCGGCCAATCACGTCGCACATAGCCTTGGACATCTTCTTTAGCTCAGCGGTGCGCGGGTCCCTGACCTTGTAGACGCGATGGCCGATTCCCATGATCTTCTCTTTGCGTTCCAACATACCTTCGACATACTCTTTTGCCTCGTCCGGGTCGCCGATCAGGAGAAGAAGCTCCATCGTTTTCTCGTTTGCGCCGCCGTGCAATGGGCCCTTCAATGCGCCGATTCCGCTGACCACTGCTGAGTGCATATCCGACAACGTGGCTGCTGTTACGCGGGCCGCGAATGTGGATGCGTTGAACTCATGATCGGCAAGCAGTACCAAATATACCTCCAAAGCCTTCTCGCTGATGGGATCGGGTTCTTTGCCGGTTAGCATATAGAGGAAATTGGCCGCGACGCGGAGTCCGGGTTTGGCGGGAATAGGCTCCTTGCCGTTGCGGATACGATCGAAAGCCGCTACGACCGAAGGCGTCTGCGCGACGAGGCGAATCGCCTTGCGGCGGTTTGATTCGGGTGAATTGTCTTGAACGTCGGGATCGTAGTGCGCCATAACGGACACCGCCGTGCGCAGCGCGTCCATAGGGTGCATGGTTTTAGGCAGGTTTCTGATGTGCTGTATGACTTGAGGAGTCAATGCATGGGACTCCGCAAGTTGGCGGTTCAGATCGTCATACTCAGCTTTGTTGGGGAGCCGCTCGTTCCAAAGTAAATAAGTGACTTCCTCGAATGTTGCGTTTTGAGCCAATTCTTCTATCCGATAGCCACGATAGGCGAGTATGCCCGTCAAACCGTCTATGAACGTAATTTCGGATGAAGCCGCTATAACGTCCTCCAAACCTTCCGCGAAACTGCTTTCGGTGATAAATTTGCCGGTCATAATAATCCTCTCCGATAATGTCATTTCGAGCGAAGTCGAGAAATCTGCTTTTATGGTTGAATTAAGAAAAAGCAGATTCCTCCACTTCGGTCGGAATGACGGTATACCTAACTCTAACTGTTACCCTAATTGACAAACGCCCCTGCTGGCGGGTATTTTAGACTGTGTTACTACTCTGGTGTTACCCAAGTCCAGCTCGGCAGGAAACCACTTATGCGACTCGGTGTTAGCTCGTATACTTTCACATGGGCGGTCGGCGTTCCCGGCTCTCCACCTGAACGCCCGATGGGAGCAATTGCCCTACTCAAAAAGGCCAATTGCCTGGGGGTTAGAGTAGCGCAATTTTGCGACAATTTGCCTCTCGACCAACTCTCAACAGGCGAGATGGAAGCGTTTCGGCAACGGGCGCGGGAACTGGATGTAAGCGTCGAAGTCGGAACTCGCGGCATTCAGCAAGAGCATTTGTTGACTTATTTGAATCTGGCGGAGCGGCTCGAATCGCCAATAGTGCGGGTGGTGATCGACACCGCCGAACACAAACCCGCGGCGGATGAAATCCCGGCGCTGCTGAAAGAAGTCCTGCCGGATTACGAGCGGGCCGGGGTGTGCTTGGCAATCGAAAACCACGACCGGTTTACGGCGGCTACGCTGGCAAGGATAGTCGAGCGCGCGGAAAGCCCGAACGTGGGTATTTGTCTCGATACCGTGAACTCATTCGGCGCGCTCGAAGGTCCGAAGGTCGTCGTGGAAACGCTGGCTCCTTGGGTTGTAAACCTTCATATCAAGGATTTCTGCGTCCAAAGAGCCGGACATCAGATGGGCTTTGCCGTTGAAGGGAGACCGGCGGGCGAGGGAAGACTGGACGTGCCCTGGCTTCTTGGCAAATTGCGGCAAGCCGGACGCGATCCAAATGCGATATTAGAGCTTTGGACGCCGCCGGAGGACGCGCTGGAAGCGACCATCGCCAAAGAGGACTCTTGGGCGAAGAGAAGCGTTGAATATCTGCGGATGTTGATACTGGAGTGAGAAAGCTTCGGGACGAAAAGCGGGAGTGTTCAAAAAGTCCTATATATCTGTAGCCTAGGGCTTTATGCCCGTCAATTCACGCTCAGGTTGACTGCAATATGACGCCCACAAGGGGCTAGGCTACGGTTTTTGAACACTCCCAAAGCGTGTCCCGAAGCATACTATATAGACAGGAGAATTGAATGGCTGAACGTGTAGCGATTATCGGAGCAGGCGGCAAGATGGGAAGCCGGATCGTCAATAACCTGCTTAAAGAAGATTACGAGCTGATCTTCAGTGAGAAGTCTGAGGCGGGTATTGAAAGATTGAAAGAAAAGGGATTGGCGGTCACGCCTTCCGAGCAGGCGGCGGCGCAGGCCGGTATTATTGTACTGGCTGTTCCTGACGCGCTGATTGGAGCCGTCAGCCGGGAGCTTGTTCCATTGGCGCGCGCCGGAGCAGCGGTCATTCTCCTCGATCCTGCGGCTGCCGCCGTGCATGAGTTGGAGGTCCGAGAGGACCTGAACTACGTGGTTTGCCACCCATGCCACCCTCCGCTCTTTGGCGAACAGGCGACCCCAGAAGCCCGAAAGGACTTTTTCGGCGGAATAACCGCTTCGCAGGACATCGTTATCGCGTTGATGACAGGATCGGAAGAGGCTTTTGAGAAGGCTAACGAGCTATGTTGCAAGATGTTCGCGCCGGTGGTCAAGGCTCACCGGATAACGGTCGAGCAAATGGCGGTCTTGGAACCGGCGATGGCCGAAGTAGTCGCCGCGTCCGCCGCTTGTCTTATGAGAGACGCGATGGAAGAAGCGGTGAAGGCCGGTGTGCCCAGAGAGGCGGCGGAATCGTTTATGATGGGCCATTCCCAAATTGCCCTCGCTATCGCGTTCGGCGCAATCGGCTCGCCGTTTTCAGACGCGGCGAAAGTTGCAATACGATGGGGCAATGAGATGGTCTACCGGCCCGACTGGCGCAAGGTCTTTGAGTCTGAGAAGATTCGCGAAGTTATTCATGAGATGATCCACCCGGAGGAAAAGCATTGATTATCGACGCCCACGCCCATTTGGGATATGACGAAGTATTCGATGTCGATTTTCCCGAATCCGAGCTGATCGAAAGCCAGGAGACGAATGGCATAGATATTACGCTCGTCCAGCCGCCGACGGTTCACGATTTGGCCGGCCTGCGGCGCCACCATGATACGGTCGCCGATCTCGTCCGGCGTTACCCAGGGCGTTTTTATGGAATAGCGTGCCCAAATCCCCATCTTCCGGGCGATGAGTATGAGACAGAATCCAGGCGATGTATTGAAGAACTGGGTTTTGTGGCTCTCAAACTCCACCCGTTCGGGCATGCAGTAAATCCCGGCGGGAAGCACGGCCGCCGTGTGTTTGAAGTCGCGGAAACATTAGGCGTTCCGGTAATGGTCCACAGCGGCGCGGGCATCCCGTGGGCCGCGCCGTCGCTATTGCGACCGATTGCGGTGGAGCATCCGAATCTGAAAATCGTTTTGGCTCACGCGGGGGCTATGATACTTTCTACTGAGGCGACGCTGCTTGCCGCTGATTGTCCGAATGTGTATTTGGAGCCAAGCTGGGTCGGCGGGTTCGCCATACGTAACTGGGTGCGGGAATTTGGAGCGAATCGCGTGATGCTGGGGTCAGACCATGCCGATAATGCGGCTACCGAGCTGGCTAAATATAGAAGCATCGGGCTGACGGAGGATGAATTGTCCTGGGCGCTGGGAAAGACCGCGATGACTGTCTTTGGGTTGAAGGTAGGTAAGTGACTATGTCAAATCTACGTTTCGCCGTCTTGGGCTGTGGGTTTTGGGCGCCGTATCAGATAGCCGCATGGCGAGAACTTGAGGGAGTCGAACTTGTGGCTCTTTACAATAGAACCCGGTCAAAAGCGGATGCGCTCGCCCGGCAATTCGGGGTTCCGGCGGTGTATGATGACGCTGAAAAGATGCTGGCGAACGAGGAGCTAGACTTTATTGACATAATAACCGGCGTCGATACGCACAGCCAATTTGTCCATCTGGCCGCAAAGCACAAGATTCCCGTGATCTGTCAGAAACCCATGGCCCCAGACCTCGCGATCGCCGAGGCTATGGTCTCAGCTTGCCGTGAGGCGGGTGTGCCGTTTATGATTCATGAGAATTGGCGCTGGCAATATCCGATCCGCCAGTTAAAGAAAGCGATGAACAAGAGCAATATTGGCAAGCCGTTCCGGGGACATATTCTATACGCCAACAGCTTTCCGGTTTTTGCGAATCAACCATTCCTGAAGGACCTCGACCAGTTCATCTTGACCGATATTGGGAGCCACATTCTCGACACCGCTCGTTACCTATTTGGCGACGCAAGCCGCCTTTACTGCCAGACCTCCCGCGTGAACCCGGAGATAAAGGGAGAAGACGTAGCGACCGTCATGATGGAAATGGGCGACGGCGTGACCGTCACTTGCGAGATGAGCTATGCCAGCAGATTAGAGCACGAACGATTCCCGGAGACTTACGTCCGCGTAGAGTGCGAAAACGGCTCGGTAGAGTTATGCCCCGATTTTTGGATAAGGGCGACCAAGGGCGCCGAAACCATCGTTTCGCGGCATGTTCCGCCGCGCTATCCTTGGGCCGACCCCGCCTATGACGTCGTACATTCCAGCGCAGTCCCCTGCAACGCTGACCTGCTGCGCTCTCTTAGAACTGGGGAACCGGCGGAGACATCAGGCGAGGATAATCTAAAAACCATGCGCCTGGTATTCGCGTCCTATGAATCAGCGGCGAAGGGGCAGGCGATTGCGCTGCCGCGATGATGTGATAGTGCGGCGCCGCTACATCTCTATCTTCTGAATCCCGCCGGATTTTACTAAAATCTGCCTGCGGAGCTTCCCTTGGTTGTCTTTGAAACAGGAATTAACGCCGGTTATCATCAGGTAATCGCCTTGCAGGTAATCAGAGGGGTCGCAGACAGTTTTGATTCCGAGGTTGTCTTCGAAAACGCCCGGAGTTATTTCGGTTTGAGTCCCGTCCTTGATTCGCGAACCATCGTTTAGGTACAGGTAATTCCCATCCGGGTCGATCTGCGCCACCTTACCTAAGAAGCAAGCCAACAGCCCGATATTATTAGCCCCCCGGCCTCCTTCGACGCCTGGAATAATTTCGCCGAAATCAGCGCCACCGACATTTCTCGCAAGGAATCCTATAGGCTTGGGAATATCATTGCCATGGGAACCTTCGTCCACCGAGGTTGCGATAATGACTCGTTCGCCGTCAATTGTGGTAAGCGTTCCGCGAATCACGGGAGAGTCGCCTTCAGAAACCGGCGTTGGGCTTGTTATTCTGATGCCGGTTGCCCTGTTTTGTGACTCCAGATAGAAGAACCCGTTGAAAACGGCGGTTACTATACCGTCTGAGAGCGTCAGGGAGAGATTGTCGGGTTGCAGTCGCAAATTGTTGATTGGAATTGGAAGATAAACGACCCTGAGCACAATCATATCCGATGTGCGCCTGGTTCGGATCATGGATTCCAGAGACCCGTCCAGAAGTCTATAGCAACTGCTTACTCCTACAACGGACACATAAGCGTCCAGATACAAACCCAGGGGGACCACAATATCGGGCGTGACCACCTTTACTCCCACATGTCCGTCATCGGCGGTCTTTCTTGAGCCGTCATCGATGTAAAACCGGTCGGGGTAGATCGCCGTCACGCGGCCGCAGACGCGCGCGAGAAGTCCGATGTTGTTAACTCCCCTTGCGCCGCGAACTCCCGGCTGATACCAATAAGTCCCTCCGCCTAAGTTACGTGTAGGCAGGCCAACTGGAGCAATCCCGTTTGGCTGTGGCGAGGCCGACACGTCCGCTGCAAATATCTCTCGTTCACCAACCGTTGTTCGCATCGCGCCGGTCACAGTCACAATATCATTTTCGTTCACCTCTTCACTTGAGATAACCCGTATGCCCGATGAGCGATCAGTCTCTTCCATATAGAAACAGCCGGGAAAGACTGCCGTGACCTTTTTATTCTTAAGTGTCACTGCGACGCCTTCCTGAACGGATTTCGCCTGGCCTATTGTTTTCAAATCCGCGTCCGGAATCACGGTTATGTCTTCCTGCCGCCGGGCAAGTATGAGACGGTAGAGGTTGGGGCCAGTCTTATAGCACGAACTCAGGCCCGTTACCACTACATAGCAGTTTCTAGGCGCCAAACTGACCCCTGCCGGGACCTCAACCCTAACGCCCCGGCTGGGATCGTCGAGGCCGTCGGCTATCGAGCCGTCATCGATCAGGAACCAATTTGGACCGGCGCGGATGACCTTGCCGGTAGTTCGGACAAGAAGGCCGATGTTATTCTCTCCGGAAGCTCCCGCCACTCCCTTTTGGCCGGCTCCGGTCACGGGGTTATAAAACCAGTCAGACCCTCCTACGGCCGCATTGTTCATCGCCACCGGATCAAGAGGGGACACCGTCGATACCGCGGACGTCAACAGCCCGACCAGTTGTCTTTCTCCAGCGCCGGTCGTGTCCATCACGCCAAAGACGTTCACCACACTGCCCTCAATCAAACCAGCTAATGGCTCACCCGGTACGCTTACGCGTATTCCACTTTGCCTATTTGGGTCCTCTATATAGAAAAAATCCTCATGACTTATCTGCGAACTTGTGGCAACCTTTCCGACAACACCAGCCAGAACGCCGTCAGGAAGTAACTTGAGGTCGGATATGGTCTGAGCCTCTATTCCCGGCGCTTCTGACGACCATAATCCTATATAATGCATATAGCCGGTATCGCTGGCGAAGGATGCGAAGGTTTGGCCTATTGACCCATTCACCTTGTAAGACTGTGAGGCGGCGGATCCTCCGCCGGAGTTGATCGAGTAACGTCCGGAGACGTACGTTTCAGCGTAAACGCGGAAGGAAAGAAGCAGGATGAATAATACTGCTATTATTTTAAGAACAGCAGTAAAAGGTTTTACCGTATCATGTACTGGCGAATCCAAAGTAACCTCAGTTCCGGCTTGTTTCCCGGCTCAAGCGCAATTACTCATCCATTATTGGTATCGTAACATATAGGCTTTAGTTGTCAACTGAAGTAGGGGCGAAGCATCTGCCCCACGACTCCGCACACTTGGTCAGATACAGATGCAGATGCTTCGCCCCTACAACTGTGAGAATCCTGCCATAATTTCATTGACGTTTAACTTAGCATTATGGTATTTACGAAGATAGAACTACTTATTTGAGAGTAAGCGGAGGGACAGCGCTGATGATCCGAGTTGCGGCTCCTATTATAATTTTCTTGATCACACTCGCGCCGGTTTCGGCGAGTCTTTCAACTCCCGCCACGTTGAGCTACCAGGGACAGCTTCTAAATGCTTCCGGCCAACCGGTTCCGGATGGGATTCATTCCACCACCTTCCGGATATTCGACACCGAGACAGGCGGCTCTCAGTTGTGGTCGGAGGATATTTCAGTAAACGTAATCGGCGGCTGGATCAATGTCATCCTTGGCAATGCGGCGCCTATAAATTTGCCGTTCGACAAGCAATATTGGCTGCAGATCGAAATCGGCGGGCAGACGCTCATGCCTCGCGCCAAATTGACCTCAGTCCCATACGCTATGAACGCCGAGAGAGCAGGCGGGTTCAAAGTATCAGTCTTGCCGACTCCATCAACAATCCTGCCTTTAGATCTCGACAGTAAGCTCCCAAACGAGGTATTAAAGACCGGCCACACAAAAGGTCTTGACGCTGACACGGTGGACGGACTCCACCTGCGCGACATTATCTCGAAAAGCCGGACAACGGGACAGGGAATCAGGGTGGAAAAATACCCGTTCACGGATCTGCATGATAATACGGGCGAGTATACCCATATTACGAACGGTCGTGTTGGAGTTCTCGTCGAGTCCGGCTTCGGCGCCACGACCTGGGCGATGGACAGCCAGACGGTAGTAGAAGGCCAGTGCGCGCATTGCATTGACTGGGAGCCATATACAACAGCATATAATCAGTATAAGGGAGTGTACCAGGACAATCCTAACCCGGAGCTTGCGGGAGCTTCATCATGTATCACGTTACTTGATAAAGTCTGTTATTTTAAGGACGAGCAAACGGCTATGTCCGGGACATCGGGAGGAGACGCTTTCCCGCTTTTATTGAACAAAAACACTGAGCAGTTGGTCTTCATGCACAGGCACATACTTTACCCGTTTAGACCCGTTGGCGACAAGTATCCGGCCATTCAGATAATTGGGAAGACTGGTCAAATGGTTGGGTGGGACAGCACGGCTGAATCATCCGATTTCGGGACGGGAACACCAAATATAGCGAATGCGGTCAGATGTGGATGGGACGGCTCATCAGAAAGCATTGTCGGCATTATTTTCAATTGGAATGACGCTGTTAGCGTGAGGACGGATGAATATATTCAGATGAAGCTCTACATTCACCAGGTGGTAAGTCCCGGACCATCATGGTCTCTGATTGCCACATTCTTCCCCGCTTCCGCCAGATACGGGGGCTCCGGCCAAACGAGTGTCTCCTCAGACTCGCTGCCCACCGAGGGATGGTCCACCTGGAACATTCCCATAATATCACTCCGCAAAGGAACGAATTGTGTGCTGCTGCGGACCAATGGCGGGTCCGCAAGCAGATATGTCCTCATTGGAGCGGGACCCGTTCAGACAAAGCTTCTGAAGAAGAACTACCTGCTGTCCAGCTATGAACCTGGGGCTTGGAACAATCTTAGGCGGGTCTCCGAGTACTTTGTGATTTACCGAGACTCCGACAGGATAAAAACCTGGGGAAAGGTCGACTCCGGCAGTGATGTGCGGTTTGATTTCATCGGCGCCGCGCTGGGAAGCAAAGTCCGCAGGACCGCTGAAGAAGCTGAGGTGGATCTCGCCGCGTCGGAGCCATTTCCAAGGGGCATCAAGTCGATCATCTCTCCAACAAAGCTGGAAAATCCCAAACTGGGGGTAAAGACAATTCTAGATCCGGGTTATACGCCCACTGTGCAGGGCACAACACTGGAATTTGAAGGGGCAAATGACGCCTTGACTGGATTGGCAGGCGAGAATAGATACATTACCTTTAGCCGGGACGGCGCGTATCCGGTTAAGTACATATTCGAGGATCCGGGCGCCGGCATTTCTATAAGTCCAAGGATCAGCAGTTTCAACGACCCTTACGCGGGCGGTGTTCTGCCCGGCACACAGACGATGGACCCTCTCGGCTACACCAAATCATGGACCGATGCCCCTTGCGCCGGAAGCGGCATTGTTCCGGCAGGCTCGCGGACTTGGACAGTGATATATGACTATAGCCAGTTCTAGTCCATGACTACTCCAAGGGAATTACCGCCGAAACAAATAACGTGACGCACACCCTTCGTGTAACGTCGGAATTGACAAGATCGTTATCCGCCGGGTATGTTAATGACTACTGATCAGTTTCGAGACTACTATGGCGGAAGCGCAATTCCCGACAAACCTGTCTCCCTTAAAACGCCCGCTGGGACCTCCGGCGGTGGCTCTTGCTCTCGGCATTCTGGCGGCGGAATACGCCGGGCTTCCGGCGGCGTTGGCGGTCGCCTGCGGAGCGGCGGCGCTTGCTCTGATGAGCGTCTGGAAAGAACGCCAAATGGGAATCACCGCGCTCATATTAGCTGCGACGTTTTGCCTTGGCGCCGCGCGATATGGCCTCTATACGCAAGTCCGCCCGGATGACGTTTCCCAATATATCGGCGCAGGCAGCGTCGCAGTTGTGGGCGTAGTCAAGGCCGACCCGGAGATGACCCGAAAAGGCGCCAGGTTAATTGTCGACGTAAACCGGGTTGGGCGTCATGGAAAATGGGAGCAAACGACCGGCAGCTTGCAGATTTTTGTCTACGCGCCATCCGAGCGCATGCGCAAGGCGCTTCCGCAATATGGAGATAAGATTCTCTTACGCGGGCGGCTTACGGCGCCTTTCGAGCCGACAAACCCCGGCATGTTTTCCTACCGTAAGTATCTAGCGCGACAGCGGGTATACGCCACGATGTTCGCGGGCGCTCCTAATGAAGTCAGAGTCCTCGACTCAGGTTTGGCAAACCCGGCCGTCACGCTGGCGTCTCGCGTGCGCGAGTCTATATCGGAGTCTATAAAGAAGCTGATGCCTGAGCCGCAGGCCGGAGTAGCCATCGGAATGGCCTTGGGAACTTACTCTACGCTGCCCGACGAGATATTCGCCAATTTCTCCCGCACCGGAACCCTGCACTTATTGGCGGCGTCCGGTTTCAACTGCGCCGTTATCATGGTTACCGTGTTATTGCTTTTTCGCCGCATTCCGGTTCAGAGGCGATGGGCCTACGCCGCCGCGATTCCAGCGCTTCTGCTTTATATGCTGGTCGTCGGACCCAAGCCATCTATAATACGGGCCACAATAATGGCGGTGTTTTTGGCGGGAGCATATATTCTGCGGCGAATCTCCGACCCGCTGAATGTCCTTTTCGCCGCCGCGCTTGTGATACTTGCAATAAAACCGACCGATCTCTTTGACGTAGGCTTCCAACTCTCCTTTGCCGCGACGCTCTCCATCATACTGATGCTTCCCATACTGGAAAGACTTGCCGCAAAAGTATCGGCGGACGAACCGCCTCCCAAACGCTTTTCGTCTGCCACCGCGGTCGCCTGGACGGGCAAATGCCTCATGGGTGGATTGCTCGTAACGACAGCTGCAACTTTGGGAACCATGCCAATCGGCGCTCACTATTTCAACTATGTCTCTCTGGTCTCGATTCCTACAAACGCGGCCGTGGTTCTATTCATACCCGCGATTTTCGTCATCAGCCTGTTCTCGCCGGTCTTGGCCGTCATTCCATTTGCCGGACAGGCAATCGCGTCAATTGGAACGATTTTGATTAGCTATCTACTGGCAACCGTCAGCTTCTTCGGCTCGGCAACATGGGGCTTTTTGCCCCTGCGCTCATTCGGCGCCGCCGGTATTGCCGGTTATTATTTGATTATGGGGACCGCTATCTCCTATGTCTCACGAAGAGTTCACGGATAGACTTAAAACAAGACGGTTTCTGCTTGCCGCGGTGATAGCCGCCATCCTCATCTGGGTGTGGGCCTTTTGGCCGAGGCAGCCGGTTCTTACAATCACATTTCTGGATGTCCACCAGGGTGATTGCGCTGTGATACGCACCCCCAGTGGGAAGACGGTCTTGATAGACGCCGGTGGAGCAGGGAATTACGATGTCGGCTCGCGCGTCGTCGCGCCGTTTTTGCGAAGAAATGGAATCAGAACTCTCGATCTCGTAGTGATGACCCACCCGCATCAAGATCATATTGGGGGCATGTATGGAGTCTTGAAGAATGTCAACGCGCGGGCTGTATTAGATTCCGGCGCCCCGCATGCGTCAGAGAGCTATGAGCGGACGCTTCGACTGATAAAACAAAAGTCGATTCGCTACCGTTTGGCGCGCCGAGGCCAGAAAATATCGTTCCCCGATGGAGTGAAGATCGACGTCCTCCACCCCGGAGACGAGGAAATGCCTGATCTGAATAACAGATCGGTCGTTCTACGCATGACCTACGGCTCTGCGTCATTCTTATTTACCGGCGACGCCGAGCATGAGGCTGAAGATGATATGCTTAAGAATTGCGGCAGGGTACGCTCGACCGTATTGAAGGTCGGACATCATGGCAGCGCCCAGGCCACAACCGAACCATGGCTCAAGGCTGTAAAACCCAGTATCGCCGTCATCAGCGTCGGGCGGTCAAACCAGTTCGGCCATCCCGCATTTGAAACTCTACAAAGGCTGACCGACTCCAGCGCCCGAATCCTCCGAACCGACCGGGACGGCGCTGTAACAATCACCACGGACGGGAAAAGGCTGCATGTGACGACAACACGCCGTCCTTAGATAGGTGATAGGTGATGGGGGTTGGGGGAGGTCCAAACTGACAACCGACAACCGACACCCTCCCCAGCGCTATTACCGGTTTTCCAAAACAAACCCGCTAAAGCCTCAATCATGGTAAAAACTATGGCAATAATAAGGGTAGGTGAGTCGCAATCGCCAATCGCATTAAGGAGAACCGGATGCAACTGCTCGATCTGGATTGTATAGTAGCAACCACGGGACAGCCCCGCAAGACTTTCTACGAGGATAGCTTAAAAGAACTGGCCCAATCCATAAGTGAACGCGGAGTGCTTGAACCTATCGTCGTGCGCCCCAATAACGGTAAATATGAGATAGTCATGGGCGAGCGCCGTTACAGGGCGTGTATTTTGGCCGGGCTCAAGCAAATTCCGGCCATCGTAAAGGAATTGAGCGACGAAGACGCCAAAACCGACGCGCTATTGGAGAACTTCCAGCGGGAAGACCTCAATCCTATCGAGAAAGCTAAAGCCATCCGCGATCTACTGAGTTTCATGAGTTGGGAGAAGTGCTGCCGCACACTTGGAGTGAGCGAGAGTACGGTAAGGAGATTTCTGGAATTGCTTGACCTCCCTGAGTCGATCCAGAAGGAGCTTATAGCAAGAGACGGATCCGGCGATGGGTCATTTACGGAAGGACATGCGCGGATTCTGCGCGGTTTGAACGGCGACCTTGGCATACAAATCCGCATCGTGCAGAAAATCAAGGCCGAAGGGCTTTCGATAGACGAAACCAACAAATTACTGCAGGCGATATCCGATGTTCCTGAGAAGAAAGAGGCGTTTCTAAGAGTTCCGCTGAACGTGACCGAGGAGATACTCCGGCACACGAGGAAGCAAGCGGAGCGCAAAAAACCCTTCAAAGCGAAAACCGCCGATCTCCACCTCAATTCGATGGAGCGCGCCGCGACGATGATGAACGATCTGCTCGATGAGAGGCTGGTGGACTACCTGTCGGCGGTCCAGATGAACCATCTGCTGAGTACACTCACGGGACTTGCGACCAGTTTGGACAAATATGGCCAAATGGTGCGGATAGCCTTGCAGAAGAGCGACCACGGTTTTAAGGAAGTCTATGTCCACTGCCCGCTCTGCGGCAGGATAGAACTGATCGGAAGCCTGAAATGCGGCGTATGCTGGAGTGTGCTGCGCCGCTGCCTGGACTGTGGCAAATACGACCAGATGTATCAACGCTGCGGCGTCACGGAAGAATACGTATATTTATCCGAAGCGGAGACTCCAAAAGAGGACTCCAAATCATACAAATGCGCCGACTACAGGCCGAAGTTCGAGGCGCGTAAGGTGGCGTAGGTTAAGCTAATCTTGGTTGATTGGATTAGCCATGATCATAGACATTGAATTCTCGGTCGAACCAAAGAATGTGGAAAACATCATTCTCTCTATGCCCTACCATAGGCTTCATGCCCGAAAAGCGGAAGGCAATAAATATTGTATCGTCGGAGAGATCTTCAGGGCGTTTTACCTTTAGCCGCTTAATTCGTTCGCAACCAATGCCATGATAATTGGAGTTTTCTAAATCGTGCCATATGCACTGACTCAGCTTTCTGAGCATTTCAGCAAAATCGGATTTTTCCCGCTGCTCGCAATTTGTGATGCAATGGCTTTTTCTCACCTGAGAAAGCGAGAAAACGGGCGGCGACTTCTTGTAGTTGATAGCCGCACCATGCTCCGTGGGCTGCACCCTTTGCCCCTTGTTAGCCTTCACCGCAGATGGGTTAATCTTAACCATGGCGGACTATCTTCTTGAAATACTTGAGTAGTGACTCCTCGGATATGACACAATTCGGCGGCGTATCCTTCCAGGGCGATTCCTCGTGTGTCATGTTGCGCAATTTCCACGCAGAAAATTGACCAAACACATTGTAAACTTCATCGAGCACTTGCTGCACTTCGGCACTGAATCTGCTGAGGTCTAATTGAGTTGGCCGGGGAATCGCGCGGGTTCCATATTTCTTGTAATCATGGTACAGAGATGGCACGACCGGACCGTGCGCCCAAGCCTCAATAGGCTCCGAGAACAGTAGTTCCCCATAAGCCGCAAGATAGACGCCCTGGGCATAATAGACAAGTTTTTGCAGTTTTAGGTTCGTTATTCCTTCGCCAGCATTATCATCTACAGCAGCTAAGAAGTATTCCGCAACATCTTTGGCTTTCAGCATGTCCCTCACCTCTTTCAGTGTCTCATCAAAAGAACTAGGGTAGATTTACCCAACTAACCATGTACTGACTCCGGTTACCGGAGTCAGTACATGGTTAGTTTATCAAACGCCGATTCCTCTGTCTATTTTCGACGGCGAAATCAGGTATATTTACCTGCTCCTGATTGACGCCATTCCCCGCCTACTTGTTCCATATTCTGACAACTAAGCGTCAACCTTCATTCACCACGGATTCTGCCGTTACTGTACAAGGGTAAGTTAGAAAAACTTACCCTTGTATTAGTTAGCAAAAGCATAACTACCCCTGCGCTTTCAGGTTCTCATTCAGCCCAATCGCAAATCCCGCCACGAGGAAGCCGTTTAGGGCGAGTAGTGTGATCTCGGTCGCTGACTGCGCTCCGGTGGCAAGACCGGCGCCGATGGTGACGATCTCCGCGACCATAAACGCGGCCAAATGGCTTGCTCGTCCGCGAATCTGAAAGACCTCACGCGCCAGCGCGACTATGTAGCGCGTTGCCGCTCCAGCCCCAGCCAGTGTCAGCAGCGATTCCCATGTGAATAGATCGTTCATCTATTGGGCCTCCACGTATTCGATTATCTCAGTCAGTTTGCCTCTGACTCCCGAAATATCCAGTTTGTCCAGAGTCGCGAGAAGAAGCCGGAGCTTCTTCACTATCTCTTTCTTCAAACGCTCATCGGCGGCTTGGAGAAGGCCGTCCCTGACGACCTCCCGACCGCCGCCGCGCCACCATTTACTCAACCAACTCATGTCTATTACCTCCCGAATATGTGGCCGATAAAGGCTCCGATTATCGCGACGGCGAACACGCCGGCCACCCATTGCATGCCTCGCAGTCCGCGTTCCAAGACCGTTATCCGTTCAGTGTGCTCGACGATCTTTGCAGGCACTTGCTCGCGGATAATGGATAGTTCGGCGAGCGCCGTTTCCAGCTTGGTTTCTATCGCCGCCAGTTTAGCTATCACTGGACCGTCTTGCGCCTCCACGTCATGTCGCTTCATATCCGAGCCTCCAGCAATCCGTCATGCAAGAATTACAATCTTAGCGACAGCGGCGCCCGCGACTCTCTGGATGGACATTTTCAAGACCGAGTATGTCCTGCCGTCACGAGCAATCGTGTTACCCTGGGCTATGACGGCATCGGCTGAAGTGGCTAAGAACAACGCCGGTCTAGTCAGCATAGCGCGCTCAGTGTCGTCGAGGTAAATGCTCATTCGACCACTGTCGAGCTGCTGGAAGAATCCTTTGTAGGGAGTTGTGCCGTTGAGCAAATAGTCCTCCCCAAAAGCCGCCAGTTTCTCGTCGAATCGTTTCTTTAACAGCATTTCCAGCAGCCTCCTTACCAAGTCGAGCAGTCGGCGAGAGTCCGGTCGGAGTCAAGAGTCGTGCTCGCGATCTGGGTTTCGACCGCCGCCTCCGCCTGGGTTTTGGCGTACGGCGCCAGCCGCTCTGATCCCTGCTGTATCAGATCCGCGCCACGCTGGTTTCGCTCTCCGAACGTTAGTCCGGCTATGGAGAACTCCTCAGTAGAGCCTGCTTCCCGGAACAGTTGTTCCAGGAACTCTCCGCTGATGACTTCCAGAATCCCAAGCTTCAGGGTCGCCTGAAGTCCCGCGTTTCCCGTATCCGCCAAATACGACGGCTCAATCCCGTATTCAAGCGCAGGCTGCGTCTCCGAAATCAGGCTGTCTATCGAAGTGTCATAAGACGTGTCTGATGACGGGATCATTAGCTTGCGTTTTACATCCGCCTTAACTATTGTTATAGCCACAATCGCCTCCTTATGGCGCGTAATACAGATACAGCGTATCAAGCGTCAACGTTCCGCCGAACGCCGGAGCCTGCCACAATCCGACAATCCCGTCGCTCCAGATGATCGGATCGCGGGTGAAAATGCGATACGCTTCATAAGCGGCGCTCGCCTTGTAGGTCAAACCCCAATAAGGCGTCGCCTTAACCCCAGGCGCAAATCCATAGAATTCCGCGCCGAATATATCCTCCATACCGGAAGTTTCCCAGTTGACGGTTTCAGACCCATCCGTCTTGAATTGCCAATTGCCTTCGGCGAACACGAGATTGCCACCGCTATTGCTGGCCGAGACCCACAGTCCGCAAATCATCCCCGGCCCATCAGCCACACTCATAAGTGTCTTTTGTTGGCCTGTTGTTGCCGCCCCTGAAAAACTCGCTGACCTAAGCCGCCAATCTTTATATCGCCAACTCGGCAAAGCTCCCAGTTCATAAGCCGCCCAGCGATAACCCGGCAAATGGAATCCATAAGTGTCGGTTGAAGTGATCTGCGCCAAAACGCCGTTCTCAAATGGAATCGGCACATTTAATTGCAGCATGTACGAATACTGCAGGCCGCCGGGATCAGCAAGACCGGCGGCGTCGAATAACCGCGTAGCCAATCCAGTCGGCCCAACCGGGTCATAATGCCCGCCGAGGATAGTTGCCAAGGGAATATCCACATCCGGCGCCGCCTCCGGCAAAGCCTCAGGGTCAGCCAGCGTCCCCAACCCAGTCCAGATTTTCAGGCGAGCGTTATCCGCGGCCAATTGGGTCCAATCGCAGCCGCCCGGATTTCCCATATCGGCCGTAAACCATAATGTCCGCACAACGCCGCTATTTCCGGCGCCGAGATAGAGTATCGCCTTCTCCGCTCCGGTTTCACTCCAGTATGTCTTTGGCGTCCCGCAGTGCGGATAGTCGAGTATTCCTTGAGGAACGCTCAGTCCGTCATTCACCAATAGACGCCCTTCAGCGTCCATCTGAACATCACCGATTGTTCCATCAGGTTTCTGCGCTCTCAGAATTGTCATCTCTCAGCCCTCCACCGCTACAAGTAGATCGCCGGTTTCCGCGCATTTGAAGTCATGTCCGACGGACGGCGACGCAACCCCGGCTTTGATCGCGAAATCCACCTTGAGCCGTCCATATTCATCCATCTGCAAATCAGTAAAGACCCCATCAGGCCTTTGCGTTCTCACAACAGCCATATCGAGTTCTCCTCTCAAAGACAAACCGGGCGCCCCGATTATTATCAGGACGCCCGAAAACCTCCCCCAACCCCTCCTTCGTAAGGAGGGGAGTAAACCGTCCCCCTTACGAAGGGGGGACTACCGGGGGTTCACCATACTGGGTGGGGATTTCCGAATCCCAAACTAACTCGCCT
The DNA here is from genome assembly GCA_030650495.1 of Armatimonadota bacterium. GTDB lineage: Bacteria > Armatimonadota > UBA5829 > UBA5829 > JAUSEB01 > JAUSEB01. The sequence goes on along the minus strand of JAUSEB010000447.1, from coordinate 22,155 downwards.
GGCTTCCGTAGGCCATCTGCCAGAGGCCGAAGCCCACATTGTATCTCGCGCGAACGCCGTAGAGGTACTGATCGCGCATAAAGCCGTTCTCGGAATTGCCTTCCAACGCGGCGAACTCAACCGGCACACGGGACTGGAATATGATGGGCTTGACGGGGCCTTTCGTGCAAAGCATGAACCAGTCGTTGCTGTCGGTCAGGTAAGGCGAGACAAGCAGGTCGAGCCTACCCTTGAGCACATTCGCCGCCAGCTTCTGGGTTCCGCCTGTCCCGCCGGTCTGGCTGACCAGATCAGGATAGTACGCAGAGTTCAAAAGCTCCATGGCCGTCCACTGAAGATCCGGCGGCACAACGAGCAGGTCAGGGATTATCCCAATCGGCTTGCCTTTGTCGTCTTTGAACTTCGCCATTGCCGAAATTGCCGACTGCAGGGATGTCGCTGAAAGGGCAGACGTGCCCTTGTTGGACTGTGTCCCGCTATCGCCCTCGGAATGGTCGGTGTCGAAGAAGCTCTGGCCGTCATAGCAGGTTGTGCTGAAGCCATTCTTAATCAGAGTGAAGATCATCTCATCCTGATGTCGTCTGGCTTCCCGGCCAAGGCTCTGAATTCGGAGCTTGATCTGCCCATATCGCTCGTCTTCCAGGGCGGCGCGATCTACTGCGATTGACGACTCCCAGGTTTTGTTCTTGATGGAATAACCGTGCTCAAGAAGGCCGGACGGCAGTCGCTCATCCTTAAACTCTCTCATCGCGGGCGCGCTGCCGAGCCATGCGTAGTCTTCGGTGTCGGCTGTGGAGGGAACCACGGTTGCAATCCTCTCCCAGTCGGACAAAACCCGGTCATATTCCTCAAAGAATACAGCCTTCAATCCCGCTTCAAGCAGGTTCGGTATATCTGATTTCACAAGCGGCATTTTTTCATTCTCCTTAATCTGTGATGTTTTTGAATCACGAAAGCACGAAAGGGAGAAAACACGAAAAGAAAACGAGGTGATTAGTGGCTGATGACTGGTGGCTAGTGAAATACTAGCCACTTCCCATCTCTTTTCGTGCTTTCTGAATTTTCGTGATTTCGTGCTTAACACTTTCCATTAACTAGCAAATCGATCGATGCGAATTCGCGCGGCGTTGGCGTCAATGGACTCCACGCACACACCTGCTTTGACGTTGTTCGTGGTCGCGGCGTCGGTGACCGTCTGGTTGTCCACGATATTGAACTGAACGCCGACATCCGTAATGGCGCCATTTCCACCGCCGTCCACGAATACGAAGCTGCCGCCGGTCAGGACACGAATCTCTTTGTCTCCAGCGGAACCGTCCGCGTTGTCCACGGTCTCATAGGCCACACCGGCGAATGTCTCGCCCGATGCGTCGGTCGCATTCGTCGCATAACCGGCGGCGTTGATATTTACGAGCGCGCCCTTGGGAATTAGGACATTGCTCATTTTGTAGGAGATCAACTCTCCATCCTTGCGTTTTGCTTCTCTTGCTGTTGTAGTTGCCGTCATTTTCCGCTCCTTTATCTACTTTTGTGTTTTGTAACAGTCTCGGCGCTGACGCCGAGTTTGCCGAATAGCCGCTCCTCCTCGGTGGAGAACTCGGTCCGGCGTTCTTGGCCGCCGCCCGGCGTCAACTCCGAAAATTCGATGACTTTCGGCTGCGCCTCCAGGAATGACTCGAAAGTCTTCGCAACCGCCTCGCTGGTCTCCGTTCCTGTGGCTGGGTCGGCGAATGTGACCACTTGCCCGTCTTCGGCCATAAGCAGCGAACGAGCGAAAGCTTCAGCCGCGGGCGCAAGCTTACCCTGCCGCTTCAGCGACTCGATCTTCGCGTCCACGTCCTTTGCCCGCAGTTCTTTTTGCAACGCCGCTACCCGCTCCGACGCGAATTCCGCCGTTTGTTCTCCTTCCTTAACTTCCGGCTGTGTCTGTTTGTCCATCGTCTCACCTCCCTCTTGTGTCGTTTCTTGATCCAGGTCCGCTCCCGCGAAATACTCCGCTTCGCCGCTGAAAACGGCGGCGTCCGCTATCCTCGGCGAGCGCACCAGGCTGACTTCCTGCAAGCCTGATTTGTCCCTGCGAACCGCCACCGACAGCTTGGTCGCGCCGCACTCACGGGCCAAAGCCCACGCAAGCGGATTGAAAGCCAGCTTGCCGAACAACTCCTTGCCGACGCGCCATATCTTCGCCACGATCCCAAATCGAAGCGGAGTGTCCGTGTGCTCCACCTTGATCGGCGCGGGAGTAAAGCTCTCGACCATCCGGTCGAGGTCGTCTTCCGTGATTTCTATGTCCTTGTCAGGATATGACCCCGCGCGGAAAAGCAGCGCGTCCCGCTCCACCACGCCATCCGCCGTGTCTGAAACTTGCATTTGCTTCATCCATGCCTCCTCCGATTTGATGGCCCCGGAGATCCATGTCCGGGGCCTCATCACTCATCTCCGATCGGGGCGATATGTCATCGCGCCCGAAAGAGAATCCGCGATTTGAAATCGCATAGTTCTGTTTCGGGCGTTCCCCACTCATCACTCGTTACTCATCGCTCATCGCTCATCGCTCATCCCCGGGCAGGCCCAAATACTCGCGTATCCACGTCTCGTTCGGGGCCACCACTTTGCCGTCAATCATCTGCGACACCAGAGAGCCAAGCGATTCCAAATCCCTATCCTCCAACGGCCCAAGACTGAACCTCGGACAGCGGCCATGCTGGAAGTTGTAGTCAATCAACCTGCGGATAATTTGCTCCCCAACGACCGACTCCTCCAAATCCCGCTTGAGCTTCTCAAGATGGAACCGCATGACTTCCATGTGGACCTTCGCCTGGGCGTAAGAACCCGTCCTCGGCCCCTCGTCCACGGCCAGTGTCTGGCCGATTATCGCCTTTGCTATCTGCTTGTCGTGATACTCAAGCGCGTTCAGATAACCGGCCTCGCCCCCGCGCTGCGCTTCGAGCAATTCGACCGTCACATCCTCTGGAAGGACTATCGCCGTCTCTTGCTGGATTTTGTCCAAAACCCGCAGCAAGTCGTCCTGCTGCTGCTTGGTGGTTCCTTTGCGATACGTGCCTTTGGCCGTCGGCGAGCCGAACTTCTCAAGGTAAGTATTGTAGAAACGCAAAATCGCGTCTTTGCTCCACCAGTGCTTGTAGGCCGCGCGCAAATCCGACTGGCCATAAGGGCTTTCATACTTAGGCATGTAGGCGTAGACCACGAACTTGTCCGGCGGCAGCGCCCCTGATGAGTCCGCCAACCACTGCTGCGTAATCCCCGTGACGTTCAGATACTCATCTACTTGGAAGCCGAGGGTCGAAGGGTCCTTAGCCTTGATGGACGCCAGGCCGATCTTGCCCGCATGGGGACCATAGTCAATAACCTTGTAGTTTATCTCGCAGATAGAGAACCCTTTGGCGACCGCGTCCAGCGATTTGTAGAGCGCATCGAGTACCGACCCGCGCATATCGGTCAGGCAAAAACGAATGAAATCAGCCGCCTCAATGTCCTCCGGCGAGTCCGAAACAGGATGGACCGCCCACCCCCGCGACAGCACGGCGAACTTCTTCACGTTCAGGCACGCCGCGACCTGAGCGTCGGTCTGCATTTGGTCATACACGGCGTAGCCTTTGCGCGTAATCAGCTCATCCGGGTTATACGGCCCCATGCTCGACAGCGACGATAGCGCCGAACTCCGCGCCGCCAGCGTCTCACGGGTCTCAGGCCGACCCCGGTTCCGGGCGAACATCGCCGCCCGGCGAACCTTCTCAAGAATCATTTGCATCGCTCCTTTTTTGTTAGCAGTCAGCTGTCAGCTTTCAGCCGACAGCTTTGGAGTGCGGCGGCTCGACGCCGCTTTTCCGAATAATAAAAATGGCCTGGGACAAATTCCCAGACCTCGAAAATGATGTTACTTGATAGCCCCGGATATCCATGTCCGGGGCCAAATTCCATCGGACATCCATGTCCGATACCTCTTTGCTTACCACCCGGCCCCCGTTCTCCGGTTGCCGCTGGTCAAAAGCCGGTTATCCTCCGACGGGGACTGCCGCGCAGCGGAAGCCGCAAGGGCAAGAGCCACAACCAGGTCATCAGTGTATCCGCTTCGGGCATTCATGCGAACGTTCCCGGCGGCGGTCAGCTCGTATTCAAAGAATTGCAGCTCGCGGATCAACTGCTCGTCGTTTGGAATAGTCAAATCCCTATGCGCCAGCTTCACGACAAGATTGTCTATGATCTCCCGTTTGCTCGTGTTCGTGAACATCAACCCCTGCACATCCACGTTCAAACCACGCTTCTGCCAAACCGCCTCCCTTAGCTGCTCGATAAGCGGATCGCCGATGGAGGTCTGGTCCGCCAAAACGGCATTAACCTTATGTTTCTGCAAAAGCTCCGCCACGCGCTCCACCTGCGCCTGCCAGGAAAGCTGGTTGAACCGGTCAATGGCAATAACCGCATGGGGCGACTGTGATGTGTCCACAATCACAACCGCCGTGTAGTCCGCGTATCTTGCCCAATCCAGCCCGGCGACCCGCCACGCGCCTTCTCGCATTCCCTCGACCGGCCTGGCGCAGACGGCTGACTGGATATCCAGCCACGTGAACACAGAATTCTGATCGTCCAAAAACTCCGCCTCATACTCCACGCTGAACTGCCTCCGGCTGAGCGATTCTCTCTGTTCTTCGATGTAATCCCTGCTGATGTGCGGGTTTTCCCACGACGGAAACCTGAACGCGGCATGGCGGTTCGACTCCCCCTGGCCAAGCGAAAATGCGCGGTAGAAATGGTTCTTGCCAAACGGCGTTGAGATCATAATCAACTGCCCATTTCTATCCGCAAGCATTGGGGAAATAACCTCCTCGATCACCGCGTCTCTCACATAAGCGGCCTCGTCAACAATGACACGGTCGGCGGAGTGTCCGCGCAAATTGCGGCCGTCCTCATCAGCTGTTCTCGCCATAATTGAACTATTACAGATTTGGATTCTTGGATATGGCGTTCGCACGCATTTAGTCTTATTACGAGTCAAATTTGTGGACAGAAGCAATCGCTCAACCGTGTCGAATATCAGCCTGGACTGGTCGTAGGTCGGCGAGACAATCATCTGCTTCGATCCCGGATTGCAAATGGCAAACGTCGCCGCGTCCACGGCCTGCGCCTCGGTCTTGCCCCACCTGCGACCACACGACGCCACTTTGACTTTATGCTCATCAAGCAGCCACTGTTGCTGCGTCGGGTGAGGTTCCCATCCGAACAGACGCTTAGCCAGCTTTAGCCGCTTTTTCGAGCTAATCACTATCAGGCTCGTCCTCCTCTTGCGCCAATTGAGCCAATATGCTCGCCAGGCTCTCGCTTTCTCCGGTGTCGTTCAACACCGCTTCAAGCATGCCGCTCGCTTTGAGCATATCAACCATAACCTTCGCGTCGGGTTTCAACGGCTGGGTATCTGCACCGATAGCAACCATCTCGTGAATCCTCTCCGCCGCATGGGCCAACGCATTGGATAAAATCCTTGTGGCCGATTGCCGGGTCTCCGTTGCCGCAAGTTGCATTGCGTCAATGAACTCCCTCTTGCCCTTCCAGCGCCTCAGCGTATCGAGCTTGACCCCAAGCATTTCCGCGACCTTCTCCTCCGGCGCCTCGAAAAGCAACCGTACCGCCTGCCTCTGTTTTGGATTAAGCATAAGACTCCTTTCTAAGTCCGTACAACAAATCGGGCGAGCTTTCGCCCGCCCGAATGGGTGATGGGTCAGAAGTTAGAAGCTAGAAGTTAGGAGTTAGAATAAAACCCCACCCCAGCCCTCCTGTAAAAGGAGAGGGAGTAATCCCCCCCTTCTAACTTCTAACTTCTAACTTCTAAATCGGGAGGTCTTCCCTTCTCTCAACTCTAAACCCTAAACCCTCAACTTTTTTCTCTCCCATGTACATGTACCTGAAAAAGGCGTTTTGACATCGGTACTGGCGGTATATTTCTGGGGTATTTCAGTTAAATCTTGTTCACAGTTAGTGGACAACGCTATTTAGGAGCATTTTCGTGCGTAAACTGATAGCTCATTGTTTTGTTGCATCGGTAGCCTGCTGCCGATGCCGTCCCGATAAATCGGGACGCAAAACCTATGGTTTGATTAGAACCTTTATCGCTCCGCCTTCTTTCGATTCGGCCACTCTAAACGCCTCGACGCCCTGCTCTATCGGAAACCTGTGGGTAATCAAATCATCCACCTTGACTCGGCCCGACGCAAGCATCTCCAGCCCTTGCGTGAATTCCGGATAATCGAAATTGGCGGAGGTCATAACCTTGCGCTCTCCGGCCAGAAGCAGGGTGGATATTGTCTCCTCACGCTCTTTGACCGCCAGCAGTGACAGCTTTCCGCCACGAATTACCAGCGGCAGCGTTTCCGCAAGCGGCATTCCGACCGAATCGGCGACCAGCCACGCGCCAAGGCCGGAGGTGAAGTCTTTGACAGCCATAGCCAAATCTTCTTTGTCCACGTTGACTGTTCGATCAGCCCCTACTTTCAGGGCGGCTTTGAGATGGTTGTCATCGATGTCGGCGGCGAGAATTTGCGTCGCTCCCAAAGCCCTGGCGCATATTATGGCGCACAGCCCGACTGTCCCTGAGCCAATTATCACAATTGACTTGCCCGGTCCGGCGTCCTGGCTGACGGCGTGAATGCCCACGCAAAACGGGTCCAGCATCGCGGCCTGCTCGTTGGTGACCGAATCGGGAAGCGGGTAGCAGTGATCCGCCCGGACGGGAACGTATTCAGCCATACCACCATAATAATATTGCCGGTCGCCCTGGCCGGCGCCGTGGCCCAAATGCGTTGTGTTCACGCACAAATGACGCATATTCCGGCGGCACCAGGGGCAGGTCTCATCCACAGAGAAGCACATAACGCCCACGCGCTTGCCGATAAGTTGTGAATCCACACCATCCCCGGCTTCCGATATAACGCCCGCGATCTCATGACCGGGAATTATATTATTGGGGTTCTCGCGCTTCTCGCCCAGCGTGTGCTGCGACCACGGGTTTTCACCGTGCAGGTATCTAAGATCGCTGCCGCAAATCCCGCAGTCAGTGACCTTAACCAGAACTTCCCCGCACCCCGGCGACGGCTTGGGAACGTCTTCTACGATTAAATCTTCTTTGCTTCTAAGGACGATTGCTTTCATCTTTTCACCTTGGCAATATCTATTTGCGTCGAGGTATTATATCCCTTGCGTCTAATACCGGCAAGAAGGGGGTGCGTGTCAAATGTGGGGAAATCGTCGTGAACCCGTAGGGGTGAAGCATCTGCGTTTGTATCTGATATAGTATACGAAGTCGTGGGGCAGATGCTTCACCCCTACAACGCTCCCCAGAAATGACATACACCCCAAGAAGGGAAAACCGGCTCCCGCACGGAAATCCCTCCATAGCAGACAGCCTGCTGAAATTCTCTTATTGGGGATTCGAGTGAAAAAGCGGGAACGCCTTGCTTTAATAGTCGCCAAGCTTGCGTTGGGTGGCAGAGTTGGCTCGGAAGAGCTGGCCGAGATGCTGGACATCCCGGACACGACGGTCTATTCCGACATCAGGACACTTAGACGGAGCGGAATACCTATCCACGGTGAGCCGGGTCCTGGCGGCGGTTTTACATTAAAGCCGGACTTCACCAAAGCCGATCTTAAGCTCGCGCCTCGTGACGCAGCGCTGCTTGTTATAGCGGCAGGGGTTCTTCTATCCCGCCCGCCCGCGCCCGCGGGCGCGGCTCAAGTCCGGTCAGCATTGCAAAATGCGCTGGCCGCATTACCGAAATCCCTCTCAGAGCTTTGCGCGGCAATTTGGAACCTGCGATATGCGCCGCCGGACATGCCTGACGTTACACTTTACTCCGATCTTCAAGAGCTTCTGACCCACGCGATTCTTGGCAAACTGCCCTTGAAGTTGGACGTAAAGGACGCTGACGGGCGCATTGAAAAAGTCATTCTGAAACCGGAGGCGGTACAATGGAGCGCGCGGGGATGGAGACTAATTGGCAAAACAATCGACGCTGACAAACAAATCGAAATCGAGTTGGAAAGCGTTCAAAAAGCACAGCTTGATGGGGAATGATCGGTAATTGATGAAAAGGAGAAAGTTGTCGGTTGGTTTCAGCTGTCAGCTGTCAGCTGACAGCTTCCTTCCCTAAGCCAGACCTTTCGTGATTAAAGAAGCCTTTGATTAGGGCGTAAGAGAAAAATGTGATAGAATTGTATGGTCGGTCCAATCAATCGCGCCGGCCAGGAAAGGATATGAGTCTCGGGAAACTCCAATATGCGTTATTCAGTTGTCATTTACGACGCCATCGGCATCGAAGAAGCCGCAATTGTATGCGAGAGCAAAGCTGACGCCCAGGATATGGCTATACGCTGCGCTAAGATGTACGCCGGCGAGGATTACACCATAGAGATTGAGAAAGAACCCGACCGCTGGGAAGGGATTTTGGGCACGCGCGAGACGCGCCGCAAAGCCCGAAGAGAGGGCGGGCGCAGGAAGGTTGCCGCCGAGCCAAACGCCGAAGAGCGGACGGATGAAGGCGAAGTAATTGCCGCAAGGGAAGAGCCGGCCGTTGAAGAGGCGGCTTTACGAGAAAACGACAGAATACGCAGAGGCGGACGTGGAGCCAGAAGGCAAGAGCAACCAGCGCCTGAACCCGCAGCCGAAGAAACTCCCCCTGTTGTGGAGGCGCCTGTTTTGGAGCAAGCCGCGCCAACAGAGGAACAACACGGAGCGCCAAGACGGCGGCGCGGTGGACGTAGATACCGGGGCGGTCAAAGAGAGGGTGAGGGTGAAACCACGGTCCAGGAGGCTCCAGCGCAGCCTTTACCGGAACCTTCGGTCGAGCCGGTCGCGGTAGGTGAGGCAAAACCAGAAGGTGGGGAAGATCATCCTTCATCCCGCAGAAGACGCGGCGGACGCAGCAGGCGGCGCAGAGATTATGAGGGTGATGGTTCCCAAGCGCCTGCTGAAGCCATAGCGCCGGAGCCGCATGTTGCTACCCCCGCGCCGGAAGCGGCGGAACAGCCCAAACGAAGACGGCCAAGATACCGGAAGCCTGACCAGCCGGAGGCGCCGAGTCCGGTTGTCGAAACAGCGCAGCCGGAGCAGCGCGAACAGCCTCAGCCCAGCGGTGGCGATGATATGGGTGGTTTAGGTGTATCCTGGCGGCGGCCACGAAGCAGACGGTCCCGCAGGCCCAGAGGCGAGACAACATCCGAATCTTAAAATCAGAAAAAGGGAACGGAACAGCGTCCGTTCCCTACACCTTAGCGCTGCTGTAAGGAACGCTCGCCGTAGCATTCCCATCAAATCACACCTTCTGTGGCTCTTCAACCTCACCGGCGGCTATCTTTGTATCTTCCTCATCCGGCCTTAAATGATGTCGAAGCCATAGCGCGAACATCACGACCAAAACAACGCCAATTACCACATCCGCCCCATGGAAATACCCGCTGACCGCCTTGCGTATCTGCCCAATCTCTTTCCCATTATCGCCCATTACTTTGCCTGCGTAAGCGAGAGCGAGGCACCACGGAAAAGACCCCAGGAAGGTGTATATGACGAACTTAAACATATTGACCTTGTGCATCCCGGCGGGGAATGATATAAACGTCCGCACAACCGGAAGCAACCGGCTGAAGAATATGACGGCGACGCCGTATTTGGAGTACCAGCGGTCGGCCCGGTCGATGTCGCGCTTTCGGATTAGAACATACTTCCCGTATTTTTCAATAAACGGCCTGCCGCCGTAAAGACCGGCGTAGTAGGCGGCGACCGACCCCCACACGCAGCCCAGCGCGCCCGATACTCCCGTCCACCATATATTGAACTTGCCGGTTGAGACGAGATAGCCCGAAACCGGCATGATGACCTCGCTCGGCAGCGGTATGCACGCGCTTTCGATTCCCATAAACAGGATGATGCCTAAGTAGCCCATCGAGCCGAACACATCGGTCATCCACTTGGTCAGAACAACAAGAATATGTTCCAAATCGCTATCTCTCCCCTTTATATTCGCTTATCACTGAGCTGTAGAACTCCAGGAAATTCGCCGCCATCTCCGAAGTTGAGAAACGCAACGAGTTTCTTAGCGCGTCCGAGGCCATTTTACTCCGCAAATCCTCGTCCTTTAGCAATCTAAGTGTCGCGCCCGCAAACGATTCATAGTTATTATCGGTCAGGAAGCTGTCAACACCATCCACAAGACACTCCGGCGTGCCACCCGCCTTTACCGCAACGCACGGCAGCCCGGCTGAAAGCGCTTCGCAGACAGCCAGCCCCTGGGTTTCCGTGACCGACGGCCAGACGAACACATCAGCAGACGCATATACAGACGGCAATTCAGCCCGAGGCAACGAGCCGACAAATATCAATCTATCTTTCACTCCAAGCCGCTCCGCCCGCGCCTTTATCTCGTCCTCATAAGGTCCGGCCCCGACCAGAACCAATTGCGCATTTGGCGTTTCTTTGGCTATCAACTGAAACGCTGAAAGAAGCATCATCAGGTTCTTTTCTTTCGCCAGCCGCCCAACATAAAGCAGCGCCTGGGAATCCGGCGGGACTCCTATGCGCTCACGGAAACCGTTCGATTTGACCACAACCTCGCCGTTGTTCACGCCGCTGGTTATCACTTCAATCCGGCTCCGCACGCCATAGCTCAGAAGAATCTCACGGGTCGGCTGCGATGGAGCCACAACGGCGTCGCAGCCATTATAGTAGCGGCGCAAGTGCGCGATTAGCGTCTTTTTCGCCAGGGACTGTGGCAGAAACGGCGCGTAATGGGTGTATTCCGCGTAATGCGTATGGTTCGTGGAGACAACGGGTATTCCCAACTGCCTGGCCCATCTTGCCCCAATCATGCCCAGTAAAAACGGCGTCTGGGTATGGACTATGTCCAGGCCAAGCCCTCTGAACGATTTCTTAATCGAGGGCGCAAATGGAATCGGGAGTGGGTAGTCAGGGGCTATCGGCGCGGTCCATGATGGAAATCGGAACACATGAGCGTAAGGGTCTTCAAAGCCACGATACCCGGGGGCGAAGATGAAAACTTCGTGCCCCTGATTGCATAGCTCGTCCCTGAGCGTCTGCGCGCATACGGTGACGCCGTTGATTATGGGTTCGTAGCTCTCAGAGAAAACGCCTATTCGCATCTCGGCGTGTAACCAAGCCTTGCTAATATGTTAACATAACTAATAGAGTGATTAGTGGTTAGTGGCTAGTTTACTAGCCACTAACCACTAGATACTAGCCACTAGCCACTCTATTCCGCTTTTTTGGCCGCCTCAGACTCCATGAACGCCAGCACGTCGGAAAGCTTGAACCTGCGCTGGTTACCGGCGGTTCTGAAATGCTTGAGTGAGTCCCTGTTGGTGTATCGCCGCACGGTTGTGGGGCACACGTTCAGAATTCTAGCCGTGTCCTCGAGTGTCAACGGCGGGTCGAGCAGCCGCTGAATCAACTCGTCGCGGGATTCTTTGAACCGCTTGTACGAGCGCTGGGTAACATCGTTGGGATGCATACCGACCAGCAGTTGGACGTGTTTTGGCAGGCGGTCCCACATCTCCTGCGCGCTCTCGGTCTGCAATTGGGCCGGAGGCTCTATGGGCTTGTTCTGAACCCTTGGCCGGGGCGGAACAGCGACCGGGGCCGTTATCGGTCTAATCACGGGCGGAGCGAACAAAGTAGCCTCCGGCACGCTCGGTCGCGAGATCACGGGAGCAGGCGGGGCCGGAGCCGCTGTTTGAGCTACCTGCGGCATAGGCTTTTCGTCAACCTGTGGCTTTACCATCTCGGGTATTGGCGGCGGGGCGACCCGTCGCCGCAAGATCGGCAGGAAGTCCTCCATCTCCGGTATTTCCGGCTCAGGCACAAGTGGCTGCGCCGGTCGACGGTCGATGATCGTCGTCGTCACCGTAGGTGTCGGAGCAAGCGTGGGCGATGAGGCCGGAGTGTAGGCTGCCGGAGCCGCGGGAGCAGGTGTCTGCTCTGCTTGCGGTTCGGGCTGTTCAGTGGGCGAACCCGCCTTGATAGCCTCTTCCTGTTTGGCTACGAACTTCAGCCAGGCCTCCAACTTGCTTTCCAATGTGCTCATACGTGCGCCTCCTGATAATTAGTCGATAAACATTGCGTCTCCGAAGCTGAGAAACCGGTATCGTTCCCTCACCGCCTCGGCGTAAGCCTTCAAAATCAGATCCCTGCCCGCAAGCGCGCTCACCAAAATCAATAGCGTAGACTTGGGTATATGGAAGTTCGTCAACAGCGCGTCCACGATCTTGAACTCGTACCCCGGCGTTATAAACAGGTCGGTCGCGCCCCGCATTGGGGCAACTTTTCCCTTATCCACCGCCGCCGCTTCAAGCGCCCTCGCGGTGGTTGTTCCGACTGTGACGACACGCCCTTTACATGAGTTGACCGCCTCGGCGCTTTCGGCGCTCACGCTCAAGACCTCGGAATGCATCTCGTGGTCAAGAACATTCTCGCATCTTACTGGCCGGAATGTGCTGATCCCCACATGCAGGGTGACGAATGTCGTCTGAACTCCCTTTCGTCTGATCTTGTCAAGGAGCGCCGGCGTAAAGTGCAGGCCGGCTGTCGGAGCGGCGGCGGAGCCTCCATGTCGCGAGTAAACCGTTTGATACCGCTCCTGGTCGGATAACGACCGAAATATGTAAGGGGGTAGTGGGACCTCCCCTAACTGGCTTATTATGCTCTCGCAGTCAGAGCCGGAGGCAAATTCCAGAATCCTGCCGCCGGCGGCTGTTCTCTCCACAACATCGGCGGAAAGCTCTCCGTCGCCGAAGATTATCTCCGAGCCGACATCTACCCGGCGGCCCGGTTTGACCATCGCTTCGTAGCGATTGCCGCTCAATTTGCAGAGCAGCAGAGCTTCGACTTTCCCGCCCGTGCGTTTTTTGCCTCTTAGCCGCGCGGCGGTCACTCTTGTATCGTTCAGAACCAGCAAGTCTCCGGGTTGAACAAGCTCTACTATGTCGGTGAAACGTCGATGCCGCAGCTCCCCGGTTTTTCTTTGAACTACCAAAAGCCGGGAGCTGTCGCGATCCTTGATCGGCTCCTGCGCGATCAGTTCCTCCGGCAAATGGTATTCAAAGTCGGAAAGCCGCATAAAGTCCTTTGCGCCTATCTCCTGCTGAAGCGAGAGACCGCCATCACTATGAGCGTAAGGACTATACTGAGAACGATGGACGTGACTATTGGAAAGTAAATGGTCCAGTTCCCACGCCGGATCAGGATATCGCCCGGCAACAGTCCTTTGTGCGCTCCCAGGCGCTCGAACAGCATAACCAACAGGCCAAAGACCAGAATAATGATCCCAAATATAGCGATAGTCTTGCCCATCGCGCCCCGCCAGTCCAAGTTTTCCAGCGGAAACTTCTACACGACATTTTACAGGTGTAATTACCAGGTGTCAACAAAGTATTTAGGGAATTTTAGGGAGTCGAGGGATAGTTGAAGGTTGAAGGTTGAAGGTATTGCCTACAACACGATCTCCTTCAACATTACATCCGTGGCTTGTTTCGGGATTTCCATTCCGCTTCGCTCCACTCAAATCCGAAACAACGGTTCAGGCTTCGGCTTCAAAGAACAAGCCGAAGGATAGGATTCCCTTCCCTCAACCCTCAACCCTCAACCGACAACTGACAACCCGCTAGGCTTCCGGCGCCATATTTGGTAATATAGGGTCAGCGCTATATGATGACGGAAGACATTTGGAAACAAAAACACTAGATATACCGGTCGTGCTGCCGGAATATTATGAAGGCTGCGAGCGATGCGTCGAACGGCTGAAGGAAGCCCTGCTTGGGATGGAGGGAATGCATTCGGTCGAGATAGATGAGGAGTCATCTTCGCTCGTCGTGACCTTTGACGCAGGCTCCACTTCCATACAACGCGTGGAGGAACGGGCGAAACAGATCGGCGTGGAGATCGTCCGCCGGTACACTCACGAAGTCCTGACCCTTGAAGGACTGGATTGCCCAGACTGCGCGATAAAGGTGGAAAAGGCGTTGTCGAGGATGGCCGGCGTCATCTGGGCTTCCGTGAACTATGCGACATCCATCCTGAACATAGAATATACCACCGGAGCTGTTTTACACGACGACATCGTCCGCCGCACTCGCAAGTTGGGCTATGACGTTGCCGAAAGAGACACGGTCATACCGGGAATCGCTCGCGGCGCGGAGGCCGCCCCGCTGTGGAAGAACCGGCGGGTATTCCTGACGGCGCTATCCGGTCTTTTCCTTGCGCTTGGATTTCTGCTTTCCCGATTCGACGCTCCTTCCGTTGTTTTCAACCCGATATACGCCGCTGCTTTGCTTGCCGGAGGCTTTCATGCCGCCAGAAGCGGATTCTACAGCGTCCGTTCTTTCACGCTGGATACGAATTTCCTAATGACGGCGGCGGCCATTGGAGCCGTGGCCCTTGGCGACTGGATGGAAGGCGCAATGGTTCTTTTCCTCTACTCGCTTGGGGGAACGCTCGAGTGGTACACCGTGGACAAGACCAGGCGGTCAATCAGGAGCCTGGTCGATCTATTCCCCCATGACGCCCTTGTGAAGCGAAATGGAGCCGAGCAGCGAACGCCGATCGAAGACATCCGCGTGGATGAGGTCGTTGTGGTGAAACCCGGTGATCGGATCGCGGTTGACGGGCAGATCGTTACCGGAAGCTCGGCGGTCGACCAATCGGCGATAACAGGTGAGTCAATACCCGTTGAAAAAGGGATCGGCGATACAGTATTCGCGGGGTCAATCAATCAGCGAGGCTCTTTCGAGGTTCGGGTAACGAGTCTCGCGCAGGACAACACCCTCTCCAAGATCATCCATCTTATCGAGGACGCGCAAGCCCAAAAGGCTCCGTCACAGCGGTTCAGCGAGCGATTTGGGCGGATTTACACGCCTTTAGTGATCGCGGGCGCTGTGGCGCTGGCAATCATTCCACTGGTCTTAGGCCTGGAGTTCACACCTTGGTTCCGCAAAGCGCTCATTCTGTTAGTAGTATCCTGCCCGTGCGCCCTCGTGATTTCCACACCTGTCGCAATAGTCGCGGCCATCGGGAACGCGGCGAAACATGGGATTTTGATAAAAGGCGGCGCGTATTTAGAAGAGATGGGGCGGATAGGCGTCATCGCATTCGATAAGACAGGCACGTTGACCAGCGGAAAGCCGCAAGTCACGGACGTTATCCCTCTGAACAACTACTCAGAGGATGAAATTCTGTCAATAGCCTCGACTATCGAGAGCAGATCTGAACACCCTCTGGCGGAGGCTATACTGGCGCGCGCGGCGGCGATAGGAGTTTCTCCGGGGGCGGTAACTTATTTCGAAGCTATGCCGGGAAAAGGCGCGCGAGCGGTTGTGAACGGCCGGCTTTACTATATCGGCAATCAACGCTTGCTTGACGACATAGGGCTGAAACCGCCCGAAACCGAGGAGGCGCAGTCGGCCCTTCGAAACGGAAAGACGCTGATGTTCGTCGGCATAGAAGATGAGTTGATGGGGATCATAGCCGCGGCGGATACGGTGAAGGAAACGAGCGCGGAGGCTTTGCGGAAACTGCGCTTAAACGGCATTCACAGGACCATGATGCTTACCGGCGATAACTACATAACCGCGCGGATTGTGGCGCGTGACCTGGGAATAGACGAAGTGCGCGCGGAATTGCTTCCCGAAGAGAAAGTGGCCGCCATAAAGGAATTGGTGAAGAAGCATGGCAGGGTCGCTATGGTCGGTGACGGGATGAACGACGCTCCCGCCCTTGCGGCGGCGAGCGTTGGAATCGCCATGGGAGGAGCCGGGTCGCACGCCGCGCTGGAGACGGCGGATATTACTTTAATGGCGGATGATTTATCGAAACTCCCCTATAGTATGAAACTCAGCCGCAATTCACTGCGGGTGATAAAGCAGAATGTGGCATTTGCGGTCATTGTGGTCATAACGCTTGTCGTGACGACGCTGTTGGGGCGTCTGACACTGGCCGGAGGAGTGATCGGCCACGAGGCAAGCGCGCTGGTTGTAATCGCAAACGGCATGCGGCTGCTGAGGACGGTGGAGTGAGGGAGGAGTTAGGAGTTAGAAGTTAGAAGTTAGAATGCTATACTTAGGGACACGTTTTCGATAGATGGAGGATCAGCCATAGCCACTGAGTTAATTTTTGTTCGCGCCGGTATCGCGGTGCTGGCGGCCGTATTGGGCGGCCTGCTGGGAATGATCGGCAAAGGGACAAATCACCGAACGCTTTGCGCCTTGGTAAGCTTTGCGGCGGGAGCGTTGCTTTCCGTAACACTCATGCACATAATGCCGGAAGCAATCGAGCTTGCTGGTTGGACGTACGCGCTTACATCCGTTGCGGCAGGCGTCCTTGTATTTTATTTTATCGGCAAGTACGTGTCCTTTATCTGTCCGGCGTGCGCGGCTTCGGCTATCGATCAGCGAACTGGCTATCTGCGGCTCGGCATTCTGCTAATGATCGCTTTGGGTATCCACAGCACGATGGACGGACTCGCAATTGCTATCGGAGCCGAATCGTCCATTCCGATGCTTGGAGTGTTGATTCTCTTCGCCGTTTCATACCACAAGATTCCCGAAGGGCTTGCGCTGACTTCCGTGGCGAGACTTGCGGGTTTCAGCAAAAAGTCAGCGCTTATCACAACCGTGTTGATAGAACTCACGACGGGGCTTGGGGCGTTCATCGGTTTAATCGCCACAACCGGGTTTTCAAATATATGGCTTGGGATACTCCTCGCCCACGCCGGGGGAAGTTTCCTCTACGTAGTAGGGTTCGCGTTGATCACGGAATGGAGCGAACATGAGAGAACATCAATAGTGGTTTATCTGACCACCGGATTCATTGCGATTTGGCTGCTTGCTATAATTTTAGCAAAGACGGAGGCTTTTTCGCACATGGCGCATTAGTAATAATATGTAAGCGCTGGTAACAGTTCACTCTTGATGAGGAATACACGTCACCCTGAACTCGATTCAGGGTCTATCCTTTCGTAGAATAGATGCTGAATCAAGTTCAGCATGACGAGGTACTCACCAATCCTGAACTCTTACAAGCGCCATGGAAAATGGAAAGGACATTGGGGTTTGTTAGTAGATAAAGTCAAACGGTTTTTGAAAGGGCAGGAAGACAACACCGCCCGCCTGCTCTGTGAATTGATACGGTATCACAGTCTTGTTGAAACCGAACAAGAGATACAGTCATTCTTATTCGATTATCTCTCTATTTTGGGCGGACTCCGGCCTCAATACGCTCCAATCGATGAGGACATTGTTAATGACCAGGACTACACAAACGTGGTTGGACATACTAGCTACGAAGGGCGCAACAATGTTATCGTCCAGATACCGGGAACCGGCGGCGGGCGCAGCCTCATATTGAACTCGCACAGCGACGTTGTGCCCGGCCCGGAAGAGATTTTCGTCCCCCGGCGGGAAGGCGCCACGGTATATGGCCGTGGGGCATGCGACGCCAAAGGGCAGATTGTCACCATTTTGCTGGCCCTGCGCGCATTGCAGGAACTAGGCGTGCGGCTAAAAGGAGACCTCAACGCTCAGATAGTGATCGAAGAGGAGCCGGGAGGAAACGGTTCGCTGTCGCTATTAAGGCAGGGCTACACGGCGGACGCTGCGGTCATCTTAGAGCCTACCACGTTATTGGTTTGTCCCGCTAATCGAGGAGCCTTATGGTACAAGCTGAAAATCGAAGGCAAATCCGTCCACATGGGCAAGTATTGGGATGGCGTAAATGCCGTATTCGAGATGATGGGTCTTATTAATGTCCTGCGCGATTACGAGACGAAATTGAGACAAGAATCACTGGGCCACCCACTGTTCTCGGATGACCCAAGTCCGGTATGCGTTAATTTGGGAACCATCAGCGGCGGGGAATGGCCGGCCACTGTAGCAGGTGACTGTGTTATAGAAGGCGGAGTGGCGTTCCTGCCCAATAAGCGGCTTGCTCAGATCGCGGAGGAACTGCGTTATGCCGTGGAGCAAGGCGCCGATGGATGGACAAAGGACCATTACTCGCTCGACTTCTCAAGGCTGCACAACGACGCTTTCGAGACGCAGGTGGACCATCCCGCCGTGCAGGCGCTCTGCGTTGCAGCCGACCAGGTGAGACCCCCAAGTGAGCCGACGGGGCTGGTAGCCTCTACCGATGCCCGCCTGTTCTACCATCGCGGAAACATACCGACCATCGTGTTCGGCCCAGGCGATTTGGCATTCGCGCATTCCGCTCAAGAGCAGATTGAAATCCCCGACATCATTAAAGCAGCCCAGGCGCTTACGCTGTTCATAATGGACTGGTGTGGGGTGGAGTAACGGGTGTTGGGTATTGGGTGATGGGTAATGGGGCAAGGAATCCCCTCTCCCTTGGCGGGAGCGGGTTGTGGTGGACAACATAGCGATTCAAGGGAGGGAAAGGAAAACAATGAAGAATTACCTGCTGTTTCTTATTTGCCTGCTTGTAGCGGTTCAACTAGCAAGTGTAGCGTCCGCAGGTGTGATAGGGTCGTATACCATGAGTCAAACATTTAATGCATCGGGAGAGGGTGATTGGATTATCAGCCTAGCTGTCGGACAGAGGTTTGTGTCGCCACGGACTTTCTTATTCAACGGGCCAGACACCAGCACTTTTTCAGCGAATGGCGGCATTGACATATTCAGCAACATCGGACGGACGTTTTGGGACTCGTCGGACTTAGATGATCCGGAATACAGCTCATTCGTTAGCCAACTTAGTGATGGCCGTCCCGATGATGTAAGGCTCTGGGCTTCCGACATTGGTTACTGGATACCACTGAATGAATTGGCCGGACAGCAGCAGAATCCCGACTTCGTAGATTTTAAAGGATACACAATTGAGCGTATCGGGCTCACAATAGACTCGGCATCGCATTCAGTTGACTATGGCGCAACTTATCCACACATCTATAATTGGACAATTACCACCACCATTGAAGGCGCTGAACCAGTTCCCGAGCCGGCATCATTTGTGCCCCTTCTTGTTGGAATCTGCGGACTGTGTGGTTTTAGATATCGACACTCAATCTCGTGAGGACTCCGACCCCGCTAAATCGAAATTTCCACCCGCTCCTTTGTCCTCGCGCTTTCTATGGCGGAGTGAACCATCGCCAGGCTCTTGATATTCTCCATGCAGACGGTTTCGGGATCGTGGCCTTCGTGTAACGCCGTCATCATCGCGTCCACGCAGCCGTCATGGCCGGTAAGAGGCATAGCGATTTCTGGTATCTCCACCGATTCGTGTTTACGCATAAAACCCTCAGCGACCGAAATTACTTCCGCCTCCAGATTGTTTACTCCGTCCCATTTGGCGCTGCCTTTTGACCCCTGTACCCTCCATTCACTTTCCCAGGAAGTAATTAATCCTTCCGAACACCACGACCCGCGATAGTTGAAGACAATCCCATCCGTCATCTCGAATATGCAGGTCGCGGAGGCGTTGCCCCGATACCATGAGCCTTTCGGATTATGCTCGTGGCAGTAGACCGCGACAGGGTCAGCCCCGCTGATCTGCCTGGCCTGATCGAAAGTGTGAATCGCCATATCCAAAACAAGCGGGCTTTCCATGAGATCTCGAAATCCGCCGAAATGCGCGCCGATGTAGAAATCAGCGTTGACTGTCGAAATGTCGCCAATTCCACCTGATTCCAGAAACGCGCGGAGTGACCTTTGATAAGGAAGATAACGGCGGTTCTGCATCACGGCGTAAATTTTACCAGAAGCTTTTGCGGCGGTAACCATCTCCCTAGCGCGGTCCATCGTGTCGGCCATCGGCTTTTCGCCAAAGACGTGACATCCGGCGGCGAGGGCTTTCAGTGTAACGTCATAATGGGCTGATGGAATCGTGATGTCGAAAACGATGTCGGGCTTGGCTTTCGATAGAGCTTCTTCAAGAGTATCGAAGACGATGGAAAGCGGTAATTTGTGGGACTCGGCGCACTTCTCCGCTGTCGCGTGATTTAAGTCAACTAGCCCGATCATCTCTAAATCGGGCCTTTCATTGGCTATATCAACCCACTTGTGAGCCATTGCCCCGCAGCCTACCTGCACGACACGATATGTATTCATCAATCGCCTCCATCACTTAACTAGAGATAGAATAGCCCGTGTGTTGTATATGGTCAAGAACTGACCGTCAGCTGTCAGCTGACAGCTGACAGCTTTTGGAATTCCCTCCCCCAACCCTCAACCTCCCCCATACGGTTCAGATTGCTTGCTTGCCGGGTATAAAGGTTCTGAAGCGTAAATAGGAGAAAGACTATGAGAATTGAACGTGACGCCCTGGGTGAGATGGAGGTTCCGGATGAAGCATATTACGGATCACAAACCCAGAGGGCTATAGAGAACTTTCCAATAAGTGGAATAAAACCCCACCGGCAAATGATACGGGCTATCGGGCTGGTCAAGCTGGCCGCCGCTGAGACAAATATGTCTTTAGGCGTTTTGCCGATGCGGGTAGGCGAGAGCATCGCGGAGGCCGCGAAGGAAGTCGCCGAGGGCAAGTGGAATGACCAGTTCGTGGTCGATGTGTTTCAGGCGGGCGCGGGAACATCGTTCAATATGAACGCGAACGAGGTGATCGCAAACCGCGCCTTGGAGTTGCTTGGACGGCCGCGCGGCGATTACGGCGCTATTCACCCAAATGATGACGTAAACGCATCGCAATCAACCAACGATGTATTCCCGACGGTGATGCGAATCGCCGCCCTTACGCTAATTCACGATCTGTTAGTTCCAAAGCTGATGCGTCTGGAAGAAGACCTCCGCGCCAAATCCGTGGAGTTCGATAAAATCGTCAAATCCGGCAGAACCCATTTGCAAGATGCGGTTCCGATAAGGCTGGGACAGGAGTTCAGCGGTTACGCCGAAGCGGTCTTACACGGCATCGAATCGATCAGTGAGTCGGCGCGCTACTTGCATAGGCTGAACATCGGCGCGACCGCCGTCGGCACGGGGATAAACAGCCATCCTGAATATCGAGAGCGCGTCGTACGGAGATTGCGGGAGTTGACGGGTTTGCCGCTCAAACCGGCAGAGAATCTATTTGAAGTAACCCAAAGCATGGCGGACTTCGCGCGGGTCTCCTCGGCTCTCAGAGGAGTAGCTCTTGAACTAATTAGAATAAGCGGCGATCTGCGCCTGCTCAGCTCCGGCCCAAGGACCGGTCTTGCGGAGATCAATCTGCCCGCCGTGCAGCCGGGGTCGTCGATAATGCCGGGGAAAGTCAACCCTTCCATTGCGGAAATGGTGTCCATGGTGTGTTTCCAGGTTGTGGGAAATGACCTGGCAATCGCAATGGCTACCCAGGCGGGACAGCTCGAACTTAACGTGATGATGCCTGTGATCGCTCACAACCTGCTGCAATCCGTGGAAATCCTCGGAAACGCCGCGAAAGTGTTTAGCCAAAAGTGCGTGAGAGGAATTACCGCGAATGAAGCTAAATGCAAAGAATACGCTGAAAAAAGCGTTGCGCTGGTAACCGCGCTTTCGCCAAAAATCGGGTATGTTAAAGCGGCGGAAATAGCCAAAGAGTCAATAAAGACGGGCAAGGGCCTGCTGGAGGTTGCCCGCCAGCGGCTGGACCTTCCCGAAGATGAACTGAAGAAGGTTTTAGAGCCGATTCATCTAACGTATCCGTCAAACGGAGGCGTCGCGGGAAATTCAGAACATATAACAAAAGTAGGGAATTAAGCGCAACATAGATAAGGGGAAGGGGTAATTAGAAGTTAGAAGTTAGAAGTTAGAAGTTAGGAGTTAGGAGTTAGTGGCTAGTGGCTAGTAATATACTAGCCACTAATCACCAATCACCATATCAGGAGAGCGTTACATGATTGTGCCCGGAGTGGCGTTTACGAATCTCGACAGCGCATTAAGGTGGGCCCAGAAGTATTCTCTGTGGCCCCTTATGTATGGGTTGGCTTGCTGCGCCATCGAGATGATGTCCACGGCGGCGTCACGATTCGATTTGGCGCGATTCGGCGCGGAGGTGTTTCGCGCGTCTCCCCGCCAGGCGGATTTGATGATAGTGGCAGGGCGTTGTTCGATAAAGATGGCTCCCGTATTGAGAAGGCTGTACGACCAGATGCCGGAGCC
>JAUSEB010000438.1 GCA_030650495.1 Armatimonadota bacterium | reverse complement strand
GAGACCCTCAGGATGTACGTCGATTACGAGTTTAACAGCCGCCTGCACGGTTATGGAGAGCGACTGCTTCTCGTCCCGCATATCAGGGTGCGCCACCATCATCGGACATCGATCGGCTCATACGCGAAACATGAATTGCAGCGGGGCCGCGCCGCGGTGATGCTGCGCAGGTCGGGCTTGCTGCCGGGCGGGTGGGCCGTGCGGTCGCGTTTGCTCTGTTCGTTAGTCGCTCCCGCAATGATGGCGCGCCGGGCAATGGCGGACATTGGGCGTATTGCGTCTTCAAAGATAATCCCCACAATCAAGTTAGCCGCCGTGGCTCCATCGTTTGCAATCGGGACAATATGCTGGGGCGCCGGTTTCCTGATCGAGGGATTGAATCCGGATTATTTACGAATAGATCGAAATCACCGCGGACCGTCATTCCGAACGAAGTGAGGAATCTGCTTTTACGGAGACATAACGCTGAAAAGCAGATTTCTCGACTGCGCTGCGCTCCGCTCGAAATGACAATACACGGAAGACTGAACTCTTACGCCCGAAACACCGGGGCAAGATTAACTACCCAGCCTTCGCCAACTGAGCGTTGTGATGGTGGCGGAGCTTGTTCCTTTTGGCAGGCCACCAGGGAGGAATCGCGATAGGGCCGGCACCTGGTACAGATGCGGCACGTTGCTTCCGAGATCGAAATAGCCTGCTACGAAGCTGCCGGCGATCTCATTTTGTTTTGAGCTAACCACTTTATTCTGAGCGTAGAAAGCTCCCGTCATGTTCACCTGTGACTCTCCGCCTCCGGTTGCAAGGTACATTATCTTGCTTGTCATTACGCCTAATGAGTCCACGGTGGGGAAGGTGGACCGTGAAAGGAGGTCGGAGTGCACGCGAACGTCGCCATCTGAGAAGAGCGTGCCGTTTCCAGTGTAAGTGACGGTGTTGTTCTTCTTACCGAGATCCAGGCTCACATTCATTCGCACTACGCCGTCTATTGTAAGTAATCCCTCAGATTTGTCCCAGGATATGCTGCCGAAAGCATTTGAGGCCGAAAAGTCGTCCGTCTCTGATGAAATTACGATCTTGCTATCAGCGTCGCCATCGATGTTGTCGCTTATCAATAGCGAATTTGCGTTTATATAAGCTTGATAAGTTGCATAGCTTATTCCAGTGGCAGTATCAGTATAGGGGTCGCTCAGATAAGGAAAAGTAGCATCGTCGGCCAAATCATAAGGGTTGGAGCTTCCGTTATCGGAATTTACCCCGCTGCCGGTTACTCCATCTG
>JAUSEB010000430.1 GCA_030650495.1 Armatimonadota bacterium | reverse complement strand
CGCTGTAAAGCAGCAATATACGTCAGCTATGATGACTAAGGCAACGCTCGGTCTTACAAAGGCATTGGTCGGTCTTACATTTGTCGGGGGCACAATCATTACCATAGTCTTTTATGCCCCTTTAATATGGTTGAGAAAAGGCATTCTTGTTGGCGTCGTCTTGACTGTGGTGTTTGCTCTTACAACTATCGGCATTGGAAAAATAGGTTTCTTTTCATATATAGATGACTCCGGGGCGATACTATGGGTAGCGGTTGCTCAACAGGCAATCTTTGCTGTTGGCGGTTTCAGCCTGCTTGCTCTTACCATTACGGATTTATTTCGCCACAGGGACGCGGACACAGGTCTTATATTTCTATGGGTGGTCGGGACTATCATCTTCGCATCTTTAATAAATTGGACGATTAATGCGCGGTCAATACTCCCAATGGCTCCAGCCGCCAGTATCATAATCGTACGGCGGATAGAACAACTGGCCGCGTTGAAAGGCGCTAAGTTGTGGCCGCGCCTGGCGCTACCGCTTATTCCCGCGCTTATTATCACATTTTGGGTTACCTGGGCTGATTTTCAATGGGCAAATGAACATCGCAAATCGGCAAAAGTAATTTGTACAAAATACAAGCCCGCGGCAACTAAATTAATGTTCCTGGGACATTGGGGATTTCAATACTACATGGAGCGGGGCGGTGCGGAGTCGTTAGATATTTTACGCACTTATATACTTCCTTCGGATTTGATTGTCGTGCCCCCAAACAACACAAATGTATCCCCGACTTTCAAGAAGAAGGAGGCATATCTGTATGACGGCGTTGTGCCCGGAACAGCTAGATGGCTATCTACAATGGATCCTCGCTCAGGCGCGGGGTTCTATTCCGATCTGTGGGGCCCCTTGCCGTACTCATTTGGTCTATTAGCGCCGGAACCATATATTATAATTGGAGTGCATAAACCTATGCGATTTATCGAATGGAAGCCGCGAAAGTGATACGCGCTGATTCTATTGGAGTTTGTTATGTTCAAAGATAAAAAAGTCGTTGTGGTGATGCCGGCATATAACGCCGAACAGACTCTGCGTGTCACATACGAAGAAGTCATGGAGCAAGGCATCGTGGATGAAATCATTGTAGTTGATGACGCCAGCCACGATGAGACCGTTGCCGTCGCTCGAACTCTCGAACGGGCAAAAGTGCACGCGCACGAGATCAACAGCGGATACGGCGCAAACCAAAAGACCTGCTACAGGCTGGCTCTGGAAGAAAACGCCGATATTGTTATTATGGTCCACCCGGATTACCAGTACACCCCCAAGCTGATCCCGGCAATGGTATCTCTCATCGGCAACGGTCTCTATCCGTGTGTAATCGGGTCGAGGATATTGGGAGGACGCGCCATGCAGGAGGGAATGCCGCTCTGGCGGTATATCTCCAACCGCATTCTGACATTAATAGAGAATTTGCTGATTGGGGCGAAACTTTCCGAATATCACAGCGGCTACCGCGCGTTTTCGCGGCAAATTCTACAAGAACTTCCGCTCGACGCCAACTCCGACGATTTTGTGTTCGATAACCAGATGCTGGCGCAGGTTCTATGGTTTGGCTACACGGTTGGAGAGGTTAGCTGCCCGACAAAATATACCCCCGACGCTTCGTCCATCAACTTCCGTCGCAGCGTCAAGTACGGTTTCGGATGCCTATCCACCGCATTAACCTACCGCCTGGCGAAGATGGGGTTGGTCAAATCCAAGCTGTTTCCTGGGAAAAATAGAAGTTAGAAGTTAGAAGTTAGAAGTTATATCCCACCTCAACCCCCAACGTATGTGTTCAGTCTTCCGCACACCGTCATTTCGAGCGGAGCGCAAGCGCAGTCGAGAAATCTGCTTTTCAGCGCCGAGTGTCCGAAAAAAAACAGATTGCGCTGTTCGGAGGTTTCGGGATTTCCGGGTTGGGTCACGCGCTCCCTGTAAACCTATAGATATTGGCTGCCCACCCTCAAATCCGAAACAACGGAAAAAAACAGATTCCTCCACTTCGGTCGGAATGACGTTCCCGTGAAACTGAACTATTACCCCCCAACCAACATATAGTCTCACAACCTCGAATGTGCTAACATATAAATGTGAGCTGACAAATGAACAATATCCTTCATGTTCGACCTCATCTTTGGATTTGTCTGTTTTTGGTCGTAGTGACGCTGGCAGTTTATGCTCAGTCACTTGGCAATGACTTCATCAATTTCGATGACCCTCAGTATGTGACATTCAACAACAATGTCCAGTCAGGTTTGACCAAAGATAGCGTATTTTGGGCTTTTTTCTCTTCGGACGCAAGCAACTGGCATCCGCTGACATGGCTGACGCATATAATTGACTATCAGCTCTATCGCCTCCAACCCGCGGGTCACCATCTGACCAATCTACTGCTCCATATATTAAATACCCTGCTTTTATTTCTTGTAATAAGCCGGATGACGGGCTATATCTGGAGAAGCGCCTTTGTTGCCGCGCTGTTCGCCATTCATCCTCTTCATGTTGAGTCTGTCGCCTGGATAGCCGAGCGCAAGGACGTGCTCAGTACGTTCTTCTGGATGCTTACAATGCTGGCGTACATCCGCTACAGCAAAAGCCCAAACGTGAGAAGATATATCCCAGTCTTATTGTTGTATGCTCTCGGCCTTATGGCAAAGCCTATGCTTGTGACGCTGCCTATTGTCCTGCTGCTATTGGACTACTGGCCTCTTCGCAGATATGAAGGCGAAAAGAAACAAAACCTGTGGCATTTTGTCCAGGAAAAGATACCGCTCTTCATTCTTGCCGCGGCATCGAGTGTAATAACATTTCTTGTGCAACGTAACTCCGGGGCTGTTATGGAGTTGGAGATAAACCCGGTTGGCGAACGCATCGCAAATGCTGTCGTCTCCTACGCGGGCTATATGGGAAAAATGCTCTGGCCGGCAAAGTTGGGATTGTACTATCCCCATCCGTGCGCAACTCCGCCGACCTCGCTCGCAATTGGACTTATCGTGTTTGCCGGTCTGTTCACTCTGGCGTTTCTGGCTCGCCGCCGATACCCTTACTTCACAATTGGCTGGTTGTGGTACGTCGGAACCCTCGTGCCCGTGATTGGCTTTGTGCAAGTGGGCGCCCAGGCAATGGCCGATCGCTACACCTATCTGCCGCTCATCGGCATTTTTGTAATCATCGCTTGGGGAGTCCCTGACCTGCTCTCCAAATATCAATATATGTATAAGCGGCGTTACCTGCTCGCAATACCCGCCATATTTGTGATTGCATCCCTTATGTATCTTACCTCATTGCAGGTAACCTATTGGCGCGACAGCATAACGCTATGCGAGCATACTCTGAAAGTCACGGGGCCTAATGCAACCGTGGAGAATCTATTGGGAGCAGCTCTGGCGATGAAAGGAAAATGGGATGAGGCCGCCGTTCATTATAGAAAAGCGGTGGATCTCTGCCCGGAATTCGTAGAAGCGCGGTGCAATCTGGGCACGATTCTTGCGGACAAGGGCAAATACGATGAGGCGATAGAGCAGTACAAGGCGGCGCTGCAGGTTGACCCGGACAGCGTCAATGTCGTCAATGTCCATTTGAACCTTGGTGTTGCGCTGATTGCCAAGAATAACTATGAAGAAGCTATCGTTCATTTCTCGGAGGCGCTGAGGCTCAAACCCGACTTCGCCCTGGCTCGCAACAACCTCCGTTTGGCAAAATTCCGGCAAAAGGGCATAAACAAGGCCCCTCATCCCAGTTCAAAACGGCAAAAGGGGATTCCAAGCTCAGCCAGGGCTCACTGTCATCTGGGGCTCTTTTTGGCCGAGCAAGGGAAGCTCGACGAATCCAGAGAGCATTTCATGGATGCTCTACGCATCGCGCCAAGATACGCCGAAGCGCATAGAGGGCTTGCGATAACGCTTTTCTTCCAAGAGAAATACCCCGAGGCTTGGAAAGAGGTCCATCTGTGTGAGAAATACGGCGGCAAGGTTAATGCACAGTTCCTCAAAGCGCTGTCAAATAAGATGCCCGAGACAACAGAGTGAATTCAGCGATGAGCGATGAGTAACGAGCGATGAGTTTAGTATGCTGCGGGAACGGTGTGTTTGGATAAAGCTTTGGACTAAATAAAAGGCAGTTCCCGCGGCAATCACGCCGCCTACAAACTGCGGGAATTGCGATAGACTAAGCCCGTCAGTCTCTGCTAAAAGACCATTCCCGCAGAATATCAAGGGAAGACCTCCCCCTAACCCCCTCCTTTACGCGGCTTGTTTCGGGATTTCCATTCCGCTGCGCTCCATTCAAATCCCGAAACAACGGCCAACTCCCTCCCCTTTAGAGAGGGTTGGGGTGGGATCTTATTCTAACTCCTAACTCCTAACTCCTAACTTCTAACTTCTAACTCCTAACTCGATGTGATAATATGTAACCGTTTACTCCCATTCATACAACGAAAGAGTTACGTATTGTTTAGCGCGCTTCGAAATCGCGATTACCGGCTATATTGGGGCGGGACGGTCATCTCATGGATCGGCAGCCATATTCAGTTCGCGGCCCAGGGATGGTATGTTTATCAGCTAACAGGCGGGTCATTTGAAGTCGGCGTAGTTGGTTTCTTTGGGCAACTGCCGATGCTCTTGACCCTACTCGGCGGCGTTGTGGCCGACCGGATAAACAAGCGTAAGCTCTTGATCGTCGTTCAGACCATCTTCATGTTGAACGCCTTCCTTCTCGGCTTCCTTGTTGCGAAGGGCCTGGCTGGCGTGTGGACAATAGCTGTTTTTGCCTTTTGTGCGGGTATTGCAGGTTCGTTTGAAACACCAGCCAGGCACGCGCTGCCTATCCATCTCGTCGGAAAAGCCGATTTGATGAATGCCATCGCGCTGAATTCCGCCGCGTTCAATGTTGCAAGGATTTTAGGCCCCGCGCTGGCGGGATTGTTGCTGGCGCATATAGGTGTGGCATGGTGTTTTATCTTCAATGGAGTCTCGTACATAGCCGTTATAGCCGCTCTGTTTATGATCAGAAGCGATACGTCTCCAGCTTTGGATGGGTCCAACCCTATATGGGAAGACCTGATCGCGGGAATTCGCTATGTATATAAACACCCGGTACTCAGAACGCTCGTCCTTATGGGCGGGGTACAGAGTCTTTTCGTAATGCAATATTTGACCCTGCTGCCTGAGCTTGCCTCGGAAGTCCTAAAGGTCAAGGCGACCGGCTACGGCGCGTTGACCTCATGCGTTGGCGTAGGGGCATTACTTGGAGCGCTTCGGTTAGCTGGGGACAAGCGGGGAAATGGACGGGGGAAGGCGCTGCTCATTGCGGGCGCTATCAATTCCATAGCTCTGATTATGCTGTCCATCTCCAAAATATACGCGCTATCCGCCTTTTTATTCTTGATGGTCGGGATTGCCAGTGTCACTTACAATCAGACGATAAACACGCTCGTGCAGACCATTTCCGACCACAAGTTTCGCGCGCGGGCCGTGAGCGCGTTTATATTCGTTTTTCTGGGAATGGCTCCGGTCGGCAACTTGCTTGCCGGTTCTCTTGCAAAAAGTTTTGGAGTAACGGTTCCGCTGGTGGCCGGCGGGGTCGGAGTGGCGGCCATAATGACGCTAGTCGCCCTGACCCAGCCGGAGGTGCGAAACCTATAGAAGGAACCACATTTGCGGGAGCGTAGTCATAAGTAATAATGCGCCGATAAGTAGCAATACCCCCCTCAATCCCCCCTTCTAAAGGGGGGAAGTGTTGTAGCTCCCCTCCTTACGAAGGAGGGGTTGGGGGAGGTTAAAATAGTTCCGGGCAAAGGTATCACGAAAAGCATGATTAAGTCTTTACGCGCAAATCCTCACCTTTCAGCTATCCTGATCTTGATCGCCATTACGCTGGCGGTTTACATCCAGACCACGGGGTTCGATTTCATCAACTTCGATGACCCCAGGTATGTCTCGGAAAACCCAAAAGTACAAGCCGGACTTACGAAAGCCGGAGTCGTCTGGGCGTTCACCACGGGGCATGAGAGCAACTGGCATCCGCTGACGTGGCTGTCTCACATGCTGGATTGCCAAATATTCGGCCTCAAACCATGGGGACATCATCTTACCAATCTCCTGTTTCATATACTGAACACCATGCTTTTGTTTCTTGTAATAAGCCGGATGACGGGCTATATCTGGAGAAGCGCCTTTGTTGCCGCGCTGTTCGCCATTCATCCTCTTCATGTTGAGTCTGTCGCCTGGATAGCCGAGCGCAAAGACGTGCTCAGCGCCTTCTTCTGGATGCTTACAATGCTCGCTTACATCCGTTACAGCAAAAGCCCAAGTGTGAGAAGATATATCCCACTCTTATTGGTGTACGCTCTCGGCCTTATGGCAAAGCCTATGCTTGTGACGCTGCCTATTGTCCTGCTGCTATTGGACTACTGGCCTCTTCGTAGATATGAAGGTGAAAAGAAACAAAACCTGTGGCATTTTGTCCTGGAGAAGTTTCCGCTATTTGCTCTTACTATCGCATCGAGCGTCGTAACCTACATATTCCAGCAAAAAGGCGGCTCCATAGGTTCCCCGGAAATCGTCCCCTTTGGCGCTCGTATTTCAAATGCCCTGGTTGCGTATGTGACCTACATCATCAAGATGTTTTGGCCGGATAATCTGACGTTTTTTTACCGACACCCAGGCCGGACACTGGAGGTGTGGCAGGTAATTGGGTCCGCCGTTGTCTTGGCGCTCCTGACTGTGGCACTGTTGTGGAATCGGCGGCGCCGGCCATATCTTGCCGTGGGATGGCTGTGGTATCTGGTAACTCTTGTCCCAGTGATCGGGTTGGTGCAAGTCGGAAGCCAGGCAATGGCCGACAGGTATACCTATGTGCCACTAATCGGCATATTCTTAATCATAACCTGGGGAATATCGGAGTTATTCGCGCCTCGCGTGGAGCCGGTCAAGAATCAAAACTCCAAACGACCGGCGCCCCCGAATATTGCTCCACAAAAGCAATCGCCACTTGTCATCCCAGCCTGTATAGTCGTATTGCTGCTTATGGCCGTATCCTACAAACAGGTAAGCACATGGCGAAACAGTATGATATTCAACAGCCATGCGATAGAAGTACAGCCGAACAATCCTTTGCCTCACTTTCTCTTGGCCGGCGAATTGGAAAAACACGGCGATTTGGAGAAAGCAATCGACCATTATTCCGAAGCAGTGAGCATCAAGCCGGGTTACTTTGAGGCGTGGAATAACCTTGGTATCGCGCAGGTGAAGGAGGGGAACATAGAGGAAGCGATAGAGAGTTACCGGGAGGCTTTGCTCATAAGGCCCAACTTGGCTGAGGTGCATAATAACCTTGGTATTGCGCTGGTGAAAGTGGACCGGCTCGATGAGGCGGTCACGCACTATGAGCGAGCGATAATACTCAACCCGAATTCGCTCGAACCGCGCGCCAATCTTGGGAAAGCGCTCTACCTGCAGGGGAAATTCGACGAAGCTATTGCCCGGCTCTCGGAGGCGCTCCGCATAGACTCCAATTACACGGACGCGCATTGTTGTATGGGACTTGCCCTCGCTCGGCAGGGAAAGCTCGACCAGGCGATTTCCAAGTTCAAAGAGACGCTGCGAATCGATCCTTCGTATGGTGAAGCGTATAATAACCTGGCAGTGACCCTTTTCTTGAAGGGAGATTATGACGGGGCATGGGAACAGATCCATTTATGCCGCCGTCATGGCTGCGCTCCACCTCCGCGATTTGTGGAAGCGCTCTCAAGCAAAATGCCCGAACCGGTTGAGTGAAAGGAGATATTAATGCCAAAAAGCATCGTTTCGACTGATAAAGCTCCAACGGTTGGACCGTATTCGCAGGCGGTAAAGGCGAATGGTTTTATATTCGTCTCAGGCCAGATTCCAATGGACGCCTCCACGGGGCGGATCGTATCGGATGAGGTTAAAGAGCAGGCGAAACGGGTATTGGACAACCTGAAATTGGTTTTGGAAGCGGCGGGATCATCGCTTGAGAACATAGTCAAGACTACGATCTATCTGATCGATATGAATGATTTTGCCGTGGTGAACGAAATCTACGGGAGCTATTTCAAGGTTGACCCGCCCGCCAGGGCAACAGTCGAAGTGTGCCGTTTACCGAAAGATGTGAAGATAGAGATAGAGGCTGTGGCGTTGGAAAAATAGGTGTATTGATGTATCGGGACTTCAGTCCCAAAACACTAAAATAGGTCGATGGCGCTCGATTATCAGTAACTTGTGTTTCCCTACACCGATGGAGTTACCAGATCGTCAGAACAAGCGCATTAGGAACAAGACGGCCATAGTGACGGCGATCAAGAGCTTTAATAAAATTCCAAACATACGCCCGGCGAATGCTCCCCAACCGGCCTTGACCGCTCTTCCACCATCCCTTAGTCTATGGTACTCGAAGACATAAGCCCCGGCAAATGAGCCGATCAGCCCGCCGATGATGGTCCCTATCACAGGCACAATAGCGGAACCTGCCATGGCTCCCACTATGGCGCCGATGACGGACCCAATGATCCCCTGCCATGACGATCCGGCGCGTTTTGCCCAGACAGCGCCTATCACGTTGTCGGCAATCTCCGCGAAAGCCGAGAGAACAAGCAAAAGTAGAAGGAAATAAGGAGAGAAGTCTTTGAATCCGGTGGCGTAACCGTAGATTGTGGCTTCGATTACGATCAGAATCGTCCCAGGCAGGCCGATAACGATCAACGCGAATGCAGCAAGAACACCAATCACACAGACAATTTGGACCAGGGCTTCATTCACGCTTCCGCGCGTCCAGTCATTTTTTCAAGAGCCGTCAATTGCGTGGGAGATCCCATTACTATCATGATTTCACCCGGTTTTAAAACACGGTCGGGAGATGGATTGTTGGCGAATTGCCCGCCGCCGTCTTTGATGGCCAGAATGATGCACCCTGACTTCTGCCGTATGCCGGAGTCTCGGATTGTCTTGTTGGCGAACTTCGCGGCCTCTTTTATCCGAACCTCCTCGATCTGGAGGTCGAGATTCTCACTGTGCATGGCCGTGTCGAGGAATTCTATGACGTGCGGGCGTAAAACGGCAGTCGCCATTCTTCTCCCGCCCATCACATAGGGGGAGAGCACCACGTCGGCGCCGGCGCGTTTTAATTTATCTTCGTTCTCTTCGAGTATCGAACGGGCGACTATGTGGAGTTTCGGGTTCAGCACACGCGCGGTCAGTGTGATGAATACGTTGTCCTGGTCCGATGGCGACACCGTCACTAAGCCCACGGCGTGCTTTATACCTGCCGCGATGAGTGTCTTATCGTCGCTGGCGTTTCCTTCGATATACGCAATTTCACCGGCGTCCAGCTTTGGCAGCTGCTCCTGATTGAGTTCCACTACCACAAAAGGAACGTTGTGTTGTGCAAAGTCCTTAGCTATCTGCTGGCCCATTCGCCCATAACCGCAGATTATATGATGATTCCTCATCTTCGATATTTCTTTTTCCATTTTCCGTCTCCTCAAGGAACGCCACAGGCGTTCACTGACCGTCAAGTCCACAAGACTGCCAAGAGCCCAAAATGCGAGCGTTACACCGACAATGACCACGACCATAGTGAATATCTTGCCGTAAGCGTCCAGCGGCTCCACTTCCCGAAATCCGACTGTGGTGAGCGTGATCACGGTCATGTACAAGGCGTCTAATATATTCATACCTTCAATGTACATGAAGCCGACAGTGCCTATTCCGACGAGTAGAATAAGCGATAAGACCGCCGTTTTGAATTGTCTGCTTGGGTTCAAACCGCAAACCTTCTTCGACTAAAGTGATTTTATGGCTCTATGCTTATATGTTGCTATGCTTAGGGACACGCTTTGGGAGTGTTCAAAAACCCCATGGCATCACGCGCCACGTTATTCCGAACGCAGTGAGGAATCTGCTTTTGAGTGTGGTTGCGGGTTGAGAAAAAGCAGATTCCTCGTCGTTCCTCCTCGGAATGACGGTTTTTGAACATTCCCGCTTTTCGTTCCTAGGCTCACAACTACTCTTACGCTTACATTTTCGGAAATCCTGCCAATTAAAGCAAGGGTAGAGTCGTTTAGACCTCCCTCTGATTTAGTTGAGGGTTGAGGGATAAATGCGCTCGCGAGCGCCCTGAACCGCCCCACAGGCTGCTTTTCACGCGCCAAAAGCGGCTTCGACACGCGCGAGCGTCCCAAACCCGCCCAAAACAAGCTCTATCGCAACGGCCTCTTCCCTGAATCCACCTTGACACGACAACCCCAACGTGCGAAACTCTGCCTGTCGGACATACAACTACGGAGGCGCAAACATAGATACTGTTCAAGAGCACACACTGGAAGTTGGACAGGAGTTCTTCGACTTCATCAAGCTCGGCAAAGAGATGAAGAGAACCCACGCGGAAGTCGTCATGGTCATTCCCCGTCCGGATGGACAAGTTTTATTGATGACGAAATCTTTCTACCCGCAAAGCGTTTACCGATTGCCTTCCGGCGGCATACATATTGACGAATCGGCTGAGGATGGATTGCGGCGGGAGTTGATGGAAGAAACCTGTCTTGATTTGCCCGTGGACAAGTTCCTTGGAGAATTGAACTACTTGTTCCGATGCGGCAACCAGGCAGCCACATTTGCATCTTACATATATTTGATGGAGCCGACATCCGAGGAACCAAATTGCGCGGACGCTGATGAGCAAATAACCGATTTTCGTTATGTCCCAATCTCCGATTTGCCCAGCATTGCCAATCATCTCCGCAGCCTGCCGGGCAAATGGGCCGATTGGGGCAGATTCAGAGCAATAGCGCATGATTTTGTAGCTGAAAACTGCCGAATACAGGAGGCCAAACCGTGAGACGAACGCTTGTTATTCTGTCCGTACTGCTTCTTCCACTGCCCATATTTGCAAATGACACCGCTATGATTGGCGCCGGTGGAACAGTCGAGCCAATGCGACAGCATGATTCCATCCGGCTTATCAAAGAGAGGGTGGACGTGAGGCTGATGGGGCTTCGGCCAGCCAAGGTCAGGTGCGAATTCCTTTTTAAGAACGAGGGCAAATCGCCGGTTACGGTCAAGATGGGGTTTCCGGTTCATGCATCTGGTGACGTGCGGCCGATCAAATCCACGAATCTGCGGAATTTCCGCTCTTATGTAGACGGTAAGCCTATAAAGACAAGATTTGCGCAAGCCCGCCCTACCACCGAGTCTCAATATAAGGCATGGTATGTAAAGAACGTTAGTTTCGCTCCGGGACAAACGCGCAAAGTAGTTGATATCTATGGCAGCCCACTCGGCGATGCCTTTATCAGAACCAACCGAATTGATCATTTCTTCCACTACATTTTGACGACCGGCAGGAACTGGAAGGGACCTATCGGCGAAGCGGTAATCGCGGTTGACATTTCGTATATGCCAAAAGGATACGTCCTTGAAGCAGCGCGGCCAAACAACTATTTCCTACGCGGAAGCAGACTCACCTGGACAATGAGAAATTTCGAGCCTAATGAGAACATCGGACTGGATTTCGGGCAATCCAACTGAAAACCCTATAGTCCGCGTTCTTTTTTCATTGACAACGTCTTTCGGCATTTTTATACTATGAATGATAACTATCAGGCCGGTGTGACTGGCGTAGAGTGGAATTGACCACATGGAGCGCCGGCCTTTGCGAAAGCCGTACGCCTGGGCGACTAATCAACTTAGTGAGCCTGGGCGTTTTTGTTTGCCTGGGCGGCGAAAAAGGAGGCAAATAAATGGAAGTGAAAGTCCGTAGGGCGCTTGTGAGCGTGTCCGACAAGACCGGAGTGGTGGAGTTCGTCAAAGAGCTTCAGAAGAAGGGCGTGGAGATCATCTCGACCGGCGGCACCGCCAAAGCCCTGTCTGAAGCAGGGGTTAATGTCATCGGCATATCCGATGTAACCGGCTTCCCGGAAATGCTTGAAGGCCGCGTTAAAACACTTCACCCGGCTGTCCACGGAGGTATACTTGCCGACAGGACCAAGCCCGACCACATGAAGACTATCGAGGAACACGGCATCAAACCTATAGACATGGTGGTCGTGAACCTCTATCCATTTGCCAAAACAGTCGCCAAGCCCGACGTTACGCTGGAAGATGCGGTCGAAAACATAGACATAGGTGGACCGTCGATGGTTCGCTCGGCGGCAAAGAACTTCGCGGCGGTGGCGATAGTCGTCGACCCGGCTGACTACCCAATCGTCCTCGATGAAATAGGCAATACCGGAGGCGTATCGGAGGCCACACGAGCCAGGCTGTCCGCAAAGGCTTACGCGCATACTTCCGCCTACGACTGGATGATAACCAACTACCTTTCTGCCAAATTTGCCCCGGAGGACGCCGCGTTTCCCAAAGAGATCGACCTGCGATTCGAAAAGGTCCAGGATTTGCGCTACGGCGAAAACCCGCACCAGAAGGCAGCTTTTTATCGAGAGCCGGGCACGGCGGAGCCGTCGGTCGCAACGGCAAAACAGCTTTCGGGTAAAGAGTTGTCGTTCAACAATATCTACGATCTTAACGCGGCATTCGAGTTGGTCAAAGAGTTCGATGGACCAGCAATTGCGATCATAAAGCACACGAACCCCTGCGGCTGCTGCATGGCCCCAACCCTCGCTGAAGCGTTTGTGAAGGCGCGAGAAGCGGATATGGTCTCGGCGTTCGGCGGCATAGTTGCTTCCAACAGGCCGATTGATGTTGCCACGGCGGAAGCCATAACCGCTCCGAATTCGTTCTACGAGGCGATAATCGCTCCTGGATTCGCGCCGGAGGCGATTCCCATACTCACCGAGCTTCGCAAGTGGGGCGCAAATTTGAGATTACTGGAAGTCGCGTCTATGCTGGGCGCTGTTCCGAACACCATTGCCGCAAAGGATATTAAGAAGGTCACCGGCGGGATACTTGTTCAAGACAGGGATATACACGATCTGAAGCCCGAAGACCTGAAGGTGGCTACCAAAGCGGCCCCAACTCCGGAGCAGATCGAGCAGCTTCTATTCGCCTGGAAAGTCGTCAAGCACGTCAAGTCAAACGCCATCGTGATTGCCGCCAACAACCAGCTTCTCGGCGCTGGGGCGGGCCAGATGAATAGAGTAAACTCCGTGCGCCTCGCTGTTGCGCAGGCCGGAGAGAAAGCTAAGGGCGCGGTGTTAGCATCGGACGCGTTTTTCCCATTTGCTGACGGACCGGAGGAAGCGGCAAAAGCGGGCGTAGTTGCCATCATCCAACCCGGCGGCTCAGTGCGTGATGAGGAAGTCATCGAATTGGCGAACAAATACGGCATCGCGATGGTCTTCACCGGCGCGCGTCACTTCTTGCATTAGATGTTTGGTTCAGAGAAGAACGCGGATCACGCAAAAAGCTGTCAGCTGACAGCTGACAGCTTAAACCAACCTACAACCGACAACCATTCCTGCCGATAATCCGTACAAAGCAGCAATACGTCTGCTGTAAAGTGTCAACGTGCAGGAGGATAGCGTATTGGCACAGTGCGATTATTGGTGGTTTGCCGGTAACGTGGAGTGGTGCGATCTGAAGGGCGACTCGTGCAAGTGCGGAGGATGGCAAGACTCGTGCGCCCTCAAGGGTCATTGCACCGTTTTCCAAAACATGGAAGAGGAACTGCCCGTGGAAGCCCAGTCCAGGCAGAGAAGCAGCAAGTTCCCAAGGCACGTCGCGCACCAAGAACCATCATAGCTGTGTGATTGTACCGCCCCTCGATATGCTTCGCTACTCGGGGATACGGAAGGTAAGTGGGTTTCGGGAACAAGATTCCCGAAACACCGTCATGCTTTCACATCGTCAATTGCGTTTGCGCCGGGCAAATGCAGCCCGCTCGAACACGGCTCCTGCAATCCACAACATAGTGCATAGGTAGGCGAACCAGTCGCCGAATCGCGTGTAGAAGGTTTTCTCTGTCCGGGGCGCAATCGTCTGCATTATTGTTTTTCGCTGGAATATGCCCGTCGACTCAATTGTACGCCCCCAAGGATCGATAACACCCGATATGCCGGTCGCGGCGCATCTGACAACGTATCTGCGATTTTCTACTGCCCGCAAAATTGACATAACGTAGTGCTGTTCCGCCGCCGCGGTTCGCTTGAACCAGGCGTCGTTCGTCATCACGACCAACACATTTGCGCCTCTATTGG
>JAUSEB010000427.1 GCA_030650495.1 Armatimonadota bacterium | reverse complement strand
GAAACTCCTTTTATCGTTGTCGTTGTTTCGGGAAACCCCTTTGCCGAAACTGCCTTTTCCCTTTGGACACCTATAGCAATACGGTGACTCAGCCTTATACGCCTCGAAGAGCAGAGGACGATACGCTTTATGGAAGCTTTCCACCATGCCGACAGACACAGCTCCAAGCGTATCCCCGTGGTATCCGCCATCAATGGAAGCGAACCTGGTTTTGGAAGTCTTGCCGATATTTTGCCAATACTGCGTCGCTATCTTAATCGCCGCCTCGACCGCGCTCGATCCGTCACTTGCGAAGAATACTTTGTTGAGCATATCCGGGCAAATGGCCGTGAGCCTTTCAGCAAGCTCGATCACAACCGGATGGCTCATCCCGCCGATCATGCTATGCTGCAGCGCGTCCGCCTGGCGTTTGATCGCCTCGACAATTCTCGGATGCCCATGCCCAAGGCTACACGCCCACCAGGATGAAATCCCGTCGATGTATCTGTTGCCATCGGCATCAAACAAATACACGCCCTCACCACGAACAATCGTAGGAAACGGCTCCGATTCGATCTCCGCTATCTTCGAGTACGGGTGCCAGACCGACCGTATGTCTCTCTGCCAATAAGACTCGTTGCTCATTTGGCCGTCAACCTATCCAATACGACTTCCCATCCGGGAACAAATTCCCGAAAACTAGCGCCAATCGCGCTCATATCCGCAATCGTCCCGATAGTTCCAAGAACTCGCACATCTACAAATTTTTCAATAGTTTTAACGTTATCTTGGACAATATAATCAGGGCCATCGAGTCCAACTGTGTTTAATATTACACCTAAAACCTCTACATTATTGTGCCTCAACTCGCTCAGTGAAAGCAGTGTGTGGTTAAGCGTCCCCAGCCCCCTTCTTGCGACAAGAACAACCGGGATTGCCAAAGCTCGGATAATATCCATCATCGTCTCGGATTCACTAATCGGCGCGAGA
Organism: Armatimonadota bacterium; assembly: GCA_030650495.1. Lineage (GTDB taxonomy): Bacteria > Armatimonadota > UBA5829 > UBA5829 > JAUSEB01 > JAUSEB01. The sequence goes on along the minus strand of JAUSEB010000427.1, from coordinate 12,035 downwards.
ACTCCACCGGCTCCCTCGACGATGACTGTTTTATGCGTACTCAGAAGCTTATTGTAGCAGCGAAGAATCTCTTCAATTTGAATACTCACTCCCGACATCTCAGCCGCTAAATGTGGAGAGCACTCCGGTTCAAAACAATAGGGGCACATAAGCCGTTTTTTTTCATACTTGATGTTCAAACCAGCGGCTTTCAAGCAAAACCTCAAATCCGGAGAAACCAGCCGCCCGTTTTCCAACTCGGCTCCAGTTTGCACCGGTTTCATCGGAACAGCATCTAAATATTCGCCGCGAAGGCTGGCAAGAAGACCTGCCGCAACCACCGTCTTCCCAACACCCGTATCCGTTCCCGTGATGAAAACTGCTCCCAACGTCAAATCCTCGCCCGGACGTAAATCGTCCTATAAGTGCAGGTCACTTGTCCGTCCTCAGTGGAAAAATCACACTTATAACTCTCCAGCATTTTTCCGATCTGCGTTCTCGAAAGCCCCGGCCCCCCATTGCGAACCGCGCGCGTTGCGCCTATTCCTCTAAGCGACTCAAGCGCGTCTTCAGGCCGCCCGTATGTGAATATCCGCGTCTCGACCTCCGACCTTTCCACTCTCAAACCCGCGTTTATTATTGCTTGCAAAAAACTCTCAGGCTCAGGTAGAGCATGTCCCGACTTCTTCCCCGGAGCCGCCTTTTCGTAGCACGACTGCAGTTCGCATAACGTCCCATTCACCGGCGCGGCAAATGCCAGACAGCCCTTAGGCGCCAGATGCGCCGCAAGCCGCCGCATAGTTCTCTCTATATCGGAAAACCACTGAAAACACGAACTGCTTACGATTAAGTCGAACCTCTCCGGCAAATCAAGCTCTTCGGCGTCTGCAACTATATATTTCACATTGCTTTTTCCAGCCAACTCACGTTTGCATTGCTCAATCATACCAGGGGCTATATCGATAGCCGTTATCAATGTATCAAGGAAGATTCCGGTCAAATGTCCAGTCAGCAGCCCGGTTCCGCAGCCGATTTCCATGACCGATTTGGGCTTTTCCTCCGGCAGCAGGCTCATCAACCGCTCGGCCATGTGCTCCTGCGGCTTGCTCCATTTATTGTACGAGCGCGCCGCCCGCGAAAAGCGGCGGCGCGCCAAGTCCTTGTCTACATCCATCAATATAATCCCAGATATGTAGCCTAGGGCCTTGTGCCCGTTCGACGCCCATAAAGGGCTATGCTACAATCAAACTGTCGCCCATAAAGGGCTAGGCTACTGCGCTCTAAAGAAGCGTCGGCTGATTCTCACTCAGCTCCGGCTCGAACGTCGCCGTCCCGTCAAGTTCGGCCAACTCGTATTCGGTAAATATCGTTCCGCCAATGAACCGCAGGCCCGCCACCTGGTAAGTGTAAAGCGGCGGGTTCAGGTTCCACGCCTTACAGATTTCCAAGCTCTTTTCTTCGTTATAATAATCGCGGTTTTTATCATCTACATTGAAGTAATACACGCACAGAAGTTTTCCGTTTGGAAGCTGTATCGTTCGCGGATAGCCAAGGTCGCGCATTGCGCCATCGCTGCGAAGCGCCGCCGCATGAGCCGGGTTCCAAGTCTTGCCTTGATCATAACTCGGCCAAACCCTTATGCCGTAAGGAGGCCGCCTGTAGCCGTAAGACAGCACTGTTGTCCCCTTATCCGTCAGGCAGAGATGCGAACACTCGCCTTTTGAAACCACGGGCTGGAGCCGTCCCCATGTCTTTCCGCTGTCTTCGGACGAGGAAATAAGCGTCCCTGCCTCAACATTGCTCCATCCCGCAGCCTGCAAATGCTTGTCATCATAGGCAATTACCGAAGGCAGGCCGAAACTCATCTGGTTCTCTTCATTACCCCATGAGGTAATTTTAGAATACGGCCCCCACGTCTTCCCCTTGTCGGTGGAGCAAAGCAAAGCCGCCATGTGCTTGCCTGTTTCATGATTCGTCACCGAGATAGGCATCAACAGTCTACCGTCGCTCAACTCAGCAACTGAGGCGAAAATCGCGGCGTCGGTTTTGCTGTAGGCCGATGCGTCAACGGTATAAGGCCCATCCCAAGTCGCCCCATTGTCGAACGACCTAAGCACGACTATCCACCGCTCGCTGGATACATAGAAATAGTCGGTCCCTCTCACCGCCACGATCTTGTCGCCCCATTTCCCATCGTTCTTCCACGGGGAGTGCGAGTTAAAGGCGGTGACTATTAAAGTCCCATCGCTGAGGGTTGTTATCGAAGGATCGTTCAGGTTGATCTCATCGCCGGGATCATAGATAGTGGTTTTTGTCGCCGGGTCCCAGGTCTCTCCCATATCCGACGATCTAACCATACCTATCGAAGCCCTTGGATCAACGTGAGAGAAAATATGCTCGTAAGGCGCGTCGCGGAAGACAATGACAATGTCGCCATTCTTCGCTACGCAAGCGCTCGCATGACTCGGATAACGCGTATTATCCCTGAAAATCGTTACGTGTTTCAAATCTCCATTCTCCTTGAATCCTATGCTTAGGCTTGTTTTTTGAAGCCGAAGCCTGAACCGTTGTTTCGGGATTTGAGTGGAGCGAAGCGGAATGGAAATCCCGAAACAAGCCACGGATGTAATGTTTAATGTTGAAGGAGATCGTGGCGGCGGCAATACCTTAAACCTTCAACATTCAACCTTCAACTTGATGGCCTTGGACATCCATGTCCGATACCTCTTAATGTCAATGAACCCCCATAGCTCTCAAATTTCGCAAACTGATCGCCAGGCTCTCAAACGGGTCTCTCTGGCAAATATCCTGCTCGATGATATACCAAATCACGCCCGCCTTCTCGCTCGCGTCCAAAATCGCCAACCAGTTCAAATTCCCCTCGCCGACCTCCGCCATCAACTGCTTCATATCGTTGGTGATAGCCATATCCTTCAGGTGGAGTAGGGGAAGACGCCCCGCAAGCCGGTCGATCCACGCCGCCGGGTCGCCGCCGCCATGCTGAATCCAGTAAGTATCCACTTCCGCCGTAACGTACTTCGGATCGCTCTCGGAATACAAAATCTCCAGCCCCGTGCGCCCGTTGAACCTCTCCAATTCAAAGCTGTGGTTGTGATAACCGAACACTAGTCCGCCCTTGGCCAGTTGCTTGCCGACCTCCGTGGCGTCCTTTGCGAACTTGTGAAACCCTTCCGGGTTCCTATATTCGCTGGGCATCGAGCCTATTGCCGCGTACTTGCAGCCCAAGAGCTGATGCTCCTCGATCACCGCTTCAGGCTCATTCTTCATCTTATCAAATGACGTATGAGTCGCGCACACCGTCAACCCTTCGCAGTCTAATATCTTCTTCAGTTCCTTTGGATCTATCGGCCCAAGCGCGGACAACTGCACCACGTCATAGCCGATGCCCTTGACCTTCTTCATTGCAGCCGCAATATCGGCAGGGGTCCTGGTGAAGTCTCTGAGAGTGTACATCTGTGCCGCGATTTTCGATTCCATAACGTCTTTCCGCCTCCTGTGGTTCATGTTTCAGCGCAAGCTATTCTACAGTTCGACAAAGAGCAATATCCCTCCTGCCGGAAGGAGCGATTAACTAAAATGCCGAATAAAAAGATGAGTCAAGAGAGTTGAGGAGAGCGGTGCCTTTGGCATCGGCATAAGACCTACCGATGCAATAAAAAGCGGCTTCGAGCTGTGCTGCTAATCTTGTTCATGCACAGTTATCCAATGAGGCTGGAACCCTATGCCAGTTAGGATGATGTCAGGTGACATCATTGGCACGTTTGGGTTGATTGAGAATCGACGAGCAGAAGCTGGGATGTGGCGAAAAACCGTGAACTGGCCGCCGTGTGGTTGCCACGTAAACTGATGCGCTCCAGTGACCCGGTTACACCCCTCCAAATTGCCCCGCTGATTGAACGACCAACTGAAATCTGTTGGAGTGAAGCGTTGGGCTTCTTCTTCGAATATGCGATATTCTCTAGTCGCCATGTTGCGTAGCATGACGACTATGCGTAAGTCGTCATGCTGATTTAGTGCCTCATTCACCCGCGCGTTCCATACCGATAGCACGGCACGCCCAGTGTTTTCGGGGTTTGCTCGTGGGTTCGGAATGCCAAAAGAATAGTCCGGCGAGTTCCGCCCGGAGATTAGCCTGACGCCCGGCTTTTCGTATGGGTGCTTGTCATACACGGTCTTAACAGACCAGGCGCACCCATTCAATACCACGTCCGCTACGCCTAGTGGACGACCTCGATGTTCTCCGCCCACGGCGTTGGCGAAGATCGTTCCGAAATCGTCGCCAGTAATGTCGCTATGGCCTACGGCGAGGCGATGGACAAGCTGTTTGGCAATATCATATAGAAGTCTGTCTGGCAATTGCCCTAGCGGGTATGGCCCGGTGCGCCGGCTGGCACTCCCGCGCAATCTTGGATCGTCCAAGGACATTGAGTACCCCCTTTATGGCTGCTTCTACTAGCGGAACGGGCACGGCGTTTCCCGCCTGTTTTCGCGTCTGAGAGTCGTTGCAGGTTATCTTAAAGCTGTCGGGAAAACCCTGCAACCTTAGCATTTCGCGAGGAGTCAATCTTCGTTCGCCATTTACTAATAGGTAGTTGTAAGATGCTCCAGCCCTTAACGCACATGACCATGGATAGCTGGATATATGCCCGGCTTTGTTCTCGTGCCAAATTGACGGAGAAATCTGCGCTTTGTGAGCCGCGTGGCGTTTGGCGCGAATCCTTTCCGAAACGAAATGCTTTGGATCAGGGTTTTTCTCCAATATATCCGCAAGCTGGATCATCTGAGCTTTCTCGGTAGGCCAAGGGAATTTGCCGAACGTCTGAAGCGTAGCCACTATTATGACGCGCTCGCGTTTTTGCGGCAACCCAAAATCGAGTGCGTTTAGGATGCGCCAATCGACTGAATAGCCCATACCTTGCAGGTCGCCAAGGATCTGACGGAGAACCGCCCCGTGCTGCGCGGTGGCAAGCTGCTTGACGTTCTCCATAACTATTCCGAGCGGCTTTTTGACGCGAACTATGCGGAGAATCTCAAGGAACAGAGTTCCGCGAGGATCATCTGTGCCGCGTTTGCTGCCGATAATCGAGAACGGCTGACAAGGGAAGCCTGCGAAGAGGATGTCGTGATCGGGTATGTCCTCAGCCTGAATGGAAACTATATCTCCAGCAGGGGTCATACCGTAGTTGTACCGATAGGCGGCACGCGCCGCCTCGTCAATATCGGACGCGAACACCACATCAAGCCCCATGTTCTTTGCGGCGACGTGAAACCCGCCTATGCCGCAGAACAGGTCAATGCATTTGAGGCGGCTGACTTCCCTCCCTCTGGGCGAGGGGGACAGCACGGCGTCAATCATTGCGTCAAACTGCCCGTAAAGCGTCGTCATGCTATCAACTCCTTGTAGGACAACCGTCGGCCTATCATATCATTATATGTCTCAGTGATGCAATTTATTTTGTCAACATTTATTTTGTCAACACCTAGCGGTGTAGCAGTGCGAAAACTCGTTTACGTGCCTATGCAGGTGTCCGAAATAGAATCATCAACCCAACACCTATCACCCAACACCTATCACCTTGTCCCCCTACGGTTCCATCCGCACCACGTTCAACCCGATCTCCACACTGCCCTTGCTCTTATTCTCAATCTGCGTGGACATCATAAACCGGTTTCCCTGAATCACGGCGGTCTTAACATTCTCTCCCAGGAATACTTGCTTTCTTGCAATCTGGAACTGGCAGGCTTGCACGATCAGATCGCCATCAAGCGCTTCGACAGCGGGCAAGCCCTTTTCGCTATAATCCCAATGCTGGAAATTACACTGGCTCAGGCTGACTGATCCCTTGCCGTCCACAGACACGGCTTTTCCACACTTTCCCCAGAATGCGCAGTTGGTTAGCTGCACTATTCCCGTGTTCGTCGCGGCGACCTCCATTATCGTCTCATTATCTTTGCCGACGAACTGGCCGTTCGATATGAGAAGTCCATAGTGTCTGCAATCTTCAACCACAATCGCGCGCGTTGCGGAGTCGGCGGCTATACCCACAAAGCTGCCGTTGCACCCCTTGGGAGTGTTTACGCCGGTTCTGAACCTGTAGCCTATCTTCGCCCCAAAGGAAAAAGTATCCACAAGCATCTCCCAGTCGCTGAAGCCGATGTCGAACGCTATCAGGTTCTTCCCCAGGTAATCGATCAAGAAATTCCAACCAGGCAATCCTTTGGCGTCGGATCGCATCCAATAGTGAGGATTAAAGTGCACGTTTTCGACCCTGCCAATATCAGTGCAACTGTCGAGATATACACCTATTTTAAGCGGGCACCCATAAACATTCCGCGCGTAATGCAGCTCATTAGGCTTGCTTCCGAAATCGATTCCCTTGTAAGGGTTCACGAGAGTTATATCTTCCGCGCTCGGATGCATTCCCGATCCCTGAATTGTCCACGGGTAAGGTATCGGGTCGGGAAGCTTCTGCTCGGGGTAAAAAATCGTCATTCCTCGGACGGCGCTGCTGGGTAAAAGCTCGATCAACGCCGGACCGTCTTCTTTACCCTTGCCAGCGTACGCAAGTAGAATTGTTCCGCCGGTTTGTTGTGAATGATGGGGACTTTTCCACGAACCGGTAAGGGTCACGCCGGTTGGGATAATAAGCGCATGGTCCAGGCGGTATTTACCGGCAGGCAGAAACACCGTCCCGCCACCTTGCTTGCCCGCCATCGTCAAGGCTTTCTGAATAATCGCGGATTCGTCTTTCTTCCCGTCGCCTTTTGCGCCAAGTTTCTTAACGTCGATCTCAATCGCGCCCGCGGTTGTAGCCAGCGCCGCGCAAGCGCAGCAAATGATAGATAAAGCCAAAGTAAACTTCACAAAAAAAGCTCCTCTCAAGGTAACATTCAATATCTACCTTAAAGAAGAGCTTGTCTTTTACCTGCGATAAGTCCTATCGAAGCAGAAAAAGCTGTCAGCTGTCAGCTGACAGCTAAAATCACCCATCACCCAACCTACGTCCCGTACTTCAGCTTAGTGATGATCTCGTTACAGCTCGTTACCTGGTTTTTGCCGGAAAACTTCGCCCTATTAAGCGCGTGGTGCGCCGACGAAACGAGGTTATCCGGGGTAAGTCCATGTTCCGGGTACGTCGCGACACCCACGCTGATCTTTAATTTTAGCGATTCCCCAAAATCATAATTTGCGATTTTCTCTCTGATCCTCTCAGCGGTTTCACAGGCGTGCTCGCATTTAGCTTCAGGGAGCGCAATCGCAAACTCATCACTCGCGTACCTGGCGACGATGTCGTATTCCCGCAGCGTATCCTTCAGCAGTTTGCCGATCTGGACCAGAGCCGCGTCGGCAGCCTCTTCACCACTGTTTTGGTTCGCTGACTGGAAGTCGTCGATATCCAGCAGTAGCAGGGATACAGGCAGGTTCTTCCGAACGCTGCGCCCAATCTCCTGCTGAAGAAACATATATAGATACCTGTCATTTGCCAAGCCGGTAAGCGGGTCTACCAGCGATAGGCGCTCCGACTCGCTGACATCCACTTGCGCCGGAACCGATTCCGATTCCACATCCTCAGCTACATCTGTCTGATTCTTGGCCAACGCCATTGAAAGAGCGTATAAAGCCGCCGCCGCCGCCCCGCTCGCAATCATAATGTTTCTCGGACAGAACTGCATCCACAGAGCGATTATACCTGCCGTCGCGCCCGCGATGGCATAGTTCAGCAGCGAAACCTTAGCGCCCCAAGTCGTGGACCGGGATAATAATCGCGCGAAAAGATCGACCAGTCCAAATACGGCAATCGCGGCGAGGAAAGCGGCGGGAGATATGGGATTGGACAACCCAGCCGGGTCTTTTGCGACGAACAAATAAGCCGACCCGCCCGCGACGGCGGCCGCTGGGTATTTCAGCAGGAAGAATAAGACCCGTGGAAGTCTGTCATCTTCATTGTCGCTTGACGCCAGTTGGGCAAGCGACGCCAATAACGCCGGGACGCTTGCCGCCGGCCCTAAAAACGGCATCGAAGCCATCAAGACCGGCGCGGCAACGCTCGCGCTCCGGACTGTAGATAATGTTCCCGGCTCCACTCTAAACCTGAGCAGGCCGGATGCAAATGCGATTATCCCAAACGCCAATAGTTCGCGCGCGTCCGCAAATAACAGAGCCGCCATCGTTGCCCATACTCCCACGCCGCACACAGCTATGGCGCTTGCCGTATTTGCTATGGGCGCCGCCCATCTGTTTACATTAGTCATAGCTCCCGATCTTGTCATGTCGTCCATTGCCCCCCTAAAGGCGGTACACGTGGGCGCGGCATCCTGATAATTCTATCAGGATGCCTCGCTCAAAATGCGAATATCCGCCTGGTTATCTGCGCTGATTAAAATGTCCTGCCATTGCTTCTTGGCCTGTCTGAAATACGCTGCAAAGAGCGCACTTGCTTAGGTCCGTCTCCTTACAGCATGGTTTATGTGTTACGTCCCAACAGTTCCTGTGGGTCGCATAAGCCTCACAATTCAGATAATGGCTAGCAGGACATCCCCGCACTGTGTACTTATTGCAGACGTTTGCCATTTCGGAGCCTCCTTATCGCTTATGCATCTGCCGTCCAGCCTATAACTGAAACGGGATTTCCGAATCCCACCTCTCTCAACCATCAACTAAATTCCCGGACTCCGACATTGTCAGTATTGGTTAAGCGCTGATAAAACAGTAGGGTTAGATCCCCCACGTGACACTAGAAAGGATTGCCAGCCTGTCGGAAAATACCGTGGGATGTTCATTGAAGACCGGACGCGGCTTGCTCGGCCCAAACCACGCTGAGTCGATGTCTACACAAAATAAGCTTGGATCGATCTCGATGTTCCAGACACTGGAGGCAGCGGTTTCGTGAAGAACATGATTGCATTTGTCTTTCCGAAGGCTCTTTGATCGCGGGGTGATTCCGGCCAGAGACCGCGCCATTAGCGCATCAGCGCCAATTCTTTTCCCTGTTATTACTTTTGGCATTTTGATACTCCTTCCAGTGTCTATAACCTGAACGTCATGCCTCTTCGGCAGCCTGGCAAACTTGTCTCCGATTTCTCGGGTCCGTCAGTCCCGTTGGCTTTGCGTCCCCCGCTTTCACGAGGTTTGCCTTTATCGGAGTATCATTATTCGATTGTGCAATACCTGTCAGTTAGTCTTGTGCGTAGGCGCGTTCAGTCTGGATGAGAGCGGGCCGGTAGGCTCAAATAGTTGCCACAGCCGCTCCAGAGTCGAAGGCGCTTTCTTATGCCCTAAAGCCAACGCGCGCTTCAGAGCGTCCTCCCTTTCGGGTTCCGATTGAACCGGTCTGACCAACGGATCGAAAAGTGTCCACATATTTGCCACCTCCAAAAACAAAAACCAGGCTGTCGGAGCTAACTGCGCCCAGCGGTGGTATCCCGCCTTCTATGCGCATTTCGCTTCGGCAGCCTGGCAAACTTGTCTCCCGATTTCTCGGGTCCGTCAGTCCCAGTGGCTTTGCGTCCCCCGCTTTCGCGAGGTTTGCCTTTTTCGCGCGTTTCGACCAGCCTTCCAGCTTGTCACATTGATTGTGCCATCCATTGGCCCACTCTCACCCTGATTTTTATACTGGTTTTTTCTGGTTCAGATAAGAACGCTGATTAACGAAGATGGAAAAGCTGTCAGCTGTCAGCTGACAGCTGACAGCTTAGGCGAACCGCCAGCCAATTATCTTGTCATAAATTGTCAGCGGAACCTATTGCAACACAGTATAATTACCGATAATTTCGACAAAGAGAGCAAGCGGAATATATGCGCCGGCCTATTTATGCGGCGGTTGATCGCCGCGTTCCGGATGCTCTGACATTTGGGAGGGAACAAGACTTGCTGAACTGTGGAACTATCAGAAAACTGGTTATCATCGGTCTCATGGTTGCTATGGTCATGTGCGTGGTCGCCGAATTGGCGATGGCCGGTACAACCGGAATTATCTCCGGTGTGGTCACCGATGCAGCCAAGGGGACAAAACTCGCGGGCGCCAACATCGTCGTCAAAGGAACGAATCTGACTACGGTCACCGACGCAAATGGCTTTTACGCTATTACCAACATTCCGCCGGGAACCTACGAAGTTACGGCCAGCCTGGTCGGTTACGGGGATGCGGCTAGGACAGACGTGCAGGTTGTTATGGACGCGACTACGGCCATCAACCTTGCTTTGGAAGAAGCCGTAACGCAGGAAAAAGAGGCGGTCGTCACAGCGGAAAAGAGCTTGGTGCGTCCAGATGTCGCGCCGACGCTCTACCTTGTTACCAACAAACAGGAGCAGATATCCAGGGGCGACGCCGCAAATCTTCGTTCGGTTCCAAACCTCGTATCAACCCAGCCTGGCGTTGTCATCGACCCTGTTGCCAACGTGCCTCACATCCGCGGCGGGCGCGAGCAGCAGGTAGGTTATATGATAGAAGGAATCTCAGTCGTGGACCCAAATACCAATGGCTTCGCGACGGGACTAATGACGGTGGGCTTGAGTAAGATGCAAGTTTATACCGGCGGCTACCGAGCGGAATATGGGAACGCTATAGGCGGCGTGTTGAACGAGATCAAGAAATCAGGCCGCGAGATCCAGGGCGGCTCGCTGGAGACAATAGGCGGCGGCCAGAGCTTCATGGGAGCCTTGGCCGAATATGGCGACGTTTCACCAGGCGGACTGGACTACTATCTGGGAACTTACCTTTGGAGCACAGACTATGAGAGGTGGCCGACCGACGGCGTTAACCTTCCTCTTGTCCGCGGTAAGATGGCCGACCACGTAGGCAAGTTTGTCTATCCGATGGGACAGAAAGACAAGCTGTCCCTCCTATTGGCCCAAGGCGGCGGACGCGCGGATATGTCCGACCCGCTGGTCCCATTGGCTCCTGCTGAAGATGGCAACCTCCTTCATCAAGACTATAAGATATACAGCTTGGCTTGGAGCCACAACTTCAACCCGTCATCGTTCTTGACTGTTAGACCTTATCTGCTGAACAACACCGCGGAGCAGGGTGTAATAATGGACGTTTTTGGCGACGGTAGCATGCTTGTAGGATTCTCCACGGCTTCTCGGACGGAGCAGCGCGGCCTCCAGGTGGAATACACAAACCAGATGTCGGAAAAGCACCTCGTCAAAGCGGGGGTCAACCTCACGGCGAGCCAGAGTTACTACACCGACAATTACGTCTTGTATTTCGACGGGGCGGAGCCGGCTATTCCCTACCGGCAGAGAGTCTCAGATGTTGATACGCTTCAGTTGGGAGCCTTCATTCAGGACCAGATCAAGATGAGCGACAAATGGCAGTTGGAACTCGGCGCCAGGCAGGACTCAATGAAGTATGACAAGACAGTTTTTCCCGACACCCGCGCCTCCGTGTTCAGTCCGAGGTTTGGCCTTACTTTCCGGCAAAGCCAGAGGAACGTCTGGCGTTTGTCTACCGGGAGATTCGCGATGTTCTCCCCCACCTCTATCACCGGTATGGTATATGTCGACGCAAGCGAGACGATGAACGGCGCCGACAAGCCGGAGCGCAGCAGTTCGATCGATCTTGGTTTCGAAAGGCAGTTGTCCGACAACCTTCTCATGCGGATCACGCCCTTCAATATTACCTACCAGGATATGCTCCAGAAGACGAGCGTCTTGGACGAGTTCGATATTCCGCAATACAGTTACGTGAACGTCGGAAAAGGTAAAACCAGCGGCTGCGAGGTCTACTTCCAGAAAAAGCTCAGCGACAGTTGGGAAGGCTGGCTTTCATACACCTGGATGCGCGCCAGAGCAGAGGCCAACATGAAGCAGGATGAGCCGGGTGGCGCGATGGATTATGTCAATTGGGATCAGAGGCATACTATTGCGGCGGCTGTGTCTTTCGCCGACGGATCATTGCAGCATAACGTTGGAGTTCGGTTTGGCTCAGGTCTTTACAATCGCGCCATGGGTCGCAGATTGGGAAGCAACACCGTGGTCAACTACGGCCTGGTGCGCAAGCTTCCCAAAGGGGTGAAGTTTGTGGACAGCG
>JAUSEB010000423.1 GCA_030650495.1 Armatimonadota bacterium | reverse complement strand
GCGACGACATCATGGGGCAGATCACCGACTTCGTGAAGGCTAACCCGCTAATCGTGGGTGGCGTGGTCTTACTGCTATTCTTGATGAAGGGACGACGGTAGCCAGATGGCTTATTTCCTCGACGATGGGTGTCCGGCGGGCTATTACTACGACAAAACATTTCTCCAATGTCTACCCAATCCAAAATGTAGGCCGGGTTCGATTGAGGAAATGCTAGGACTGTGCCAGCCTGATCCGCGTGAGGTAATGATTGACGCTGGTTCAACCTTCACCATCCGACTTCGTTCCCCGCAACCCATCACACTAGGTGGACCCTTCACAGCGTTGATAAATAGTGGTGGTTTTGAGTTAGTAAGGGCGGATACCAGCGGCACGGACGCCACTATCGAGGTTAGGGCGAAAGCCGGCGGTTCGGTAAGGGACACCCTTGACAGCTATGTAGCTATTCTCATATCGGCGCTCAGGGCGTTGGGGATAACGGCCCTGACGGTTCTAGGCATCTCGTATGCGGTTTCGCCACAAGAGACAAGCCGCGTAGTCAGTAGGGCTATCAAGGACACAGCAATCGGAACGGTTCAGGGCGCTTTCCAGGGCGTAACTCAACCACCGCCGAAGGCCGACACCGATTGGACGCCGTTCTTCATCTTGGGCGGCGCCTTCGTCCTATTGACATTATTGAGGAAATGAAATGGCGAAGCAATCTGACAACCTAATTTATTACGGTCTGGTTGGTGGCGGTGTTTATCTCGCCTATAAGATGGGGCTTGACGGTCAGTTAGGTACAGAGGTGCAGAAGGCCACTTTTGACATTTATCGCGCTTTAACCGGCAAGGATTATGTACCCGGTCTACCCCCAGGAATAACACCGCCGCCAACCGACAATGAAACGCCCGTCTATTATCGAGAAGTTTGGAATCTATGGGTGCCCTATGCACAGCAAATTCATTTGCGTATCTGCGACTACGCCAATTTTAGGCTTTATGTATCAGCACGGGGACTTTCAGACCCCGGCTCGACAAAGCCTAGTTGGTTCTGTCCATGAGCGTCCTGAAATCACTGCTGGGATGGCTGGTCGAGCCGGCTAGCGAACGGTCAGTGGCAGCCAGGCATAGCCGGCGCATGTCCCGTGAACAATCGGCATCGCAGTCCCAGGAAAAGCGCGAGAGGCGCGAGGATAAGGCGAGAGATCGGGAGGAACGCCAAGCCGAGAAACAGCAGGAGCGCACAGATAAACTACGTGAAGCCAATCAGCGGTTAGTAGATAAGCGCCGCGACGATGCCGAAAAGAAGGCCGAACGCGACAGGGAACGGGACGACAAGCGCCGGGATGATGCTGAGGCGAAGAAAGAGCGCCGCGAGCG
>JAUSEB010000418.1 GCA_030650495.1 Armatimonadota bacterium | reverse complement strand
CTAACTTCTAACTCCTAACTTCTAAAAGGGAGGCCTCCCTAAACTCCCAACTCAATTCTCATGTAACTTCGACGGCTCTTACTTTGATCGTCTTGCCCTGTTGGCCGGAAAGGCGGAAGTCGCAATCATGCGCGCGGTTTTTGAGCTTTGCGCGGGGTAGCTTGATGGTCATCGTTTGCCATCCTTTTACCCCCAAAGTCCGCCCGGTCTCCCGGCGGAATGAGCCATCTCCCGGCCCAGGCAGATTGGAATCATAGTCTACGCTCATCTCAGAAGGCTCGCCTGTGTCGTAGTATTCAATTGAAAGAGTTACGTCCTGGTCTACGTTGAACAAGAACTTATCGTCTACTTTGTAGTAAATAAATTCATTTTTCTCTTCGGGTTGGGTGACCATTGCCCATTTGCCATCGATCATCTCCACGCGCCACTGCCCATCACCGGCCATCCCCGGAACGGTCTTGAGGTTTGGAAGCTCGGTAAACGCCCCTGTCAACAGCCGTTCGTTGTCCAAATACCCTTCCACGGTTACGCCGGTCCAGTTGGACGCGGGGTCGATCTGTTTCAGGGTAAATTCGGCCTCCGCCTCGTTGGACACATCGATGGGAATTTCGGCGGGGATACACTCCCAGCCAGGCTCCCATGGTATGGCTTTCAATTTGAGACCTTTAATTGGAACGCTGGGGAAGCTGTTCTTCACCGTCACCAATATCTTATCCGCGTCTTTCGCCTTCGAGGAGAGAGAAAATGTGTTTTTGAACTCAGGCCGCAGCGAGCAGCCCCAGTCCTGCCCCGCCACGCCGTCACATCGAAGCGTGAGCGTATTCACACCCGGCTCAACCAAAAACGGGAAACCTTTCTTGAGCGCTTCAGACCCCTGCTTTTGAAGATCGTAAACGACCTTACTGCCGTACCATATCTTGTCCACGCGGCCAAGATCGTTTCGCATCACGCACCACCGCTTAGCATTTGACGGCAGTTCGTATTGCAGATAAGCAACGCCGGTCTTTTTATTCGGCCAGACGCGGCGCAGATTCAGATACCTCGACTTCTGATTGGTCATTCCGACCCAGAACTCAAACGGCTTTGTGGAATCGAGATCGATCTCGATTGTATCGACCGGGACTTTATTGAACTGAATGCCGTCGGCAGGCTGTCCCGATTCAAGCCCTTTCTCATAAGCCGCCAACTGCTCTTTCGACGCCTTTACCGGCTCCATCACGGTCCAAGTCACGGTTCTGGATTTGAACTTCGCGGGCGCCTGGGCAAAAGCAATGTCCTGGTCAATGTCCTTGAGATATTGCGACCACTTGAGATCAGGATATATGCTGACTTTTGGGAACGTGTAAACTTTCTCACCCAAGTCGATGATCTTCAGCCAGTAGTCCTTACACTTTGTAAGAGACGAGATAGCCCGCTGTTGAGCCGCCGCATCGCCAGTGCACCAATAATAGAGCAGATCAGAGCCGCCTCTGGTTTTCTCAGCGTAATAACGGCTTAGCAGGGCCAATAGCCGCAAGTCCCAGGCCCAGCTAACGGCCTCTTTATATCCGGGCTGATCGGCCTGCGGAGACATCTCCCGCAAGCCCTCTTCCACTTGCTCCGCGTAGAGGTCAAGAGTGTCCGCTACTTCAAGAGGACTCTGCCGTTTCGCCTCATCCGAGCCTTTCTTCACACCGGCTATTAGATTTCCGACATATTCGGGAATACCGATGAAGTTTCCATCATCTATCGTCCAGTTGAATATCCACTCGCGGATGTTGTTGAAGCTCCCGCGATACTCGGCCTGCTCTCTGTAGTTCCGGTTCTTGCCCTTGCCGTCGCGAGCGGTATTGATGTCCGGGCTTGGGTTCGCGCACGCTTCGCCTGCCCAGTCAAAGTTCATATAGTTCCAGTGGAATGACTCCACCAGCGGCATAATCTTACTTGCAATCTTCTGGGTTTTATACAGCTTTGGTCCCAACTCCGAGCCGAATCGGGTGGTGAATTGCCGCTTGAAGTATGAATCAGGCAGTTCGAGATTGTAGCTCAGCTTGCCCCAGAGCATAAACCGTATCCAGTGCTTCTCGAAATCCTGCTGCCAGGTCTGATATTGCTTGCCGTAGTCGGTGTAAAGCCTGTCCGGACCAGGACGCTCGTACTCCGATCCGGTCACGAATCCGGCAATGCCCGGCCCAACACAATGCTCAAGGGTTTGGCGTGTGAATTCGGGATCGCCCCAGCGGAATATATACAAATCGTCGTTTCGCAAATGCCACAGAATATCATAGTCGCGCGGCTTCTGGTTGAGCCAGACCGGGTCGACGAAATGCGGAGCCGGACTGGAATACATCGACTCGCCGTTGTATTTGAGGTCGAGATAAGTCTTGCCCGGATAATGCGCGGCAAATACCTCCTGCATCGGCTTTGGCTCCGACCCCCAGTAACGATGAATGAACTTGGCCGGCCCGCGAACCTCCAGCAGCGCGGGTACGTAAGTGTCCATAAGCCATGCTTCATCAGCTTCACTTGGACCGGGCATATTCTCACCGGGGCAAGTGCCTATGCCGGTAAGCCCCGGATATTCGCGCAGAACGGCCTTAATCGCCTCGCGCATATAGTCTCTTACTACCGGCGTATCTTGACCTGCAGGCTTAAGCTTGTGTTCCTTGGCGAACTTGGGTGGATAGTGTATGTTCCAAGTGATCAGATAAGTATCAATGCCATGCCTTGCGGCTTCGGCGAATATGGACGTAAACCCCTTATGGAACCGCTCCATGTCCTCATCGCTGAGCATAGTTGCTTCGGGATATTTGGGGATGCGCACCATCCATGCATAAGGATGAGAATGCCAAATGGTGGAGATGTTGTATCTATTCCGTGCCATCATGCGGAAATATCCCCGCCAGTAGTCGGGAGCGAGGAACCAGTCCCAGTCGTCTTTCCACTCCTTCGTGATGACCTGGTCGGACCATCCGGGCATATTGATCTTCAATGATCTAATCGGCATCGCGGGTTTTTCGATTTTCGACTTGACTCCGCTGAGCTTCCCGCCCGTCTCGATATATTCGGTCACGTCCAAAGCGCCGTACATCGCTCCACGAGCATCCGCTCCAACGACATAAATCAACCGCTTTTTGTTGCTAACCTTGAGCATATAGCCTTCGGGTTCCAGCTTGGGATCGCCCAAAGCGGCGTCTATCGTTTTTAATTTATCCTGAAGGCCAACGATTATAGTCCAGCCATTGCCATTAGCGATTTCCGCGTCGAGAGCCGCAACATTTGGCTGCAACTTGGCAGCCTCCAATGCGGTTTTCAACTCCTCGGCGCAGGCGAACTCCAGCGTGGGAACGGAGGCGTCGTAGCGCACGTTTACTATTGCGCTCGCATGTGAAGCAACTACAAGAAGCAGGAAAGCAAGTGGGAAAATCAGTTTCATTCAAAAAGCTCCTTCATGTCCGGCGGTATTCAGCCGTACATGATTTCCTTCGACTTCATAGAGGGTTGATTCCTGCATTTGGGGTTTGGGAGGGAGTCGAGGGAGTCTATCTGGGTGGGGATTTCCGAATCCCCACCCCAAGACCAGACCGGGATTTCCGAATCCCGAAAATGCGCTCAACAAACCATCTATTTCTTAACGGGAGCCTTCTTCACCGGCTTGGGCGCGGTGTGCTTCGGAACCCAATGAAACTGACTGAGCACCTCTTTGCTTGACAATACGTGACCGTCGGCAAATGCGTAGCAACCTTCTCCCAAGTGTGGATGTAGGACGTCCGCCCTGCTGCCGATTGCGTTTGGAAGCCCCGGCTTTGCATCAAAGAACATTATCACATCCGCTTGATTCTCTATATTGTCCAGAACCAAGCCACCCAGGTTTT
>JAUSEB010000399.1 GCA_030650495.1 Armatimonadota bacterium | reverse complement strand
GAAAGCAGGCTGTGAAAGCTGATGTGAAAGAACAGCGATCCCACACAAAGCAGCGCAAAGTTTGCGGTTAGAAATCTATCCGTGTTGTCTGACATCGGTTTTTTCATTAAACACTGCCAACTTAAACTCCGTCTTGCAGGCCCGGCATTCCTTCTGAGGATGGGAGATATATAGGAGGTACAATAAGTGTGGCCCGCCGGAGCGGGCCACTAGAAGGAGGAAGGAAAGGATCAATACATATATATAGACGTATAGCAAGCCCGGTTAGTTCCGGGCCTGCAGGCAAATTTTACAGTTTTTATGAATTATGCGTCCGTTTGCTTGCTCATTGACTGTAAAATCCGCCTGCTGATATACTTTGCAAGGTGAAAAATATGCATATAGATCGTTCTCTTAAGTTATTCTCGCAAGCAAAGAACCTGATTCCCGGTGGTGTGAACAGTCCGGTACGGGCGTTCAAGTCTGTCGGTGGCAGTCCGGTGTTCATCGAAAGAGGCGCCGGTTCGCGGATGTATGATGTTGACGGCAACTCATATATCGACTTTGTGTGTTCATGGGGGCCATTGATACTTGGCCACGCGCATCCGCGTATTGTCAAAGCGATTCGTATGGCGGCGGAGAAGGGGACTACCTTCGGAGCGTCGACCGAGGCGGAGGTCATATTGGCCCAAATGATAGTTGACGCCGTCCTATCAGTTGAGATGGTAAGATTGGTCAACTCAGGCACGGAAGCCGTTATGAGCGCAATCAGGCTGGCTCGCGGCTACACCGGCAGGGACAAGATAATCAAATTTGAAGGGTGCTATCACGGCCACAGCGACGGCTTGCTCGCCAAAGCCGGCTCAGGCGTCGCTACTCTCGGCATACCGGACAGCGCAGGTGTGCCAAAGAACCTCACCGCGGACACGATAACTCTCCCCTATAACGACATCGCGGCAATTAGAGAAACTCTGAGCGCCTATGGAAACGAAATAGCGTGTGTAATTCTGGAACCGATAGCCGGCAATATGGGCGTAATCCCGCCAAAGCCGGGATTCCTGGAGGAGCTGCGCCGGTTGACTGAAGAGAAGGGCGTATTGCTTATCTTCGATGAGGTCATCTCAGGATTCCGCGTAGCTTATGGCGGCGCGCAGGAGCTTTACGGCGTTACCCCGGACTTAACTACACTTGGCAAGATAATTGGCGGCGGCCTGCCTATGGGGGCTTACGGCGGACGCCGGGATATTATGGAATGCGTGGCTCCCGTGGGGCCGGTCTATCAGGCGGGAACTCTCTCCGGCAATCCGCTTGCAGTCGCAGCCGGAATCGAAATGCTCAAGATATTGAAAGAAAGCAACGTTTACGCCGATTTGGACAAAAAGGGCGAGGCTTTGGCTCAAGGTTTGGCTTCCGCCGCAAAAGAAAGCGGTATCGCAGTACAGAGTAACCGCATAGGCTCCATGATGACCATGTTCTTTACTGAAACTGAAGTAACCGATTACACCACGGCGAAAAACTCCGATATCTCCCGCTATGCCAAGTTCTTCAGTGGTATGCTAGATCGCGGATTCTACTTCGCTCCATCGCAATTCGAGGCCGCATTCGTCTCCACTGCTCATTCCGATCAAGACATAGCGGACACGATCGCCGCTGCTGAAGAAATCCTGGCGGCAATGTAATTAGTTGAGAGATAGCTGTCAGCTGTCAGCTGACAGCTCCAGAATCCACGGTTAATATACTTCGGCTTGTAGTTCAAAGCCGAAGTCGGCATTATTACTCTAGGCTTCGGCTTTGAACTACAAGCCGTAGCATATTAACTTCTTCCCTTTTCGTGTTTTCTCCCTTTCGTGGTTTCGTGATTATGACCATCTCATCCACGGTTTGCTATTGCTGAGTTTGGGTATCATCACTCAAGAACTCTAAAAGGAGGACGAGCATGGTGCAAACCGCGAATGATGTCACGCAAGTGCTGGAAACAGCTCTGCAAAATGAGATGAAGAGCTACGAGATACTAGAAAACGGTAAGAACAACGTAGATAACCCATTGGCAAAAGCGACTTTTGACTTTCTGGCAAACGAAGAGTTGAAACATATCGAAATCATCAAGCAATTCACTTCCACTCTTACCGGCAAGTCGGACTTCGACATCGACGAGCTTTTGGCTCTTACCACCCCTGATGCGAAACAGCATATAAAGAGTATATTTGAGCGTTTCAAAGTGTCGTTTGAAGAAGTCGGCGCCACGGATCAGCCAAGAATGGAGACCTACCGCGTAGCGATGGATATGGAGCGGCAGGGGCATGATTTTTACAAACGCGCGGCTGACCAAACCTCCGATGAAAAAGCGAAAAGACTCTATCAATTCCTCGCCGGCGAAGAAGTAAAGCATTTTGAATTGATTCAGGACACCCATGATTTCCTCCAACAGCCCGACGCGCTTCTTGCCATCGAAGAACGATGGATGCAGACATAGTTTTGAGTCTAACGCAAATGCTTTACCCCTACATCGTAACAACTTCAGAGTTTAGCTCATAGCTGGCGGGGGTACAGTAAAAGCAAAAGCTCTACCACATCGATTTCAGGTGGAATGCCATGAGAAAATATCTCTTTTACTCTGTTGCATTAATGATCCTCTTGCAGTCAGGTGTTTTTGCTAAAGAAAATAAGCCTGTAATCTCCGTTTCCGCTATGGCGTCTACTCCTACTGGAGGGGAACGGGTCTTTTTGGGGCCTGTTGGAAGGACAACTTGGTCTCCTTCCCTGCCGTTATACAAAGGTGACCGGCTTACATTGACTTTCGCCGTCAAAGGTAAACAGCAGCCATATCAAATTACTGTTAGTCTGGATGGACGCCATTACGGGACGTTGAAAAAACCGCCGTGGTCAATCATCATACATACTGCCGGACTTAAAGCGGGGAGGCATTTGGCAAAGGGTGATGTGAGGCTAAACGGCGGAAGCCGAATGTATGGAATCGCCGAGTTTGTATTTTACGTTCAGGAACCTCCTGATGCAGTCAAGGGGATGGTGCAAACCTTAGGGAATGCGCTAGATAGCGTTGATTCGAGCGCCGCGCCGGCTGAGACACCGCGGAGTTTTATTCCACCTAAGCAGGCAGGGATTGACCTAAGTTTCATCGTAACTCTACGCTCGCTTGACACCAACGCGGATATTGCCATCAAAGAAAGCCGCCCTGTTCACATCTCCAAGCCGACGGCCTTCTACATACAAGATCGCAGAGGTTTGGACCGCTGGTCATATATGATTACAAGAGACGGCAGGCAAATAGCCGGGGCCGGGCCCATGAGAAAACTGAT
Organism: Armatimonadota bacterium; assembly: GCA_030650495.1. GTDB lineage: Bacteria > Armatimonadota > UBA5829 > UBA5829 > JAUSEB01 > JAUSEB01. The sequence continues at coordinate 30,311 of JAUSEB010000399.1, read as the reverse complement.
TTACCTGGAGGTTGCGCCAAAGAGCGAAAGCAAGCCGGGGCTTCTTCCGGGAAATGTGCTCCTGAGCGTTTGGGGCGTTAAGTCCAACGGGATTTACAGCGAGCCGGTGGAGATCCCCATAGTAATTGAATGAAAGCCGGGGTGATTACCGTGAAAAAGCTGGAATTGATTATAATTGCGCTTGCATTGACCCTGCCGGGTATAGCGATGTGCGCCCAACCCAGCGTGCCGCGTGGATCATATCTGAGAAATCCGGTGTCCTCTGTTGATGAGCTTGTTACAGCAATCACCAAAGACGCTGTTGTTAGCAATCGATTTGCGCGTCATTTCAATCAGCCGCCTGACAAGCTGGCGATGTTTATTCAAGATAACGTGATACTAACCAGAGTTACTGAAGCGACTCCACATAATGTATATGTATTTACAAGAAACGGGCAAATGTTTGCACAGCGGAAGGTACTGCGCCGCGGAACGCCGGTTTTTGCCTTAAAGGATACCGGCGAACCTCTGTTGATCAAGAAATGCGGAAATCCGGTTATTAAGAAACTGCCGGTGCGCGAAAAGGTAAAAGCGGAAGCGCCGCAAATGTACCAGGTTGTTAGAGCCAGTGAAGTTCCGCTTCCACCGCCTCTTGCTGTTTTACCTTCGGTTACGACGCCTCCTTCGATTCCTGTGGCAATTGCGCCGACGGTGGTGGCAGCGGTTCCGTCGTCTGTCGCACCAGCGATTATTCCTCATAAAAGGAATCCGAACTTGTTACCACTGGCTGGCCTTCTTCTTACCGATCACGGCGGCGGTAAAAAGCCACCGCCGCCAATACCGGAACCCGCGGGCGCCGCCGCTGTAATTGCCACGGGTATTCTTCCGGCGGCTGGATGGGCTATAAGGAAGTTTCGATCTCAACGTGTATCTGTAAAGGTGGATTAGCAGCGCCTAGTCAACCATTCACAGCCGGGCCGGGAATATGGCCCGGCTGTTTTTAACGCCGGGATACTGCAGAGATGGTTTTGAAATTGACAAAAGAAGATGTAACTGAAGCTCCATCCGTATATGTTCGCGATGTTGCGCGGTCCCGACCGGCGCTTGCGATGTGTGTAACAACACTGGCGGCGGCGGGAATAGCCTATTGGCCCGCGCTGGCTTTCTGGTGGAGCAGGTGGTTCGAGAAAGAGAGCTTCTACTCGCATGGCCCCTTCGTGCCTTTGGCCTCCATATTCATAATCTGGTTCAACAGAAAAAGCATAGGGCGTTTGCTGTTGCAACCTTCCCGGTTGGGCTATCCAATACTATTATTTGCCATCTTATTGGGTTGGTTCGCCTGGATGGGAGCCAGCGCGAGCGTTACGGGATTCACTTTACCTATTTTCCTATTTGGGGCGATTGTCGCAATAGCAGGCTTTGAAGTCGCCAAATCGTTTAGCTTTCCTTTATTCTTATTGTGGTTTGCCGCGCCTCCGCCGGAATCTGTACTTTCAGTTGTGAGTTTCAAGGCGCAGATGCTGTCCATCAACCTTGCGACCGCCGGACTGAATCTTGTTGGCGCGGAAGCTGTCAGCCAGGGTTCACATATTGCTCTTCCTGGATTGATCGTAGATGTCGGCGGCGCCTGCAGCGGCTTCCGCCTGGTCGTGTCTATGCTTGCCATTGCGACATTCTTCGCTTATATACGCAAAGGAACGCTGTACGGAAAAGTTATTCTCGTTGCTTTTGCGCTGCCTCTGAGTATCGCGGTCAACTCCGTTAGGATTATGCTGATCTCAATCGTGGGCCGTTACTGGGGAATATCCGCTCTAAAAATTGCCCATGATTTCACCGGATACGCGCTGCTGCTCGTCACGGCTGCGCTTTTGCTTCTTTTTGCGAGGTTGGTTGGATGCGCCAAGTACAAAGAAATGCCTGCATAGTTATGCTTCTTGCCCTGGCGTTTGCCGGTCTGATTTCCTTCGTAAGACCCACAACGCTCCTGGGACGGGTTGTGGAGAAATTCGACGGCATTCCACGCGAGATCGAAGGGTGGACGGGATACAATGTAGATCCCGGAGAATCCGCTGAATTACTCCCCAATTCAAGTGTTTTGATCCGTGATTATATTAATCCGGAAGCGCGCTGGGCCAATCTGGCCATTGTCTACGGCCTTGATATAGCCGATATTCACAAACCGGAGTATTGCTTTGAAAGCCACGGCTGGGTCCGTGTCAAAGAACGGACGACAGTGTTGAGGCCGCACACCGGCAAGCCTCATTCAATAAAAATGCTTCTGCTGAAAGAGAAGGATGGGCAGCTTACAGTTTGCGCCTATTGGTATGCCGGGTTGAATGGGGCAAAAGACACACTGACAGCCCAACGGTTCGAGACATGGAAAGGCGCCCTGCTTTCGAGAGAAGTCCAGCCTTCCGCGCTGATCAGGGTTCTTGTTTCCGTGACGGAGAGCCAGTCGATAGCTGAGAAGGACACGCTGTCTCTTGCAGCCGCCTTGGATCCCGGCATAATGAAAATGGTGTCCAGGAAGCCGCGTATTATCAAAGCTCGAAGGATGGTAGGGGAGTAAGAGCGCTAACATAGGCCAGACTTCGGCATACCGTCATTTCGAACGAAGTGAGAAATCTGCTTTTTGAGAATTGATTACAAGGAAAAGCAGACCCCTCGACTCCGCTCGGGGTGACGGTTTACGAAACGAGAGTGAACTCCTACATTCAATCCTCCAATGGAAACAAACTCTCGTATTGCTCAACTGTCCAGCCCGGCGGCAGAAGCATTTGCCGGTGGGGACCTATCTCTCTTCTGGACAGTCCCTTGACCACAAATGGAGACGTGTATATATAAGGCTCCGCGTGCGGGACGCCTGCCGCACCGCCCCAGGACACGCTCATTGCTTTAATGGCCCCGTCAACGGCTTCTTCCGTCGCGAGCATACTTCCCTCCAGACATCTGAGCGCCTGGCTCTTCAATTCTACAACCTCGGATACATCTACATAGTAGTTTGCGGGAGTGATATAAGGCGTCACCAGGTACATAGCGGTATCGTGGTGGCTGGGCCACAGAAGAACCGTATTGACCTGGAAGCCGGGCTTTTTTGATTCCGCTCCCCACTCGTTAGCGTATTTGACGGCGCGCATTACGGCAGTGCCGGTGGTCGCATGATCTGGCTGGTCGGAAAAAGCCGTGTCAGTAGGGTGGTGCGTTATAACGATGTCGGGACGAAACCCCCGTATTATGTCCGTGATCTCTTGGATTTCCTCATGATTGCCTACGAATATCTGATCCTTGAAGTCCAGTTGGTGAAGCTCGGCCCCCAGTATTTTGCACGCATTTTGGATTTCAACGAGCTTCTTTGCTTTCACTTCCTCAAGCGGGCGGTAGCCGGATTCCTTAGCCGGCGCCAGGAACGGGTTACAGTGCCGGGCGCCATAGGTGACCGGGACCGCCAGGACTTTATCGCCTTTTTGGGCATGGGTCGCAATCGTACCGGCTGAGTTAAAGATAATATCCGCCGGGTGCGCTCCGAATACCGCTATTCGCAGATGCTCTCTTTTTGCCATTTGCCTCCGATTGATGGCCCTGGACATCCATGTCCGGGGCTTAATCTCATCGGACATCCATGTCCAATACCTTTCTACTCGATACATTACCATTAACCACGAGTCTAATTACTACCTCCAAGGGATATGGAAGAACTTCTTGGAGGATACAGCGGTCTCGAAAGCGAAATTTATCTAAAGTGCCGGCGTCGTAATCTGTAAGGAAACGCGGAGGGGATAATGAAGGTTCTAGTTACAGGCAATCTGGGATTCGTCGGCATGGAGACCCAAAGGCTGCTGGAGAAAGAAGGCCACGAAGTCATCGGATATGACATAATGGACGGCAGGGATATACGGGATGAGATATGTACAGAGGAAAAGCCTGATAGGATACTCCATTTGGCCGCTATCGCTAGATTCGAAGACGCGGACAAGGACCCCAAACTGGCTTTCGAGACCAATGTGATTGGCACGAAGAATATAGCTGATTTTGCGATGCGGCAGAACATACCCCTTGTTTACGCCTCAACGGGTTCTGTATATATGCCGATTATGAATGAACCACCAATAACGGAGTCATTCCCGACCAGGGGTAACTCCATCTACGGCTGCACAAAGTATATGGGCGAAGTCTACGTCAGAGATCACACTCCGCACATCATCCTCAGGTACGCTCATCTTTACGGCAGAGAGAAGAGAGGCCATGGGCTTATCGGCGCTTTTCTTGAGAGGATTAATAGAGGGTTGAAGCCTACTCTTTACGGCGGCAAGCAGGGTAACGACTTCACGTACATCAAAGACATCTCGCTGGCCAACTACCTGGCTCTGACGGCAAGCTGGGACAAATGGAACCAGGCTTATAACATCGGCACGGGCGAAGAGTTGAGCGCTGAGGAAGCCGGAAAAATCGTCTGCGATATTGCTGGCTACTGCGGAGAGATCGAGCGCATAGAGCAGCGAAGCGTGGATGGAGCAAGATTTGTTTTCGACATCTCGAAAGCTCGTAAGATGCTTAAATACGAACCTCGCTACACCTTCCGCGAAGGGCTTGAAGATATGTTCTCGATGGACTCCTTAACTCAGCAATCGACGGATAATATGACGGAGGCCAAAGTGTGACTATCGTCATACGAGCCGCATTTGCGCTTCAGCTAGGTATTTTATGCCTGGTCGCGGCTCCTGTTATGTCGAAGAATGAGCCATTGGTTACCGCCGGGAAATTCGTCAAGATATACGATCCCAGCGTCGGCGAGCAAGAGAAATGGTATATCAACGACCACTGCTTCATTCGCGGCGCAAATGGAATGTGGCATCTTTACGGCATCACCCACGCCGAGCCTGCTAATCCACTAGATGAGGATAACTTCGCACACGCCATCGCGATGAGCCTGACGCAATCTCCCTGGGACAAAAAGCCGTTCGCTCTCTCCGTGGACTGGCAAGTATGGAATGAGCGCCACCTTTGGGCCCCCCACATCGTTTTCCACAAAGGGATTTACTACATGTTCTACTGCGCCGGGGACAAAGACAGCACGAAATACAAAATCCATCTGGCGACTTCGCGCGACCTCTGGGTCTGGAAACGACATCCGAAAAACCCCATGGTCGTTGACGGTTTCGACGCTCGCGACCCATTTGTCCTAAGGGTAGGGGATCAATGGGTTATGTACTACACGGCCACAAGCGATCCCAGCGGAGGCTATCACATCGTAGCGTGCCGGACCAGCAAGGATTTGATAACATGGGGAGAGCGTAAAGTCGTCTTCACGTTCCCAGAAAAAGGGACATTCGGCGGTCCGACGGAATCCCCATTTGTCGTGCGCAGAGGCGAATATTATTACCTGTTCTGTGGCCCACGGGATGGGTATCGCGGCACGGCTGTCTATCGCAGCAAAGACCCCTTCCATTGGAACAAAGATGATGAAGCCGGCCTTATCAAATCCCACGCCGCTGAAGTAATACAGGATACTGACGGCAAATGGTATATCAGCCACTGCGGTTGGGGCCAGGGCGGAGTCTACCTAGCTCCTTTGTATTGGCGCGATTAGCTTAACACTACCAATTCATATATTCTCCTCTAATCATTCGTTCAACAAAACCCGATAATTATTACAGTATTTGCCCCTGGCGCTATTGGGCGGAAATCCCTTGGAATAAGTTCTCAGGGAGTGAGATTAAATGAGACGATTCTGCTTCGTGCTTTGCCTCTTTGCCATCTGTATGGCAACTGCATCCGCATCGAACGAGACCGTGAATATGGGCGCAAGACCGGCGCAGGCGCTATCTCTGCCTACGATTTCCAATCAGGAGAGCCAATCCCGCGCTACAGTCCGAGTTCCATCAAACCCGGAGCCGTCGGGACTTCTTGTGCTCCTATGCGGCGTAACAAGCCTCGGAGGCCTGATCTGGCGGAAGAGAACCGGAGCGGTCTGGAATAGTCGTTAGTCGTTAGTAGGATTCCGGTGTTTCGGGAATCTTGTTCCCGAAACCAATACAACCCTCGTACCAATTCAACAATTATCTTAGAAATATCTGCGCCTCTTGGTATTCAAGCCTTTCATCATGTCACGCCGGCAGGAATCCAGCTAGCAAAAGCGCAAGGTATATTTCAGTTGAATCACAATTCGATAAAGGCAGGTAACAATATGAGTTCACAAACACCATCCGGTCCCAATGTGATCAGACTCGGCGGGATGCCGCTCTACGATCCATCCGTCCAAAGCAGAGCTATCACGGCGGAGAACCAGACCGGAGCTAAGGGCCAGGGCGGGCAAGCCATGGGCGGTCGCAAGGGACTTCCGTGCAATTGGAATCTGAAAAAAGACGACGTTTACACATTCGCGGAGATAGACGGTCCCGGCGTAATTCGACATATCTGGATAACAATCCCGAAAGTGGAGCCGGAGAAGATGCGGAACCTCATTCTCCGATTCTACTGGGACGGGCAGGAAACGCCGTCGGTCGAAGCTCCGCTGACGGATTTCTTCGGCGTGTGCCACGGACGCACGGCGCCGTTCGAGTCCGAGTTCCTTTCAATGCCGGAGGGAAAAGGCTATAACTGCTACTTCCCAATGCCATTTGCCAAAAAGGCCAAACTAACCGTGTGCAACGAGCGCGGCGAGGACGCCGGTATGTTCTTCTACCAGGTCGATTACACCATCGGTGACACCGTTACCGAAGAGACTCCATACTTCCACGCGCAGTTCCGAAGGACGCTCAACACAACGCTTTGTGAAGACTACGTGATACTGGATGGTGTCAAAGGCAAAGGCCGGTTTCTGGGCGCGAATATAGGTCTTGTAGATCGCTTCGCCAGCACGGGAACATGGTGGGGCGAAGGTGAGGTCAAGATGTATATCGACGGCGATACGGATTTCCCGACCATCTGCGGCACCGGCAGCGAGGATTATGCTTGTTCAGGCTGGGGGCTTGGCAAGTTCGACTACCGCCAAATGGGCGCGCCCTTTATTGAAGGCAAGTATGTCTCGTTCTACCGCTTCCATGTGATGGACCCGGTGTATTTCTCGCAGGATATCAAAGTAACAATACAACAGATTGGCAATGACGGCAGGCGCGATTCCGCTGATCCTGATGGCCCGCTCGGCGAGTTTATCAAGAGAGGCGAGTATAAAAAAGACGAACCAGGTGGAAACTATGAGCGAGTAGACGATATGTGCTCTACCGCCTATTGGTACCAGACGCTCCCGACGCAGCCGTTCCCGATGCTCCCGGACAAGGACATCCGCACGGCGGATTTGGCCTAATATCGTTGTTCGTTGTCCGTGTGGCTGGATCGTAATTTCTCCCAGTGCGATGGGTGATGGGTACGGAACTCCCTCTCACTTGACGGGAGAGGGTTGGGGTGAGGGTGAAAACTTCTATGTACGATGTGAGTAGCATCTCCGAATCGCCACCCCAACACCCGTGTCCCCGAGTAGCGAAGGGTATCGAGGGGCGGTAGTACGTAACGAAACTAAGTAAGAGCCTTTCCGAATCCCGAACTACCCCGGAGGCCATCCCAGCGCCCGTCCGCCCAGTAAATGGAAATGAACGTGGTCGACCGACTGCCCAGCGGCCCTGCCGTTATTGACAACAACACGATAACCCATTGTCGCTATGGAACGTTCAGCGGCTATGGAGTTCGCAACCTCTAAAATATGACCCATCAACTGCGCGTCATCGGGACTCATCACCGCCAGCTTTTCGATGTGTTTTTTTGGAATTATCAGCACGTGCGTGGGGGCTTGAGGATTCAGATCATCGAAAGCAGCGACCGTCTCATCATCATAGACCAGCCGCCCCATTTCCTTCCGAGCTATCTTGCAGAAGATGCAATCGTCCATTACTTAGCCTCCAAGTTTTCCAATCAACTTGCCGTCCATCGCTTCCACCACATCCACATCTACTATCGAACCCACATAACGCCTGGGCGCTTCAAATGTAACTTCGACATAAGACCCGGTGAATCCCTTCAGTCGGCCAGGTTCAGCGGTCTTGTTCTCCGCCAATACGCTTATACTATGACCAACATGCCGCGCCGCGAAACCCTGTGACATCCGCGCTCCAAGCTCTATCATCTTTTTGCTGCGGAGTTCCTTTACATCATTAGGAATCTGATCAGTTAATTGCGCCGCCTTCGTCATCGGGCGGGGAGAATATCTGAATACATGCAACCGGGAAAACCCCATATCTTCAACAAACGCAAGGCCTCGCTCGAATGAGTCATCCGTTTCGCCGGGAAAACCCACCAGAATATCAGTTGTTATCGCAATTCCTGGAATCTCCCGCCTCGCATGATCGACGATTTTGCTATATGTGCCGGTGTCGTACGGCCTTCCCATTGCTCCAAGTATCTTGTCATCACCGCTCTGAAGCGGCACGTGCAGATGCGGGCAAATCTTAGAATTGCTCGCCATTGCTGAAATCAACTTATCGGTTATCTCCCATACTTCTATAGAACTCAGCCTGACCCTAGCGATACCGTCTATACAACTGACTGCTTGCGCAATATCGGCTATATCTTTGCCATTTCCGCCGCAATACGACCCCAGCCGTATACCCGTGAGCACGATTTCCTTATACCCAAACGCCGCCAACTCGCGGGTTTCGGAGATGATGTTTTTCAGTGAACGGCTCTGTTTTACACTACGCGCAAATGGAACAGTGCAATAAGCGCAAAACAGATCGCATCCATCTTGGACTTTCAGCACGGCGCGGGTTCTCATTCGAGGCGCAGCCTTATTTACGAGATGTCGCGCAGGCGCCATACCGGGGAATCTAGCCAATACGCGGCGGGCGATTTCGTCCTTCTCATTATTGGGCACAACAATATCAACGCCATCAATAACGCCAATAGCCTGAGGTTCCAACTCCGCGTAACAGCCGGTCGCAATGACCAACGCCCGCGGGTTTCTTACGACAGCTTGTCTGATAACATGCCGCGACTTCCCATCCGCGATGCTGGTAACCGTGCAGGTATTTACTATATAGATATCGGAACGGTCCGAGAATTTGACGGTCTCAAATCCATTCGCCTCCATCTCAGCGCGGATCTTCTCCGTCTCATATTGGTTCACTTTGCAGCCAAGTGTATAGTAGGCGGCAGTCGGCAAATTTGGACTTCCTTATCAGATAAATCTCCAAGCATAACTCAGCGTCCAAACCATGCTATCCGCCACAGAAGTCCCTGTCAAACAACCGCGTTGGCTGAGGGTGTATTCCAAGTTTGTGATTAGTGACTTGTGGTTTGTGAATACTAACCACAAGTCACTAATCACCAATCACTCTCTTTGTCTTGCCATTCACCGCAGGAAATACTGTGTTCGAGCAAGAATCAGTCAATTGGAGCAACCTCTGTTTCTATTGTTTTTTGCCAAACATCTCTTCGACAGAGCGCCCTCCTTTTGCTCTTATCGACAATAACCCGGACTAACGGCCCGCCAAGGAGTATATAATGACCGACAAGATTCGTGTAGGGATAGTTTCTTTCACCGATCCGAGGAGCGTTGATCTAGCTGACGAGGGTGAGGCGTATAATCGCAAATGCCATGAAGAACTGGCCGCGCATCTGAAAGCCGCCGGTTTTGAGGTCGTGGATCCGCTTGCTAAACGCGAGAATTTCTTCTCGATACGCAGTACGGCTGACGTGAACTACTGCGTTAAAGAGCTTAGATCATCAGACGCGGAGTGCATCGTCCTGGGCGCGTGGAAGTGGACCGACCCCATGCTGGCCGTCGGCCTGGTGCGGTCACTCAACCTGCCGACCCTCCTCTATTGCGAATCAGACGTCAACTGGACCGGCATCGGCCTGATGAGCGCCATTGGCGCCGGTCTGTGGGAGATAGCCCCTTCGCACTCCGCTCTCAATCACACGCGTATTCGCGCGAATAAAGATAAGGCCGTCGCCTGGGCGAAGGGAGTCGGCGCCCTGCAGAAGCTCAGGAAAAGCCGCCTGATGCTGTGGGGTGGAAGCTATTGCCTGCGGATGGAGCATTTGCAGGACGACGCCTCCAAACTGAAGTCATTTCTCGTCGGAGATATTCTCAATGAGAGCGAATATCTACTCATCCGTCGCGCCGAGGAAATCTTGAAGAGCCACCCGCTGGAAGTCGAAGGGTTTATCAAATGGCTGGAGAAAGGTGGGGCGCAATTCAACTACGACGGGCGAATGCTGACCCCTGAGTCAATCCGATCGCAGGTCGCTTTGTATCTTGCCGCCCGCCGTCGATTGGACGAGCTTGAAGGTGAGGACATCAGGGGTGTCTCTATCCATTGCCAACCCACATTATCTCTGGAGTACGGCGTAACCGGCTGCGGACTGCCTGCGTTTTTGCCGTTCGGATTCGACCATAGAGGCCGCCAGACGATGATAAACACAACCTGCGAAGGCGACATCAAGGGACTTATCACAAGTGTAATGCTTTCACTGATCCACGGCGAAGCTCCTGCCCAGTTTGGCGACATCAGGGAAATAGAAGTAAGGGGTAAGCGGATGCTGGTCATCAGCAACTGCGGCGCTTCTTCCATATACTACGCGGCGAACTCCGGTGATCCTGAGAAGGTTTTGCCCAAGGTCAGGATTTGCCCGCAGTGCCAGGGAGCGTCAGGGGCGGCAATAGGCTACTATGGCGAGGCAATCGACACCGTCACCGTTGCCAGGCTAGTCCGAATAGCCGGCGAATATATGCTGCATGTCGGCGTCGGCAGCGCAGTTAACGTCACCAAGGAAATGGCGGACTCGCTTGTCTGGGGCGCGGTGTGGCCGCTGAATGTGGTTGACATGGACTTGGATATGGACCGATTTGTAGAGATTATGGGCAGCAATCACTACTCGATGATCCCCGGCGACCAGTCGGTATCTATCGAATACTTTGCTCAGGAAGCCGGGATTCCGATAATGCGAATCGACGGCTGAATGTAAGTTTTTAATCACGAAAACACGAAAGGGAGAAAGCACGAAAAAAGAATTAACCACAGATATACACAGATAAATACAGATGGAAAAACTGTTAGCTGATAGCTTAAACCAACCGTCAACCGTCAACCGTCAACTGACAACCTTTCCCATATCCGCAGTAATCACACTCGGACGATTTGCGGGCTGGGAAGGCGCCTGATCTTACCGCCAACGGGATCGCTTCAAGCAACCGCCGGGTTTGGTCGAGTAACTCGGCGGTTACATTTATCTCAACGTCTTCCCCTTTACCCAGGTTGACCAAAGCCACTTTCATCGGGGCGACGCCAAGGCATCGCTCTATGGCAAGCGCATATATTCCAACCTGCAAGTTATAACGCTCGCCGCCCTCTCCTGAACCAGTCTTATAGTCAATGATGATCCACCCCGATTGGTCTTTGAAAAGCAAATCAATCCTTCCGAGCAAGCGCAACTGGTCCAAATGCGCCTGGAATGGGACCTCCTGCAGCCAACTTGATCCACTCTGAATACGCGAAAGCCAGGGTGAATTAAGAAGCCGCCGGCACGACTCCAGCGCTGTGTCACGAACGGCCTCGTCCTGATACCGCGCGTATTCTTCCAACTGCGGCGAGATGTCCTTGGTAAAATCGACCGATCTCAATATTTGATGCGCGGCTGAGCCGACGTTTGCAGCCGACGTCCCGTCTTCTTCGTCAGGAGGGTAATCTTCCCATTCCGGTTCAGGTTCGGGAATTCCCAGGATATAACGCCGCTGGTATCTCAACGGGCAGGTAAGGAAATCCAACGCCTTACTTACGGTAAGCTCCATCGGGCCGGTACAGGCGCTTGGGGATAGCGTGGAACATCGAGCCACAATGGTCTGAGCAATTTCCAAATCTACATCCGGCAGCTTTTCTCCTGCGAGCAGAGTCTTGCGATGGGTCTCCAAAACGGTCTTTCGCTCGGCGTTGGCAGGCTGCAGCTCTGGCAAGTCCGCGCGCAATCGGACATTTACGCCGCCTGCTTCCAGCGTTTGACCGCGGTTCTCATCCAGTTGCAGGGCTTTCTCTATCCATCCCGACCAGCTTCCGATTTCATTAAACGCCTTGCCGTCGCGCTTCTCCGCGTCGAATTTGCTGGAGCCGCTCAAGATCAGAAGCTCCTCCGCCCTGGTCAATGCAACGTACAAAAGGCGCTTTTCTTCCTCGATGTCAGCGGTTTTTATCTGCTCTGATATGGTCTCATAAGCTCTTGGCTTCAATTCGGCGCCGGTGGCGGGATTCGGTATCTTGCATGAAACGCCGCGCTCTTTGCTGAAAACGAAGGCCGAGCTATCACCGACATTGAGCTTTCTCGCGCAATCCGTGACGAACACCACAGGCGCCTGCAGCCCCTTGGCTTTGTGCACGGTCATAAGGCGCACAACCGGGCTTTCCTCGGTTTCGGTTGGGGCCTCAGCTTCACGGTCCGCCAGTATCGCAAGATTTTCCATGTAACGAATAAAGTCGCCAAGTGAGAAGATGCTGTTGGCCTCGAAGTCCTGCGCCACGTCTAGCAGTTTTCTAATATTGGCGTATTTCCGCTTGCCGTTATGCGACGCGAGCGCCTTCAGATCATATTCCGTCCTCGCAAGCGCCGTATCGAGAAGCGTTGTGATCTTGCTTTCCGATCTGAAGGAGTGCAATTCATTAAGTGTGCCCTTGAACCTGACAAGTCGTTCGATATCGTCTCGACCTATGCCGGAAATTGAATCGAGATTCTGAAGCGCTGAGTAGAGCTTGCCGATGGCCTGATTTCGTTGAGGAATGTCCGTCTCGTCCATCTCGATTTCCGGCGATTCAGCGGGAGAGGCGGCGCGGCGGGTCAACCACCAAAGTGTATCATCGGAAATTCCCACCATTGGCGATCTTAGCATAGCGGCCATCGGGACATCGTTCAGCGGATTCTCGATAACCCTGAGCAGGTTGAGTATGTCCTGCGCTTCGTGAGTGGAATAGAATCCTCGCCCGCTGACCACATAGTACTCTATACCGGCCTCGTGAAGCGCGCGCTCGTAGATCGGTATATCCGACACCGCGCGGAAGAGAATCAAAATATCTCCCGGTCGCAGCGGGCGTGGGGGACTGTCATCGTCCTTCTTCTTGGTTACCATAAGTGGCGGCCGTCCCGTTCGTCCAAGCAGTTCGAGGATGCGTTTTGCAATAGCCCTTGCTTCTAACAACCTTGAGGTTTTAGCGCCGCCCATTTGCGGGACGAATAGTATTTCGACATCGGAATCGGTCTTATCGTGAAACTTGCCCCCGGCGATGAGCTTCTCGAAGTCAAAATCCCCGTCTTCGGCCCAAATCTGATCGAAGAACCAGTTTACGAATTCCAATATATCCGGTCGGCTGCGGAAGTTCTCCTGGAACGCCAGCGTCTTGCCGTTCCCATTTTGCTCGATGGAGTCGTGATGGTCGATAAACACCGAGACATCACTGTGGATGAAGCTGAATATCGACTGTTTGACGTCGCCGACCGTGAAGAACCTGCCGGGGCGGCAGACGGACTGGACGATGCTTTTCTGCAGAGCGTTAGTATCTTGAAACTCATCCATAACGACGAACCTGAATTTGCGTTTGTATGATTCGGCAATTTCCGTTGGATCCCCGTCTCCGATCGTAAGCAATTTCTTTGTTATCAGCAGCAGATCGTCATAGTCCATCATACCGGCGCGCCATTTGGCCTCGGCGTAGTCACGCTGAAAATCGTCAGTGATCTTGAGAAGGCATTGGACATAGTAAGCGGCGATAGGCGCAAGAAGCGATTGGCGGAACAGCTTAGCGGCATATCTGGCCGGTTTGATATAGTTCTCCCTAACTTCGGCGGTTCCAACACTCCCTTTGACGAAATACTCCATCAGCCCAAGAGCCTCATATTCTTCGCAGTCGAAGCTCGACACATACTCCTGTGGAGTCAAGTCTTGGATTTTGGCGCAAGCCTGAAACGCTGACTCTTTCAGCGAATCGTATTTTGGCGAAAAGTCTTCCAGTTGTTCCAAGAGCTTCTCCGTCATGCGGACTTGTCCTGATAAGACCAACAACTCATCCAGCAATTGAAAGCAAGCATCCGCCAAATCACGCGGATTATCATCTTGAGCGCTAATCGGAGGTATTTCATTTGCGCGTTTGCCAAGATTGCACAAATGCGCGTGAGCCTTCCCGATGGAAGATTTTACGGTCCTCTTCCCAAAAGCAAAGAGCAGCGCCAGATACTCCGATGTCTGATCGGCATAGTTCGCGGCAATAAGCTCTTCGAGTATCTTATCTCTAAGCGTCGCGGCCTCGACCTGTTCCAGGACATCGAACTTGGGATCGATTCCCGCATCGAAAGCATTCTCCTTTAGAACTCGTGTCGCAAAGGAGTGGATGGTGCCGATGTAGGCCGACTCGACCTTCCGCCTTGCCTGCTCGAAGCGCGTCTCGCCTGTTTGCAAATAGAGTCGCTAGAACTCCCGAACTTTCCGCTGCTTCATTTCCTTGGCGGCCTTTTCGGTAAAGGTAACGGTCAATATTTCATCAACTTCAGCCATGCCGGACTCGACGATGCGGCAGAACCGCTGAACAAGGACCTCCGTCTTTCCCGATCCTGCTCCGGCGGAAACTGACACATCGCTGTCGAGCGTATCGATAGCCGATCTCTGAGCGTCCGTGAGGCGAAGCTCCGTCATTCGTCCGCCTCCTCGATTTCTTCCCCTTCAGCGGCCCGCCTGGCCTGGAGGAGAAGATTCTGGTAGTCATCTATCCTGCATATGCCTTTATACGAACAGTATGATTTGCAGTCCTTTGGCTCCACTGAAATCCGTCCGGCGCGAATATCTTTTGCAATATCCAGAATAAGAGATTCGCAAGCGCTCAGCATCTCGTCGAACTCTTCCCGTGTCTTGACTCTATTTCTCTTGTTGATTCCGGTTGTATCGACATAGAAACCGTCCGGCTTCCATTCCCTGAGAGGCCGGTACTCGGCGGCCAGAGGCTCGATTCCGAAGACCTTCTTCAACGCCAGAGCGTAGATCATCGCTTGCAATACCAGGCCTTTCTCGAATTTCAAAATGCCGGGAGAACTCCCCAGCTTATAGTCGATGACTAACGCTCCCAGAGGCGACAAATCCACCCGGTCCATCTTCCCGCAAATCTCCACGCGAGTTCCATCGGAATCCGTCAGAATAAGTGGCTTTTCAGTAGACTTGGGATCGCGCTGCCTGCCGGGCTTGGCCGCGTTTCCGAACTCCAACTCGAAATGAGTTGGTGAGAAGTCCGGCCAGCCGTTCTTCACTTCGGACGATATATAACGTTCGATGTACGCCCACAGGCTCTGCTTCTGCATTTCCTTCTCGTGAGATGGAAGGTTAACCAGCCGGGAGCAATTATCGAACTTCTCCGCGAAGACGTTCTTGGCCTGCAAAATCACCGCCGCCCCGTCCAACTCAATTACGGAAAAATCGTCTCCAAGCTCGCCGCGAAGCGTAGTGAACACGCGATATAGCGTTTCGTGTAGAATTCCTCCCCAGTCGAGGCCGCCTATCTCGTCGCGTATCGGTTCAAGCCCCAGAGTGTAATGGCAGAAGTGCATGAACGGACAGGCGGCGTAGCTTTCAAGCTCCGTGCATCTGTAAACACGGTCAGTGTCGGCCATGCGCCTAAGCAGCGTTGCATCGGCGATAAGCGCCGGTCTTTCTTCAAAATCACTGAAAACCCTTGCCAGACTTGCCAGATCTTTTGCCGGCAAGCTGTTGTAAGCGGACTTGGCGGCCACGGTCTTATCTTCCGGCAGGTGTGAAAACGCGTAAACAACACTCCTTTTCAGACCGTCCACGTCCCGGCAAGATTCAACAGAAGGAATAATATCGGATACATCTCTGCGTATAGTCTGCAATTCGTCCGCAAAGAGCTTTCGGACCTCCCCAATGTAAAACGATGGCAGGCTGTCCTTTGCTGTCTCATCCGCCAGCGGGTAGCAAAGATACAACTTGTCCTGGGCGCTAGAGACGGTGTTGTAGAAGTAATAACGCTCGGTTTCTTGCTGAGGCAGTTGTATCTGTAAAGCGCCGTGAAGGCTTTTATTCAGCGCCTCACGCTCGCGATCACGGAGGAATGATTCTTCCCGGATTTGTCTCGGAAAGACCTTCTCAAGCAGGCCGATTATGAAAACAGCTTTGAATTTTTCACCGTAAACTTTATCAGCCGGCAGTAAACAGACAACTTCGTTACTTAATACGGGTACCGTGTAAGAGCTTTCAAAAATCGACCGCTCAAGAAGACTGAAAAACTGCCGCGTTCCGGTGTCCTTACTGATGAGCTTGTGGCTTCGCGCAAGGTCATCGAGAATTTGCAAAATCGTTTTATATGCGGCGGCGTCCTGCGCTTTGTATTCGGTGTTTTCTCTCCAGTTAAATACGTTCAGCAGCTTTTTAGTTGCATCAACCAGTCCTTCTATTGCCGCGCTTCTCTCGGCCTCCGACTGGAATTCCACGACCGTCTTCAGAATATCCACGCGGAAATCGTGTGTCTTATCTTCGTCTCCCCAACTGCGAAGCCAATTCTCACGGCCTTCCAGAATGCCCAGTTGCGTTGAATTGACATCAGCCCTGCAAGCCGGCTGCAAATCACTTGTCAGGAGTTCCGACTTCAGTATCTGTATAACGTCACTTCTGCGCCAGCCGTCAGTTACAGCGCGAACGCAAGAAAGCAAAAGGCGGGCAACAGCCGCTCCTGCAAGAGGCCGGTCTGAATCCTCAACCGGCAAGTGATAAGCCCTGAAAACCCTTTGTATACGCGCGCGGTAACTATCAATATCACGGGCGACTATAGCGATCTCGCCAAATCGATAGCCTTGCTCTATGACAAGTTTGCGGATTTCCTCAGCAACCAGCTCGATTTCGATTCCGGGATTGCCGCCTTCGATGATCGTTACAGTGTCGTCGCAGGCAACAGGCTCAACATCGCTGCTGAAGACGGTAGTTCCAAGATGTGCCAGTGATGTCCGGCATTGTAGTTTGCGAGATTTGAGGTTTTCGGATGATTGGCCCAATCCAAGAACAAAACTCCGAGAGACCTCGACCATGTGCGATACTTCCGGCCTGCTCGGCTCATAGTTCAGCGTTACGATTACTTCGGGGACGCGTCCCGATATTAGCGAGAGGAACTCCTTTTGGACGCCGTTGAAATAGTCAAATCCATCAAAAACAAAGAGGCGAAATCCGGCGAGGTAATCGCGTTCCTTAAGGATTTCCATTGCACGCCACATCACACCTTCTCTATCGTGCAGGTCATGACGCAGCAGGATGTCTTCCTGGTACCGGCGGTACATCTCCGCCAATTCCCTTATCTTCCGGCGCGACGAATAGCCTAACTCTTGCTCCTGTACTCGCAGCGCCTCGTCAAGCTGTTCCGGCCTGACCATCGAAAGCTTCAATTCCCCGATGACCTGCCCCAGCGCTCCTGTGAAACCCGGCAGTTCCGCCACTCTGCCGAAATAGTCCAGCTTGGCGCCGGGAAGCATTTCCTCGATCATCAAGGATTTCTGGAGGTCGGAAATCAGGCTTGCGGCGAAACCGGAGCGCGCAATGAACTCCTGCGCTAGATCATAGAATGTGCAGACGACATTGCCCAATATGCCGGACAGATTTGCCTGCTGAATGATGCGCTCAGTGACCTGCCTAGCCGCCTGCCGCGTGGTGACGATATAACGGGCTGTGGAGTTCCACGATGAAGGGTCGAGCCGCAGGAGTTCGGCGATAGCCGCGCCGGTCTTGCCGCTGCCGGTAGGTCCCGATATGAGCTGAACCGCCACCTTTCACCTCCTCATCTAGGTTGAGAGTTTAGAGAAGGGAAGACCTCCCCCTAACCCCCTCCTTTACGCGGCTTGTTTCGGGATTTCCATTCCGCTGCGCTCCATTCAAATCCCGAAACAACGGCCAACTCCCTCCCCTTTAGGGGAGGGCTGGGGTGGGGTCCTATTCTAACTCCTAACTTCTAACTCCTGGGTCTTTACCGTATAAGCCCAATCCTGTTAGGCGGCCAGAAGTTGAACATAGCCTTGCCCTGCACGTATTGGATGGGCAGGAAACCCCACTCGGTATGGCTGTCCAGACTGTTGTTGCGGTTATCGCCCATCACGAACAGATTGCCGCGCGGTACTTTCACCTTTGAGTAGTTGTAATCGGGGTCTTCGGCGGTGTAATACTCATTCAACGGCTTGCCATTGCGAATCACCACACCGGGACGAATCACAATCTTGGCGTCGGAGTTACCGATTTCCTCGGCAATCTCTTTCTTCGTAATCTTACTGGTCTTATTATCCTCAGTAACGGAGATATAGTCCTTATGCAGCTTTACATATATCGCATTCTCTTCGTCGTAGTTGCTCTGTATATTTATTAAGCTGTCGAGCTGCGAATGGCTATATGCTTTACCATCGACATAAACCAGGCCCTCTTTGACCTCGATTGTATCGCCGGGTTCGCCGATGACACGCTTTATGAAATCCTTCTTGCCTTCGAGAGCCTCGAGTTTAGGAGGGGATTTGAAGACAACAATCTCGCCATGCCTTGGCTCTCTCAACCTGTAAACCAGCTTGTTGGCAAGCAGATGGTCCTTAACATGAAGACCGGTTTCCATGGATTGCGACGGTATATAATAGGCTTGGATAAGGAACGGTCGAATGATTAAAAATACCAGCGCGAATGCAAGAGCCAGGCTTTCGGCTGTCTCCGCAATCGACTTGGCCCATTTGGCCTGCATCCGCCCCAAATAGAATCTTATAGCCAGAAGAGCGATCACTATTACGATCACCCACTGGATAGGCATACTCGCAAACCACTCCATACCGAATAAGGTCTCCTTTAACCATTAACGACAGTGCAGTTATTGTATCACAAAACATACGTATTGAGTGTCTGCAAGGTTCCGCCGTAAGAGATCAGACTTTGAAAGACCGTCATCCTGAACGAAGTGAAGGATCTACACAGGTAAGGGATAAGTCGAGACGTTACGCTATATATACAATTGATTAGATTCTTCTTCGCTCCGCTCCTCAGAATGACGCATGCGCGGTAAAAGCACTCATCATTCCTAAACTCTTACTTGAAATCCATCCGCCGGGCATCTGCTGGAAATGGCACGATTTGTGCACATAGCTTTATTGAATGAGGCGCCATGGCCTCATAAGTGGCGCAGACAGATAATAATATTGATTGATACGTGACACCGAGCAGGCATATTGCTGGATGGAGTTTACGGTGTTTCGGCATTTCAATACCGAAACGAACCTACCGTTCAAAGCTCAGAAGAACGCCATAAAAGGAGAAAAGATGAAGAAGGTTTTTGGCGCAATGGCAGTGATCGCGCTGTTGTGCTTGTGCGTTGCTGCTCATGCGGTAGTGATGGAGACAGTCGAGGTGGGTAACGCGGGAAATACGGCAGACACCACCGGCTACGGCTCGGTGGCCTATACCTACAACATCGGCAAGTATGAAGTAACTGCGGGACAGTACACCGAGTTTCTGAACGCCAAGGCAAAGACGGATAAATACGGGTTGTACAACCCGTTTATGGCAAGCAACACGGCTGGCTGCCAAATCCAGCGCACCGGCGGCTCTGGCAGCTACACTTACAGCATAGCGTCGGATTACGCGAACAGGCCGGTGAACTACGTAAGCTATTGGGATGCGTGCCGTTTTGCCAATTGGCTCGGTAACGGCCAGGGCAACGGCTCCACCGAGGCCGGCGCATACACTCTGAACGGCTACAATTGGAATGATGGCCATGGCAACACCATACAGCGCAACGCGAATTGGAAGTGGGCAGTGACCAGCGAGGACGAGTGGTATAAGGCTGCTTATTACGACCCCAACAAAGCTGGTGGCGCCGGTTACTGGGACTATCCCACGAGCAGCAACACGACCCCAGGTCGGGACATGGCCGATGCCTCCGGCAACAACGCCAACTATTATGGTAATCCATATCCCATCGATTCCGGCAAGTACACCACGGTAGTCGGCGAGTTCCAGAACTCCGACAGTCCCTACGGCACATTCGACCAGGGCGGCAACATCTATGAGTGGAACGAAGCCATTAGATCCGAAGGCTCGAATTACGCTGATCGTGGTCTGCGTGGCGGTTCGTTTTACCTCCCCGACGACTTTCTCCAAGCATCATCGTACCGCTACCACTACGACACGTTGTCCGAGTTCCGCCACATCGGGTTCCGTGTTTCCGAAGTTGTTCCTGAGCCGTCATCAATTATCGCATTGGCTGGTGGGTTAGTAGGACTTTTGGGCATGAGACGGCGTCGGGCATAGCCCTCTACCTTTTAATCCTTTTATCCTTTTGCCTGCAGTAGCGAAAGCTCAGGCGGTCTCGCTTTTTTGGGGATTTCGTCATGCCGGACTTGATCCTGCATCTGTTACCAATCGGAAGGAGGCCATGAAACGAGTTCAGGGTGACGTAGTGTGTGTTTAGTATGCTGAGGGAACGACGAATCCAGTATGTCTTTTGATCTTGCACAATCAAAGTTCCCGCAGCCAGACCGCCGTGCTGGGAATTAAGGTGGGATCAAGCTCGAAACGTCTCCTATCGGGCGTTCCGGGTGGGCCGTCGCCGCTGGCTATTTTGGGCTTTTCGCGGTCTTGCTTGTCCCCGCGCCCTTTGCGATTTTACTGGGAATACTAGCCCTACAGGGTATAAAAGCCCATCCTGAAAAATGCGAAAAAGGAAGAGCGTACTTCGGAATCATTATGGGCGTGTTGTGCACGATTGTGCTTCTTTTAGGAACAGCCGCGTGGTTATTGTTATTCAAGGCAAACTGAGGAATTAACCGGGCTCAACACCCGCCCATGTATCCACTGGTTGATCGCCGGGTTCAGATATTTGCATAGTATCCAGTCCACGGCATTCCGATGAGAATTTTCATCAATCACCGGAACTGCGCCCAAGAACCATTTGATATCCAGCCGCCGAGATATGAAATCGAAAACTTCTCTTGGCCGCGTTTCCGACAATTTCAATTCTTCACTGATCGATGTAGTAACGACATCCTCCACCACTGCTAAAACGTATAAAGTATCATAATTCTCTTTCGCCATCATTGTGAAAGCGTCTATGCAATATCCCAACCGGCTAAGTTTATATAGGAATTCCGCGAAAACATCAGCATATTTATTTCTAATCCACTCTGGCGGACATTCCATAAGCGCAATGGGTGGGAGCTTTGGCCCCATCTGTGATAGCAAGTCCATAAAATCCCAAGCGCAGCCTTTCGCCTTAAGATCGTCCTGTTCAAATACGGCGGCGGCGAGTGTAACTTCGGAAGCCGCGGCGCTATTCTCAACAAGCGTTACGCTCCAGCCGCATTCTTCCAAAATGGGGCGTAGCGCAGATAATTCAGTAAAAACGATGGCAGTTTGTTGCGGCAAGCGGCTTGCTATTGGGTAATCGTAATCCCCCTTTATCGCTTTGAGGGTTGTCTCTATACACGCCGGCAAATCCGATTTTATATCGCTCTCCCAAAATCGCAGGATATTCCATCCCTCAGCCAACGCCTGCGCCGTGTTTTTCCTGTCGCGGCGCATATTTCCGTCTATCTTAGGAACCCAGTATTCAGCTTTTGGACTTGCGACAAATTGCGCTTCCAGTGTGGCATGACCGCGTTTGCGATACTGATTGCCGTGCCAGAAGTCACCGTCGATGAATACAAGCAGGCGTGATTTTGGGATAACAATGTCCGGCTTTCCCGGCAGCCTGGCGTCGTGAAGCCTATACCTGACACCACTCGCCCACAAAGCCTTCCGAAAGGCGATCTCCGGCGTTGTGTCACGCGACTTCACGCGCCGCATTATCTCCGATATTTGCTCTTGTGTTCTATTGGAAGGCATACGCGCAATTACCTCACAAAAAACTGTACACCAGAAATCCTCCATTTCGCAAGCTTATATAAGAACGCAGATAAACGCGGATGTGCGCGGATAAACACAGATGGAAAGCTGTTTGCCTTGACACTGCTTGGAGCGAATGGGATAATTGGCATAGCATTTACAGAGATTGTAAATATATTCACAATTCAAAATAAGCCGCCACCAGGCAGAGGTAATGTTTGATTTCCCTCAAGCTGTGCAATATAGGTAAGGAATACGGGCAGCGGAAAGTCTTCAGTGAGATCAACGCTGAGGCGCCTCTTGGTTCATCTCTTGCGATCACAGGCAGAAACGGCTCCGGCAAATCAACATTACTGCGCATTATCGCCGGTTTGATACGGCCAACGATAGGCTCCGCGATTATAGAGATAGACGGCAAAGAAGCAAGCCAGGCCGAGCGTCGAAATCTTGTTGGTTTAGTAGCTCCAGATCTGGCGCTTTACGAAGAACTGACCGCTTTAGAGAACCTTCAATTTTTCACTAAAGTCAGGGGCATGAATCGCGGTGTGAAGGACTTGCGCGAGTTGATAGCGCGTGTTGGGCTGGCCGGGCGTGAGGATGAGCCGCTGTCGTCATATTCATCAGGTATGAAGCAGAGGGTGAAATACGCATTCGCGCTGCTGCACAATCCGCCGATTTTGCTGTTGGATGAGCCTACGGCGAATTTGGACGCGGAGGGCGTGAAACTCGTAGACGAAATAATCACAGAGCACAAGAAGGAGGGGCTGCTGGTCCTGGCCACAAACGACAAGAAAGAAGAGGGTTATGGTGACCAAGTCATCGAGCTGGGTGTCTAAAGCCGCGGCGGTCTATAAAAAAGACCTGTTATCGGAATTTCGCACCCGCTATGCTCTTAACGCGGTCGCCTTATTCGCGGTAACTACCCTTGTTGCGGTGAGCATCTCCGTAGGTGGGTTCGGTGTTCAAGATAAGAAATTGCTGGCGGCTTTGCTCTGGGTTATCCTTTTCTTTTCCGCTATGTCGGGACTCTCGCGTACTTTCGTCCGTGAAGAGGAAGGTCGAACCGCAACCGCGCTTCGACTTTCTGCCGAACCAACTGCCGTATTTCTGGGAAAACTGGCGTTCAACGTGACGCTCCTGCTCGCGCTGGAGATAATCGTAATACCGCTTTTTGTCGTAATGATGAATGTAAACGTAGGGAACTGGCCTTTATTACTGCTCGTCTTGTTCTTAGGCAGTGTGGGCTTATCAGCGGCTTCGACCGTGGTCGCGGCGATTGTATCGAAAGCAAATGCCAAAGGCGCATTGTTTGCTGTTCTATCATTTCCGATACTGGCGCCGCTGCTGGTCACGGCGATACCCGCTTCCGGCCTGGCGCTGGACGGAGGAACGCTGTCGAAGGGTTTTCCTTATCTAAGAGTATTGATCGCCTACGCGGGCGTCATGATAACCGCGTCAATAATGCTGTTTGAGTTCATCTGGGAAGATTAAAATAATGATTCTACAATTTGCCCTCGGTCTATGGATGTGCGGCGTCATAATAGCCGCGTTTTTATGGCTGCCTCCCGCAAAGGGTTTTCAATATCCCGAAGCCGCGCGTATTATCATATTCCACGTGCCAAACGCAATGGTTGCCGTTATCGCGTTTCTGGTTTCGACCGTATACGCGGTCAAATACCTGAAAAGCCGTGATTTGGTGAATGACGCAAAGTCGGTCGCGTCCGCGGAGTTAGGACTTATGTTCGCAATCTTAGCCACTCTAACCGGCGCGATTTTCGCCAAGATCCAATGGGGAACGGCGTGGAACTGGGATCCCAGAGAGACCACCATGGCCATCCTGCTTATGATATACGCGGCTTATTTTGGTCTCAGGTCGGCGGTCGAAGGAGATGAGCGGCGCGCCGTCTTGTCATCAGCTTATGCTATTATCGCGTTCGTAACAGTGCCATTTCTTATTTTCATCTTGCCCAGAATGCTGTCTTCGCTGCATCCGTCGGACACGCTTACCACGCGCGGCGGTCTTGGGCCGCAATACAGAATGGTCTTATCCGCCGCTATGATTGGCTTTTTGGGACTATATGTATGGTTGTTCCGCTTGTGTTCGGCAATTGCCGTTCACCGCAATCAGAAGAAGGGAGTATAACCGAATATGTCGCCTATGATGGCTATTATGATAGCTCCGCTTATCGTTTGGATAGGGATATTCATCTTTTTGGTAAAACTCGACCGCCAGGTAAAGAACCTCACGCGGAAATAGGTAAGAGTTCACTTTCGGTGAGTACACCGTCACCCCGAGCGAAGTCGAGGGGTCTGCTTTTCCTGCGGTGAGTTCGAAAAAGCAGATTTCTCACTTCGTTCGAAATGACGGGGCGCCGAAGTCTGAACTATTATGAAATAGGTAAACATTTGTATGAAGAAATCGTATATCATCGGGGCCTTGTTGATAATTGGGTTCATCGCATTTGCGGCGGCAGGCTTTATTCAATCCATAACGCCGTATGTTTCGATTGCCGAGGCCAAAACCGCCGATTCGCAGGTGCAAGTCAAAGGCGCATTACTGAAAGACAGGATAACTATCGACAAGTCCGGCGCGCTGAACTTCTTTATTAAAGATGAAGACGGCGCTGAGCTTCAAGTTACATACAAAGGCTCAAAGCCGGGAAATTTTGAGCAGGCGTCTCACGTTGTGGCTGTTGGAACATATCACAATGGAGCTTTTCGAGCCGACCGGCTCATAGTAAAATGCCCGTCCAAATATCAGGGCGAGGTCTCAGGGAGTAAATAACCAAAATGGTTCTCGGAACGCTGCTCATCTGGCTCTGTTGGGCCACTACTCTAGTTGCAATTATCGGCTATATCTCAGGCGCGGCAAATAAGCGAAACGTGTCCATCGGGCGCGCGGCCTACTATGCCATGACCACGGGAGTTGTCATCGCTAGCGCATATCTTATGGTCATGATACTGAACCACAGATTTGACATTCACTACATCATGTCATACAGCTCGACCGATTTGCAGCTTAACTATCTGATTTCCGCGTTTTGGGCCGGCCAGGAAGGATCATTTCTGCTATGGGCGCTATTCGGCGCGATTATCGGCCTTTTTCTGGCCGCGAAGTCAAAGGATTATGAACCTTGGCTTATGGCGTTTTGGTGTACCGTTCAGGCTTTCTTCTTCACCTTGTTAATCGTTAAAAGCCCATTTGCCGCGACGCCGCAGGGGATGCTGATGCAGTTTCCCGACGGCCAGGGGCTAAATCCACTTTTGCAGAACTTCTGGATGGCCATACATCCGCCGCTCGTGTTTCTCGGCTATGCCGCAATGGCCGCGCCCGCCGCGTTCGTAATAGCCGCGCTTATCAAGGGGGACTACCAAAACTGGAGCAACCGATGTCTTCCCTGGGCTTTGTTCGCCTGGCTGACATTGGGCGCGGGCATCATTATCGGCAGCTTTTGGGCGTATGAAGTCCTTGGATGGGGAGGCTACTGGGGTTGGGATCCCGTGGAAAACGCGTCGCTCGTGCCCTGGATTTCCGGCACGGCTCTGCTGCATGGGATGCTGGTGGAGAGATACCGAGGCAGCATGCGGCGGACGAATATGGTCCTGGCGCTTTTATCGTTCCTGCTGGTTGTCTATGCGACCTTCCTCACCCGAAGCGGAGTCCTCGGCGATTTTTCCGTTCACTCATTCAGCGATCTAGGAACAAATGCCTACCTTATCGGTTTCCTCGTTTTCTTCACCGTTCTTTGCGCCGGCCTGCTGATTTGGCGCGCGAAAAAGATCGAAAGCCGCTCGTGGTATGGCCGCCTGGATTCCAAGGAGTTCGTTTTCTTTATCGCAATCATCAGCCTATCGGCGTTGGCGTTACTGGTTTTGGTCGGTACATCGAGTCCGATATTTACAAAGCTCATTATGAGCAAACCTGATAGCGTTGGCCCGGATTACTACGCCATGGTCAGCTCGCCAATAGCTATTGTTTTGCTGATTGCGCTGGCTCTTGTGCCGATACTTCCATGGGCGAGCCGCGAGAAATCCACATCCTCCGGCGTTACATCTATAGCTGCCCGCATCAACCTTCTGGTAGCGCTCGTTGTAACCGCGGTTATCTTTATCGCGATGCAATTGATTCTTCACAAGCCGGTTTCAGCGGCGGTCGCCGCGATTGCGATTATGGCTCTGGCCGTAAACCTCCGGCAAATGTGCAAATACGCTCGCGGCGATTGGAAAATGATAGCCGGCAGCATGGCGCACGTCGGTATAGCATTGATGCTAATGGGCATGGCGTTCTCACCAAGCATGCAGCAGCCGCACCGGCTCGTTCTGTCAGAGAATGGCGACAGCGTAAGCAAGCTGGGATATGATTTTAGTTATAAAGGGTTAAAGAAGTTTCCAAATGGGACGCAGGCAATGCGTATCGGAGTGGAGAAGGATGGAAAGAGCTTTCTTGCTCTTCCTGAGATGCGCCCAACTAACGATGGTATGATGCATAAACCGCACATTCACCATTCGCTTTTGAAAGACCTTTATATTGCGCCATCGGAAGTGCGCGCACTCCAAATTACACCCGTCCTGAAGCCAACGCCATCGGGAAATCAATATATAGACGCTAAGACTCCTGATGGCGGCGCCGACATCAGATTGATGGGCATTCAGGTCGACAAAACAAGTAGAATTGCCATTCTACTTGTCCAACAAAAGGATAAGCGGCCTCAAGCCCTTCAGCTTGAAAAAGGCCGGTCAGGCATAGTTGGAAATTATACATTTAAATTCGATCATTTCGATATGTCGGGCGGACATGGAGAAGGCGGAGAAATGCAAGTTGGCGCCGTACTGAGTGTCAACTATCCCGGCGCAAGCCCATCCGCTGTAATAGAAGTAAGCATCAAAAAGCTCATCAGCCTTTTATGGCTGGGGTCCATACTCGCTTTACTCGGCGGCAGCATCGCCATATTCCGGCGAGTGAGAGAGAATAGGAAGATATTGTGATTAGTGATTAGTGGTTAGTGGCTAGCCCGAATTATTCACGTCATTTCGAGAGTAGCGAGAAATCTGCTTTTCCTGAAGCTAAAAAACAGATTCCTCACTTCGTTCGGAATGACGGTCTGCGGTGACTTTACTCTATTCGTGAATAATGCAGGCTAGCTACTATTTCGTTGGTTGTGTGAGATAGATACTATGACATACTATCCAATCAATCTGGATCTAAGAGGCAAGAAATGCCTGGTAGTGGGAGGCGGAGACGTTGCCGTACGTAAGGTCAACTCTCTCCTGGAATGCGGCGCTGAAGTAACCATCGTCTCACCGGAAATCACGGACGATTTGCTGAAACAGGACGGTAATATCGCTCTTATATCAAGGCGTTTTCTGCCGGAAGACTTGGACGGTGTATTTCTTGTAATCGCCGCTACGGACGACCGTCAAGTGAACGCGCAGGTATCGCAAATCGCGCAGGATAGGGGAATCCTAATAAACGTCGTAGACGATCCCGTGCTTTGCAATTTCATCGTTCCCGCGACCATCAGGCGCGGCGAGCTGCAAATAAGCATATCCACCGGCGGCGCAAGCCCTGCTTTGGCGAAAAAGATCAGGCAGGATTTGGAGAAACTTTACATTCCTGAATATGAAGCTTTTGTCGAACTTCTCAGTAAAACTCGGGAAACTGTGAAAGCCAAATATTCCGACCAATCTCAGCGTGAAGCCGCATTCAAGAGACTTATGGATTCCGATATCCTCGATCTTATAGCCGCCGGACAAGTGGAAAAAGCGAAAAAGAGGGCGCAGGAATGCATTTAGTCATGATCGGGCTAAATCACAATACCGCACCCGTCGATGTGCGGGAACGCCTTACTGTGCCGGAATCCGGTCTGGCTGACGCGCACTCCAGGCTTAAAATGTGCGGCTGTGTAACGGAGTGCTGCATCCTGTCCACCTGCAACCGGACTGAACTCTACGCCGTAACCGAGGCTAAAGAGAATGACGATGTCCTGATAGATTTCCTCAGCGCCTTCACCGAAGTTCCATTGGATGAGTTCAAAAGCCATCTATACATCTTGTCAGGCCATAAGGCTGTATCCCACTTATTTAGGGTATCCGGCGGGTTGGATTCGATGATGCTCGGCGAACCGCAGATACTTGGCCAGGTAAAGAACGCGTATTGCGTCGCGGGGGATTGCTCTTGCACGGGAGCCATCTTGAACAACCTGTTCCAGCAAGCCCTGACGGTCGGCAAACGAGCGCGCACGGAAACGGATATTGCAAGAGGCGCTTTCTCGGTAGGCTACGCGGCGGTCGAGTTGGCCAACTCCATATTCGGGGATTTGCATAGCCGAAAGGTTCTAATAATCGGCGCAGGGAAGATGAGCGAGAACACGGCAAAACGCATTATTTCTAACGGCGTCGCATCCGTGACTGTGGCAAATCGCACTTTGGAGAAAGCTGAAAAACTTGCCAAAGAGCTGGGTGGGAAAGCCGTCGGATTTGAAAACCTGAACGATGCGATTATCGAGTCCGACATCGTTATCAGCTCGACCGGCGCGACTGAACCGATTATCAATCGCGATGAAATGTTAAAGATAATGCGCGCTCGGCATGAACGCCCGGTTTTCATGATAGACATAGCCGTTCCGCGTGATATAGACGCCTCGGTTGGCCTGCTCGACAACGTTTTCCTTTACAACATAGATGATCTTCAGTCATTGGTGGATCAGGGGATAAAAGAGCGAGAAAAAGAGGTCGAAAAGGTCAACCTGATCATCGAGCAGGAAACGCGGAAATTCACATCCTGGCTGAAAACTCTTGAAGTTGTTCCATTGATAAGGCTTCTGCGTGAGCGATTCGACTCGGTCAGGGATGGTGAGTGGGAGAAATACCGTGGTCGGCTCTCGCATCTCTCGGACAGGGACATTGAGGCTGTTCAGGGCCTCCTCCAATCGGTCGTGAACAAAATATCGCATCATCCAATGGTGCGGATCAAAGACTACGCCAACAGCCCGAATGGATATGGCAAAATGGATGTCGTGCGCGAGCTGTTCGGAGTGGAAATAACTGAAGAAATGGATCCCGGTGAAGAACCTGATTCCTCCGCCGGGCCTAAGAAGGAGCAACAATGAGCTCTCCGCTGCTTGGCTTGGTATTGGTGGCTTACTTTATATCGGCGGCGCTGTATCTGGCTAACCTCCACACCAAACATAAACACTTCGCCCTATACGGAGGCGCCGCGGCAATCATAGGCTTTGTATTTCACACAATAAGACTTGTTAGTATGGTCGTTTCAAGCAAGTCGCCGTTTGCCACCGCGCACGAGTCTCTAATACTTGTCGCATGGGCTATCGTGTTGCTATATTTGATTATATTAGCGAAATATCGCCTGCCTGCGGTCGGCGCGCTGGAAATGCCTTTGGCTGTTATATGCATACTCCTAGCAGGTTCCGTCGCCCGCCGTAATTTCGAATCGGACGCGCTCCTGAGCGGCTGGCTCAAGATACACATATTCGCGATTATTCTCAGCATGGCTGTCTTTGCCTTATCATTTTGCTGCTCCATTATCTATTTAGTGCAAAACAAGCTGCTGAAGTCCAAGAAGCTTCGAGGTATGTTCAGAAGACTCCCGCCGTTAGAGTTGATCGACAATTTAGCCCATGACTTTGTAGCATTGGGATTCCCGCTGCTTACACTTGGCGTCATTACCGCCGTCATCGGAGTGAATTCAGGGCTGCTAAGGGGCGATATTTCGCCGGTGAAAATCGGTGCGGCTTTGGTCACTTGGGCAACTTATGGATTATATCTTTTGTCCTATGGCGCGCTGAAATGGCGAGGGAAAAGGGTCCACTACATACTAATAATCGGAGCCGCCGCCGTTGCAGCGACCACGGCTCTGCACGGATTTGGTTAAGGGAGTCGAGGGAGTCGAGGGGGAAAATGACCCGACACCTAACACCCATCACCCAAAACCTTATCTGTGTCCATCTGTGTGAATCTGTGGCTAAAGAACGAATCCCCCGTTGCCGTAGGATGCGTCCGAGCGTATAATAGATATGATGAATGAAATAGTAATCGGTTCCCGCGGCAGCGCGCTTGCGCTGGCTCAAACCAATTGGGTGGCCGGACAAATAAAACAGCGAAATCCATCCGTCAAAATTCGGGTGGAAATTATAAAAACGTCCGGCGATAAGATTTTGGACACGCCTCTTTCTAAAATCGGGGACAAAGGCCTCTTCGTAAAAGAGATCGAAGTCGCGCTTCTTGAACGCAGGATCGACATCGCCGTGCATAGCATGAAGGACTTGCCCACTCAGATACCGATTGGCTTGCGCATAGCCGCGATCCCTGAGCGGGTTGAGCAATGCGACGTTCTTGTAAGTTCCTACGCGGGTATAGACGAGCTTCCACGAAGCGCCAAAGTCGGCAGCAGCAGCCTCAGACGCCGCGCCCAGATAAAGCGATACCGCCCTGATCTGGAAATACTCGA
>JAUSEB010000398.1 GCA_030650495.1 Armatimonadota bacterium | reverse complement strand
GATTTAACCGCGGATAAACGCAGATAGACGCGGATGGGGGAGTGGGAGGCAGACTGAACGGGCGTTATTTGCAAATAACGCCCGTTCAGTCTGCCTCCCACTCCCCCATCCGCGTCTATCTGCGTTTATCCGCGGTTAAATCCCCCTGAAACCAACTCTTAACAGCCGCGAAACCTCAGCGAAACATCTAAGTGGCACAATCTATACGAACGAACGACTGCAGGATTACGGCGCGAGAAGCCCGATGACGGGACGGCGCCACCCGCATTGATGCGCCCTGGCTGTTCGGAAATCTAACTCTACAGAGGAGGAATAGCCTTGAGCAAATTGTATCGTTTGGGCTTTGCGGGGGCGGCGGCGGTGGGCTTAACAGCCGCTCTCGGCGCGCCTGCATTTGCCGCTGACGCGGCGGCGCAGGTGAATTCGGGAGACACCGCCTGGGTGTTGGCGTCGGCTGCGCTTGTTATGCTGATGACCCCCGCGCTCGGTCTCTTTTACGGTGGTATGGTCCGCCAGAAGAACGTGCTGGCGACCATCATGCACAGTTTCTTCTTAGTCGCGCTGGTCGGCGTGCAGTGGGTGGTCTATGGTTACTCGCTGGCCTTCGGACCCGACAAATGGCATATCATCGGGAGTCTTTCCTGGGTCGGGCTGAAGAACGTTACGCTGCTTCCAAATCCCGACTACGCCGCGACGATCCCGCATCAGGCGTTTATGATCTATCAGGCGATGTTCGCCATCATCACTCCCGCCCTGATTACGGGCGCGTTCGCGGAGAGGATGCGGTTCAAATCATACGTGATATTCATGCTCCTTTGGGCGACTCTGGTCTATGATCCGATTTGCCACTGGGTATGGGCGCCGGGCGGATGGCTCAGAAACCTTGGGGCGCTGGACTTCGCGGGCGGGACGGTCGTGCATATTTCATCGGGAATCGCCGCTCTCTGCTGCGCCATTATGATGGGCAAACGCCGCGGCTATGGCCGGGATGAGATTATGCCTCATAACGTGACGATGACGGTACTCGGCGCGGGTCTGCTTTGGTTTGGATGGTTCGGGTTCAACGCCGGAAGCGCGTTGGGAGCGGGATCGCTTGCCACGAGCGCATTCGTCGTAACCAACACCGCCGCCGCCGCCGCTACCCTTTCATGGTGCCTGATCGAAGGCATTCATAGAGGCAAGCCGACCGCATTGGGCGCGGCAAGTGGAGCCGTCGCCGGGCTGGTTGCGATCACACCCGCGTCCGGTTTTGTCGGGCCGATGGCCGCTATTGCAATCGGAGCCGTTGTTAGCTTGCTGTGCTATTGCGCGATTATGCTCAAAAGCAAACTCGGTTATGATGACTCGCTGGACGTATTCGGCATCCATGGCGTCGGCGGGATGTGGGGCGCGTTGGCTACAGGGCTATTTGCGAGCAAGCTGATTAACTCCGCCGGGAACGATGGTCTGTTCTTCGGAAACGGCTCACTTATAGTCGCACAGTTGGCCGCAATCGCCGCTGTCTGCGCCTACTCGTTTATCATGACCTTTATATTGCTGAAGGTCGTTGGGTTCGTCTCGCCGCTGCGGGTGTCCAAGGATGACGAAGATGTGGGACTCGATCTTACACAGCATGGCGAGTACGGTTACCATCTGAGCTAACAAATAAAAAGTAGGGGCGAAGCATCTGCGTGTTCATATACCAGTACCAGGTGTGACGTCATCAG
The DNA here is from genome assembly GCA_030650495.1 of Armatimonadota bacterium. Lineage (GTDB taxonomy): Bacteria > Armatimonadota > UBA5829 > UBA5829 > JAUSEB01 > JAUSEB01. The sequence continues at coordinate 4,292 of JAUSEB010000398.1, read as the reverse complement.
GCAGATGCTTCGCCCCTACAGTTTGATCCAAGAGGAGAATTATTATGACAAAGATCGAAGCGATAATCAGGCCAAATAAGCTGGATGACGTGAAGGCGGCGCTGGATGAGATGGGCGTTAATGGTATGACCGTCACGCATGTTATGGGCGCCGGAAAGCAGCGCGGGCGGACGCAATACTACAGAGGCCAGGAGTATGTGGTCAATTTGGTCGCAAAAGTTAAGATAGAGACCATCATCCCCGATGATCTCGTTCCGGCGGTGGTTAATACGATAGTCGACACCGCAAATACGGGTGATATTGGCGACGGGAAGATATTTCTCACCAAGATAGACAGCGCGGTTCGGATCAGAACCCGCGAAGAAGGTGATCAGGCGTTGGCGTAAACCGCTGGCGGCATCGGCAGCAGGCTACCGATGCAACAAGGTTTTAAGCTGTCAGCTGACAGCTGACAGCTGACAGCTTGAACCAACCATCAACTCAATGAGGTTCCGAAACCGATTCTTAACACGCACGAAACGTGGGCGAAACATCAGCGCCGCATCATGTCCGGTACGGACGATTGCAGGGATAGATTACACAAGGCCCAATGACGCGCCTGTGCCACGGCTGAGATGCGCCCCGGCTGTTCGCCAATTCCATTAGGGAGGATAGCCTTGAACAGATTTCGTGTGGGTTTTGTTGGGGCGGCGTCTTTGGGATTAGTAGCGGTGGTTAGCGCTCCTGTATTCGCCGCTGACGCTGCGCAGATTAACGCGGGAGACACCGGCATGGGTCTTGGCGTCGGCTGCGTTGGTTATGCTGATGACCCCCGCGCTCGGTCTTTCTCTACGCGGGGATGGTCCGGCAAAAAAACGTGCTTGCGACCATCATGCACAGTTTCTTCCTCGTCGGTCTCATCGGCGTGCAGTGGATGATCTGGGGATATTCGGTCGCCTTTGGGCCGGACCGCGGCGGGATGTTCGGCGGTCTGGACTGGCTGGGACTGAAGGGCGTCGGCCTTTTGCCAAATCCAACTTATGCCGGGACAATCCCCCATCAAGCCTTTATGGTTTATCAAGCGATGTTTGCGATCATCACCCCGGCGCTAATCAGCGGGGCGTTCGCCGAGCGAATAAGATTCCGTTCCTATATCATCTTCACCCTGCTTTGGGTGACGGTTGTATATGATCCGGTCTGCCACTGGGTTTGGGGACAGGGTGGTTGGCTACGGCAGCAGGGCGTTTTGGATTTCGCCGGTGGAATAGTGGTCCATATCACATCGGGCGTCGCGGCTCTGGCCTGCGCGGTCTTTATGGGCCGGAGGCATGGTTACGGCAAAGAGGAGATTATGCCGCATAACGTTACGATGACCGTCCTCGGCGCCGGTCTGCTGTGGTTCGGATGGTTCGGGTTCAACGCCGGAAGCGCATTGGGAGCGGGATCGCTTGCCACGAGCGCATTCGTCGTGACCAACGCATCCGCCGCGGCAGCGACACTCGCCTGGGCGTTCATTGAATGGGCGCACAGGGGCAAGCCGACCGCTTTGGGCGCTCTGCGACCGGGTCAATTGCCGGACTAGCCGCCGTCACTCCAGCCTCTGGCTTTGTGGGGCCGATGGCCGGTATGGCGATAGGGGTTGTTGCGAGCGCAATCGCCTACTGCGCGATTCTTGCGAAAAATAGATTCGGATACGACGATTCGCTGGATGTGTTCGGCGTTCACGGCGTCGGCGGGATTTGGGGTTCTCTGGCTATTGGGCTATTCGCAAGCAAGGCCATAAACGCGGCGGGCGGCAATGGGCTGCTGTTTGGGAGTTCGGCATTGCTCGTCACGCAGTTCAAAGCGGTGGCTTTTGTAGCTGTTTATACGTTTGTCGTGACGGCCGTTTTACTCAAGCTCGTTGGGATTGTATCCCCGATGCGTGTGTCGCAAGAGGACGAGGAAGTTGGGCTTGACCTTACACAGCACGGGGAATTCGGTTATCATACAGATTAGATTCTGGTTGAGAGTTGAGGGTTGAGGGAGACCTCCCCCGGTTTAGAGGTTAGAGGTTAGAGGTTAGAGAAAGCAGATTCCTCGCTTCGCTCGGAATGACGGTTCATTCTAACTTCATTAGGACAAGCTCTAAAGGAGGGGGAACTACTCCCTCCCCTTCTAACTCCTAACTTCTAATTTCTAAACAGGGATGGGGTCATATTATAAAGGAGCATAACTATGACAAAGATCGAAGCAATAATCAGACCAAACAAGCTGGATGATGTGAAGGCTGCGCTGGACGAGATAGGCGTCAAGGGGATGACCGTCACGCACGTGATGGGAGCCGGAAAGCAGCGCGGTCGAACGCAGTACTACAGAGGCCAGGAGTATGTGGTCAATTTGGTCGCAAAGGTGAAGATTGAGACCGTTGTGTCCGATGATCTGGCCCAGACGGCGCTCACCACGATTATGGACGCGGCGAGCACCGGCGAGATCGGTGACGGCAAGATATTTTTAAGCAAGGTAGACAGCGCTGTTCGTATTCGCACTCGTGAAGAGGGAGATGACGCGCTGGCATAGGTTGGGCATACAACGTCATTTCGAGCGGAGCGAAGCGGAGTCGAGAAATCTGCTTTTCAAAGCGTAAAAAGCAGATTCCTCACTTCGTTCGGAATGACGTGTCACGCATACACATCGCATAATCAACAAAGTAGTAGGAGCAAGATGCGGGTTAAAGTCGCGGAGCTTCCATTCGAATCAGTCGATTCATGGATAGAGAAACAGAGAGCCAAACTCGAGGACGCGCGCGATCAGGTTTCCCTGGTAAGCTTCGTCAAGAAGGAAAGGGAGTCCCTGGCGCGACGGGCCAAGCCGCTCGAGGGCGTAAGTCTGATGCGCAAATACACGGGTTTAATGGACCTCGTGATTGCGCGTCTGTTGGACGTCGCCGTTCTTGAAGCCGAAAAAGAAGCTCCGCCTGGCTCCGCCGGCCTTCAAATAGCTGTTGCGGCCACTGGCGGTTACGGGCGCGGGGAGCTTTGCCCATTTTCCGATATTGATGTGGTATTCATCGCGGAAGATGATGAATCGCCTGGCCTTGACGCCGTTGTGAGACGGATGTTCCATCTGATAATGGATGTCTTCCTAAGCGGTGTAAAGCTGAAGGTTGGCTACTCTTACAGGCAGCCGGATCAACTTCTTGGACTTCTCCACGAAACTCAAACAGCCCTGCTTGACGCGCGAAGGCTGGCGGGCAGTGAAATGTTGTTCCAGCGGTTTCAATCGGCATTGCGGGATAGCATCGATCCGTTGGAGTTTCTTCGCAGAAACCGGGCGCACCGCGAGCAGGCGAGACAGCGTTTCGGCCAGTCCCCGCACCGTGTAGAGCCTAACATCAAGGAGGGAGCCGGCGGACTTCGTGATATTCACACCGCTCGTTGGGCCGCGCAAGTGGCATTTGGTGTTTCAGGGGAGCGCGCGTTTGAAGAACTCCACGCGCAGGGCGCGCTAACTGATCTTGAGCTTTCGCAGGCAGTGGCGGCGTTGGATTTTTTATCCGGGCTGCGCAATGCGCTGCATTTGTCGAGCGGTCGCGGCAATGACGCGCTTACCGTCGAGCGGCAGGAAGCCGTACCCGCTAAAATATCCTTCCCCAAAGACTTATCATCCGCCGACCTGCTTATGAGGAGCTATTATACCCATGCGGAGAATGTCGACTACCTGCTTGCCAAGATTCTGGACTTCTGCGATGAGCAAAGGATTGTAATCGAGCCGGGAATAGTAGCTAAACGCGGGATACTATATGTAGAAGCCGCGGTTGAGCCAAAGTCGATAACCCGAATCATCGGTTACGCGCAGCATTATAGATTGGCGCTGGCGCAGAATGCGCAGGACGCGATCCGGCATACTCTGCTATTGCAGCCGGTAGAAGTGGACCGCGAGAGCCAAAGACGTTTTTTTAACTCTCTATCCGACCCTCAGGTATCGAACACTCTGACCCAAATCGCGAGAATCGGGGCGCTTCAGTGGATACTTCCTGAGTTTGCGGATTTGATGCATCTGCTGCCCGGTGATGCGGCCCACGAGCACACTGTCGGCGAACACAGCCTGCAAGTGGCAAGGAACCTCGATGCGCTCAAGCGCGATGAGGATGAGGAGATACGGGGGATATTCGCGGATATTAAGGACCGGCGGACGCTCTTTTTGGCCGGGCTGCTGCACGATGTCGGGAAGACCAACTCGAACGGAAACCACGCGGAGTTAGGAGCGGTGACCGCTGAAGCGGCGGCGAAACGTATTGGTATGCCGGATGAGGATGCGGCGAAGGTCGGCTT
>JAUSEB010000385.1 GCA_030650495.1 Armatimonadota bacterium | reverse complement strand
GAGCCTCGAAGAGAGGGGGGGCGAAAAGTCAGACTGGAGTGACCGGGTAGGGGGGGGGTAGTGAACGCTTACTCCGTGAGTGTGAATGACCATGGAGGATTCACACTCACGGCCTATCACATTGATACTACTAGCTATTATCAGGCAACGACTTATCAGTTACCACGTTTGTTACCACGGTTTGCTCGCTGACAACACGCAACTGGTCGAGCAAGGCGCCGGCTTCCTTGCCCAGACTGAAGCGGATGTCGATCTGCTCGGTTACGGTAACCTCTTGTTTAGGCCCGAATAAGCGGTTCTCAAGCCGTTCTAACTCCCATTGTGCACTGCGGGATATCTCGCGCCCGCGCCCGAGAGATAAGGCGTCCGGCGCGTCCCTCATCACCTGCTTCGCTTCATTCAGGTCTGCGAGCGATACGGCGATTTGGGCACTACGCCATAACTCTCTGACTTCTGGCTTTAGCAAGTGGTAATTGAGTGCTTTGGGGTGCACTCCGAGGTCTGTAGCGATGTCTGCTAGTTCTTCCCCGCGCAGGTATCGATCTAGTACTGGCATTACATCGAAGTTAGGGCCTAGCTTGCCGGCGATTGGAGGTTTGCGTATTGGCCAAGGCGCTGGCGGTTGTTGCTGACCGCGTTTAACGCCTTCGTCCACTCTGATATGGGCTTCCATGCTGGCAAGTGTGCGCTCGTGTTGGGTGCGCGGTCAAGGGTTTGCCGGATCACGCCACTCTGGGGGAGGTTGCGCGGCGCTCCGGCTGCCGGGGTTGGTCGCCACTGGCCGGCTGGGCGTTGAGGGTTTACTGGTCGTCGCTGCCGGGTTCGCGTGGTGCGTGGCCGTGGAGTGCGGTCCAGGTGTCGAGGTTGGCGCCGACGCCGACGCATCGGAATGGTGGGCATGCGTCCAGGCTCGGCGGTTGGTATGGCAGTTTTTGCTCGTTATACCAACGTTGGCGATAGCTGACGTGTTGTGCTTCGAGCAGCGGGATATCATCCCAACCGTTTGGTTCGCCTGGCGCGTGCTTCCAACGCCAGTATTGATCGTAGTGCTCTAGGCAAAGAGCGAGCATACCGCGTGGTGTTTTGATTTCAGGCAAGGCGAACTTGTTGCAATTTGCCCAGCCGCAGGGCTTGGTTTCTGTGCGCTGTGGTGCGGCGGTGTGGCCGGTGAGTCGTTCAACGAATGATTTTCTAGCCATGGTTTTGCACCTTTTCGAACCAGCGGTTGAGGAAGCGGGTTACGCCGCGTTGGGTTTTGCACTGTCGAGGGTTGCTGATGCACCATGCGCGTATTTCGCGCAGTGTTGCCGGTCCGTCTACGGCGGGGTATGCGGTTTCGAGTTCCTTGAGGTATTCAGCGGTTACGCCGAACTCGGTTTTATTGACGAGTGGGATAAATGCGATTGCGGTGCCGTTAACCGGTGGTTGCTTATCGCTTGGGGCTAATGGTTTAGATCTTTCTGGTTCTGGTTCTGGTTCTGGTATCTGGTTAGGTGTACGATTCGTTGACGGTTCGTTAACGATTCGTTCCCTAGCTATACGACGATTCGTTGACGCTTGGGCTTGATATTTCGTTATTTCCTCATCTGCACGTTTATTGTGGTATCCATCTGATTCTAATGTAAAAAACTCAGACAGAACAGACTTGATTGCAATTTTCTGATGGGACTTATCAGCACGAATCAAACGGAATAACGCGATATCATCCAATGGTAGTGCTCGCTCAGCACTGTAATAGGCACGGAGCAGCTTTGTATACGCGCAGTCCTCGTCCCATGATAGGTGTGCTGTGTGGCTGGCGTAATCGCCAAGATGATGTTTATAGAAGTTCAAAGGTCGCTCCTCTCTGAGCAAATCAGGCGGGTAGCCATGAGAGAGCATGGCAGGGCCGCTAAGCCCGTTCCCCGGACGCCGGGCAAGCCGGACACTCAATGTATACCCCTCAAGCGCCGGGCGCAAGGGTGCCGCAAATGCCCTGTCGACGGCTGGCCGTTTTTCTTGCAAGCGGAACAGGTAAACCCATTTATTCACAGTAACTTAAGAACGTCGACCGCGACGGGCGCAAGGATGACGATAAATGTTAGTGACTACTCTGCCGTTTTGCGCGCATTTAGGCTCATTTTTGGTATTTTCCCTTGCGCGCGCCGAAACGGTTAAATAGCCCGAGACCCGCGTATTCATTTGGTTTGCTGTCTATTATGCTTGCATTTTGCGTTATGGCCCGGACCTTGCAACTACCCCTGTATCCCCGCAAATTCGCGGGTTAACAGGAGAGAGAAAATGGCAATCGGAACCCTCAGTTGTTACCGTGTTCAGAAAGACGGAAAGACCGCTATCCGCGTCGTGGTTGCTGGAAATGTTGGAGCTGCCGGCCGCGCGGTGCTGGACACGCTGCACATGACCATGTGTACTGATATGGCTAATCGCCGAGAACGTATCGTATCGACGCCCGCCGAACTCGACGCTTTGCGCGACGCCCTGTTACTCGCTGGCATCGTCGCCAAACCGCCTAGCGCTTAAGCGCCTCCCCTCTCTCATGATAAACGAAATATGGACGCTCGAAGCCCAGGCGCGGGCTTTGCAGTGCGAAGATTTATTGATATCGGTACAAGCCGAGCGCGACCGGCTCGCGGCAGAGAAGCGCGAACTCGAACGCATCATATCTGCGCATCAGGCAGGGTATTCTGAATTACATGCAGAGAACGCGGAACTTCGCGCGAGCAATAAGGCGCTGGCCGAGGCGTTGGAGCTCCTGCGTGCTTTGCTGCTTTACTCGCGGCGGCCAAAACCCAGACAATTCAATTTGTCGCTGACCTACGACAAAGCCCGAGTCTTTC
>JAUSEB010000372.1 GCA_030650495.1 Armatimonadota bacterium | reverse complement strand
AGGAAGTCTTTATGGGCTTGCAGCATCTCATCGGCAAGACGGTTTGCTTCCGAAATCGATTTCACGCTTCCATCAACGATCAGCGCTTGAAGCAGTTTGTTTTTATTCCTTTCCAACGCAGCCTCTACGGCAAGCTCAATTGTCAGAAGAGCTTTTTCTACTGTGGCGCGAATGCCGGTTGGCGCGTCGCCAATATGTATCGGTTTGATTGCGTCTTTTGATACCAAAGCCGGGCATTCGATTGCAAATCCCTTGGCGATGTTCGTGACCTGGCCTTCATTTGGGATTATCACGCTGTATTGCTTTGGAGCGTCTTCTCGCAGGGCATTTAGAATCTCAACCAGCTGCTCGTGCTCGCCCAGCTTTCGCTGCCGGATGTTATCGGGAAGTGGAGTTCTGCCAAACGCCTGGTCAGCCATTCCCGCAAAGCCGCGATCTCCACGCTCAATCGTGTTCTCGAAGCTGAAACGATCAACACCAAGAGTTTTGCCGTAGTGCTCACCGGTCCGGTGGAATTGAGGGAAGAACTCGGCGACATGCCTATCCATAACCGCAGGAAACGCGCCAAAAACATGGAAGAGTTCCCAGGAAATCGGATCATCAGGCGCATTGCCATAAGGTTTTCCTTCTTTCTCCAAGGCGGCGTACTTCTCACGGACAAGCGGCCAGGCGTCTTTCCCATCGACTTCGAATTTAAGAAACCATGTGAGGTGGTTCATGCCGATGGCGAGGAACCGGCATCTATCATGCTGGACTCCGATGAAGCTCGCCAAATAGCGCTCTACCCCCGGCACGCCGTGGCAGAGTCCTACAATCTTTGTAAGAGTTGCCTTTCGGACCGCCCGGCATATCGCGGCCATTGGATTGGCGTAGTTGAAGAAATACGCGTTAGGCGAAAGGCGGGCTACATCATTGGCAATATCCACCATCGGTGGTATCGTCCTGAGCGCCCTGAAGATTCCTCCGGGCATTATTGTGTCGCCGACTGGCTGGAATATGCCGTATTTACGAGGAACGAAAACATCTGTTTCCCACGCCCGGCGGCCTCCTACAGCGATGGTAGTCACTACAACATCGCTATTGGGAATTGCTTCGGTCCTGTCAATATATTTATCTACTGTTATGGGCGCTTGGGTAGCTTCGACCATTCGACCGGCAAGAAGATACGCGATTTCCAGATTATCCGGATTGATGTCCACCAGCCGGATTTCCCACTCGCCGCCTTCGATTATCAGGTCGGCAATCAGCCCGCGTGTAAATACCGCGCTGCCTGCGCCGATAAGAGTGATCTTCCTCATGCATAGCTCCAATATTTTAACTAGCCAATGGCTTGACTTCTGATGATAAGATAACCGGCGCAGGTGTTTCTTGTAAAGTCCGGGATTCATATTGGCAAAAAGGCTACACAAAAATAAATATAAGGAACCCCTTGACTTCTCTGATTAGCGCACCTTATAATTATTCAAAATCGCATGCCTGTATGCCTAAAAGGGGGTGGTTGATAGGATATTGTCGGCCCGGCGCTTTCGTGGTTCAAATTGGCTCGAAATGTGGCTCTGCAATAGAGCTCAGTCTTTTAATGTCGCTTAGAGAAGATTTAGTGAGGAAAGGAGATCAGGTTTGATTTCAATGAAACAATGTCTGTCCATCATTGCAGTGGCCCTGTTGCTTGCTTGCCCAGGATTTGCTCAAAACTCCGACGCGGACCTGCTGGCAAGGATCGAAAAGCTGGAGTCGGAATTGCAGTCCCTCAAGGTGCAGCTTGGACAGCCCCGGGAATGCGCGGATAATGCCGATACTAATAAACCGGCGTCCGAGTCTCAAGTAACGCCGCAGGTTTCCCCCGCCATACCCGGTGCGGAGCTTGCCAGGCGCCGGCAGATTTACGGACTATCTTCGTGGACGCTGCTGGATAAGATCGCCGGCGAGAGGACGGTCGTTGGAGGTTATGCGGATATCGAGTATCGCTCGTTCGATGGCGGTTCGGGCAAGCGCACGTTTAACCAGCAAAGGTATGTTATTGGCGCTGCATCGCGTCTGACAGACGATATTTTCTTTAGCTCCGAGCTCGAGACAGAGAAGGCCGGTCCGCAGAACAATCAGAAGGACGGTGAGATCAAGGTAGAGCAAGCATGGTTGGAGTATAGGCTGGCGAAATCACTTAACTTCCGCGGTGGAGTTGTGTTGGTTCCATTTGGAAGGTTGAACGTATTTCATGACTCGCCTATTCTCGATCTTACCGACAGGCCCTTGGTAGATCGACTGATTATTCCGACCACGTGGTCGGAGTCGGCCATGGGGTTCCAGGGCAGCGTTAACTCGTCTGACGAATCTATCCTGACGTATGAGCTTTATCTGATGAATGGCTTCAATAACACAATAAGCGGAAGCAAAGGGCTGAGAGACGCTCGTGGAAGCGAGACAAAGGACAACAACTCGAACAAAGCTATGGTTGGTCGCGTCGGCTACAGTCCGAAGCTTGGTGTTGAGCTTGGAGTCTCAGGATACACCGGCAAGTATGACACTGACAATAAGAACAGCCTCTCGATGTTAGGGGCGGACCTATTGTATACTAAAGGTCCATTTGAGCTACGGGGCGAATGGGTCAAAGTTAACATTGAGAGAGACTCGGCGGCGATAGCAAGTGGAATCCCGGCGGGGATGGATGGTTACTATCTCGAAGCCGCCTATCACTTTTTCCCAGAACGCCTTCGCTTAACGAACCCGGATCGGTTCGGGCAGTCAACATTCACCGGAGTGGTACGCTACGATTCGGTTGATCCTGATGAAGGTGTGCTCTCATCAAATGATGTGAAGCGGTTGACCTTGGGTGTGAACTTCAGGCCGATTGAGGCGGCCGTGTTCAAGTTGGAATACCAGTGGATAAATGAGGCCGTAAGCGAGATAGACAACGATGGCTTTGTTGCCTCCGCCGCGCTATCTTTCTAAGTCGATATGTATGTTTAGTGAAATTGACGGAGGGCAAGTTTGCGTAAAACAGTAGTGTTGATTGCGCTGATGGTCTTAACCGCGATGTTCGCCTCAGCCGGATATGCGGAGGTGTATCTAACGCGGGAGAAGGCCATAAAACTTGCCCTCCCCATATCAAAAGAGATAGTAGAGGAGAAGCTGACGCTAAACAAAGAACAACAAGAGCGCGTGCGGAAGAAGATCGGTCGAAAGCTTAAACAGGAAGAGTATATATTCATCGTTGGGAAGACGGACGGCAAGGTAGACGGCTACGCCATTATATGCAATGAGATTGGAAAAGAGATGCCGATTACATTTATTGTCGGGATAAAGCCCGATGGCAAAGTACGGGATGTTGCGATAATGGTGTTTCGTGAGTCCCGCGGATCCGAAGTGAAGGACAAGCGGTTTCTGACTCAGTATAGGAACAAGAAATCGTCGGACCAGATCGCCATAAATAAAGACATACGGCACGTTACAGGCGCAACACTTTCTTGTATTGCGGTTTCGAACGGAGTGAAGAAAGCTTTGGCCGTTTGGGAGGAATTCTACGGAAAATGAGAATATTGCTCAAGGCCGTCTTTTTGACCATTACCCTGGCGTCATCTTCATTTGGCGGTGAGTTCAAGCAGGCGAGATGGCTAATGGGTACGGTGGCTGAGATAGACCTTTTCGCCGACTCGGAAACCAAAGCCGACGCCGCTTTCGAGGCGGCTTTCGCGGAGATGGCGAAGATTGACAGCTTGATGAGCAACTGGAAGGCTGATAGCGAGATCTCGATTGTCAATAGAGAAGGTCACATACGTCCCGTCAAGGTCAGCCCGGAGCTTATGGAAACCCTTGAGGCTTCACTTAAATATAGCCGTCTTTCGAGGGGCGCGTTCGATGTAACAGTCGGCCCTCTCGTTCGCCTTTGGGGATTTATGGGAGGCGAAAAGCGGGTCCCGGCGTTAGATGAGATCGTGAGAGCCTTAAGGTCTGTCGGATATGAAAAGGTGTTGCTGGATAGTGGGTCTCTCAAGGTTCAGCTCGCTGGGGTGGGAGTTTATGTTGACCTCGGCGGAATCGCCAAGGGATATGCGCTGGACAGGGCTACGCTAACACTGAAGCGGCTAGGTATACAAAGAGCATTGCTTGACCTTGGAGGCAATATTTATGCGCTTGAGACAAGGCCGGATGGCAAGCCGTGGGAAGTGGGCGTCAGGAATCCAAGGGATGAAAGCCGCATTTTGACGGTTCTTAGGCTGAAGAACCAGGCGGTGGCGACTTCGGGAGACTATGAGAAGTATTTTACGATTAACGGTAAGCGTTACTCGCACATCATAGACCCGCGCACAGGCAAGCCAGCGGTGGGTTGCGTGTCCGCGACTGTAGTGGCTCCCACAGCGGTAGAGTCCGACGCGCTGTCTACCGCGGTCTTTGTGATGGGGCCTAAGAAGGGGTTTGCGCTGCTGAAGACAATCCCTGGGGTTGCCGGTATTGCCGTGAGCGATAAAATGAGGGTGTCGAAATGCAATCTGGAATAAATGGATTGGCCCCGGCGAGCCGTCTCTGTTTCACTTTTTTCCTGATCGCCGTAATCCTTGGCGTGATCATGGCAGCCGGCCAGCATATAATGCTTACCGGTCTCAACTGCGACAAGACAGCGGCGAACTACCTTGGCGGTGAAGTTGGGGACATGATACAGGTGGAAAAGCCGGTACAGGACATGTTTAGAGTGGCTCATGTACACCTACTTGGTATCGGGCTTGTATTGTTTGCACTCTGCCGAGTGTTCATAATGGTTCCAATCAGCGACAGAGCTAAGAGCGCATTCATTGGCGCTGCTTTCGGTTTGTTTTTCCTGCAAGTGGGATCGCCATGGCTTGTGCGATTTGTGAGCGCGCGATCAGCGATCCTTGTTATCATCTCCGGCCTGTTGTTTAGCGCGGCGCTTGTGGCGATGTCCACTATATCGCTTTACCATTTGTGGAAATCAAATCCAAAGAAGACATGATTTGAGCCGATAAAGGCTAGGTCTGAAGGAAAGCCGATCGAGCGCCGAGACCTTCGATTCACCCCCCTTCTCAAGGGTGGAAGCGCCGTAGCTCCCCTCCTTACGAAGGGGCTGGGGGAGGTTGAAATTCGCACTCACCAAGCCTGAGCTCTTACGTGATAGACGATTCTGACTCCCCATATTTTAGCGATTTGATTAGACATATCAAAGAATCCCCGCGCAAGTTCCCAATAGCCCACTGGCAGACGCCGGGCGATTTCGAAAACTTTATCGTAAATATGAAAGGTATGCTCAGGCTATACCGTGGAGTTCGTCTGGGTGGAGAATCCGCCTGGGCGGGAGTTGAAGCACGAGTAGTACGCCGATTTGTATAATCAGAAGATGTGGGACTGGCGCAAACGGTTCAGGTTGGTGGATGGGAAGACGGTTGTGGAGTAAAGAGAATCGAGATCTCTCTAAACTCTAAAACTCTCTCGCACAGCAAGTTCTATTTTGCGCGCGATTGCGAATCGCGCGCAATCAGGTCTCTCTCAACCCTCAACTCCGTCTGTTTTGGTTGACACTGAGTGGTCTCTCGGATATACTATGGAGGTCATGATTGACTGTTTCAGGCGAGCTTTTTAGCTTGGCCTTTATTGCTTTGTATCCCCAAATTGGCCGCAGGGCCGGGCGGTAGAATGAACCAGGACTCGCAGAACCACGAGAGAGCAAGGCCTGTTGATGTGGTTAGCGATATCATCCACGAGGTCGGGGATGAGATCGCGGCGGTTGTTGCCGTGCCCGGCGAGATCACCTACCGCACGCTGAACAGGTTTTTTGAGTTCATTGGCAACAGCAGCATTTTGTTTGTTCAGGCGTGGAGCTATATTCTCCGCGGGTCGTTGAATTTACGCTCAACAATAGGGCAAATGGCGGCCATTGGCGTGGATTCCCTTCCGATTGTGCTGGTCACCGTGGCGTTTTCAGGTATGGTTCTTGCGCTTTATTCAGCGCAAACATTGGTTAAATGGGGCGTCGGCAGTGTGGTCGGAGGCGGAGTGGCGCTGTCGATTGTTCGCGAGATTGGACCGGTTTTAACCGCAGTTGTTGTGACTGCCAGATCAGGCTCAGCAATCGCGGCAGAGTTGGGCAGCATGAAGGTTACGGAGCAGATCGACGCGCTGCGCGCTCTTGCGATCAGTCCGGTGGAGCATTTAGTCTCGCCGAGGTTGTTGGCGGCAATTGCGATGCTCCCCCCGCTTACGATCTTTGCGGATTTTGTCGGAGTCGTCGGCGGTTACTTCGTAGCGACTGTGAATGGAGTCGCCGCCGGCGGATTTATAACGTCCGTGAGGCAGTTTGTCACGCCTTATGACATAAACATGGGATTGATCAAAGCCCTTGTTTTTGGAGCGGTTATTGCGATTATCAGCTGCCAGCAGGGCTTGCAGACCACCGGCGGGGCCAGCGGCGTTGGGCGTTCGACGACGAATGCGGTCGTAATCAGCATTGTGCTGATATATATACTCAACTTCTTTTTGGCTTACATTATGTTTGGCGGCCGTACGTGGAGCTTGTAACCGGACATGGCGGCTGCCGGGGTTCTGTGAAAACGTGATTACGGTTCTACAGTTATCATACAGGACGCCGATTAAAACGATATTGCGCCGTCTGGACCTTCGTGTAAAGCGAGGGGAAACGATGGGTGTGATGGGGATGTCCGGGACCGGCAAAAGCACTCTGCTCAAGTGCGTAGCCGGGCTGCTGCGGCCTACTTCCGGCCAGATATTGATCGAAGGCGTTGACATTGCTCGTATGAGAGAGCATGAACTCAATCAAGTGCGGCGCAAGATGGGGGTCATATTTCAATATGCCGCGCTGTTCGATTCGATGACCGTATTTGAAAACGTGGCGATAGGGCTTCGACGTCACGAGCGCTTGACCAACGCGGAACTCGCGAGCGCTGTAAGCGAGAAACTGGAAATGGTTGGGCTGGCGGGTGTCGAAAACCTTATGCCGTCCCAGCTCAGCGGCGGGATGCAGAAGCGTGTGGGGCTGGCTCGGGCGTTGGCTTTGGCTCCTGAGATATTGTTATATGACGAGCCGACAGCCGGCCTGGACCCGATAGTGGCTACATCCATCAATGGGTTGATAATTCGAATGCGCGACCAATTGAAAGTCACCTCAATCGTCGTGTCTCACGACTTGGAGAGCATTTTCAAAGTATCTAATCGTGTTGCTATGATGCACCAGGGTAAGATTGTCGAGGTAGGGACTCCCGATGAGATGAGGAGTTCGGTGAATCCGTACGTAAGACAATTTGTAGAAGGCGTTCTGGAAGGCCCAATCCAGGTGCGCGGCAGAGAGCAAAGGGCGACTTAGGACAAAGCTATGCTCAGGTTCAGGCCAGAGGCGAGAGTCGGATTAGTCATATTCATAGGCGTTTTAACGCTAATCGGCATGTATTTCTTCCTTGGCGGGAGATGGCTGCAGGCGAGGACTTACCGCGTGTACGCGGTTTTCCGGGACGTTCAGCGTCTCGATAGAGGCGCCATGGTGAGAATGGCGGGCGTTCAAGTGGGTAGAGTTGACAATATCACGCTGACAAGAGATAGTCGCGCGCGGGTGGCGATGTCGATTCGCGAAGACGTTAAGATACCGGTCGGTTCCGCCTTCAGGGTGACTTCCGGGGGTTTGGTCGGCGATATATATGTCGAAGTAGCGCCTGTTGAGGACGGAAAAGTCGTTCTCCAGCCGGGGCAAGTGGTGGAAGGCGAAGACACGGTTACTCTTAACCAGTTGGCTCCTCAGGTAAGTAAACTGATTACGGAGTTTCAGACATCGGCGCGTTCGTTGAACAAGATATTGGGCGACGAACAGACTATGGCCAGTATTAAAAACACGGTGGCTAATACGGAACTTGCCAGCAGAAAAGCGGCTGATTTTATGGGCCAGTTGCAGATTATTGCCGCGCAGAACAGCGCGCAGGTGGAAGTTGCTCTGGCGAACGCCGCTCTGGCAAGTGAGGATTTCGCCGCTGTAGCTGAGAACCTGCGAGGCGCTTTTGAGAAGGGCGGACGCGCGGATATAGAGGCGACTTTGGAAAGCGGGCGGAAAGCCGTGGCCAATCTGGAGGCGGCGTCGGCTAGTCTAAATAAGCTGGTTGGCGATCAACAGTTGTCAAGCGATCTTAAGGCGACTCTGGCGAATCTGAGAGAAACGAGCGAGAATGCAAAAGCCATTACCGAAAGGCTGGGTAAAATAGTCGGAGTAAAGGGGGATGGCCGGCGTGAGAGGCTGCGACTGGTTCCCAGCGGCTCTCGTCTGGATATATTTAACAACTTTGAGGATAACCGGCTGCGAGTGGATTATAATATCACTATTCCGACCGTGGAAGACAGGTTCTACCAATTGGGGTTGTTCGACATAGGTGAGTCCACGAAGGTAAATCTTCAAAAAGGAAGGCTGCTTGATCCCGATACGGCGTTTCGGTATGGATTTTACGCTTCAAGATTTGGCGTGGGGCTGGACAGAAATTTGAATAGCAGGACCAGCCTGCACGCGGACTTGTACAGGCCAAATGACCTTCACCTGGAGCTCAAAGGTCTATATACCCTGTCGGACGATCTCGGCCTTTGGGCCGGGACCGATGACCTGTTGGACAGTGACAACAGGTCGTTCCTACTGGGGCTTCAATATAGAAAATGAAGAGGAGAGATGAATGAAAGCGATTCTGATTCGTGACGTAAATGATCTGGGGAAAACCGGCGATGTTGTCAATGTCGCTGACGGCTACGCCAGAAACTACCTTATCCCTAGAAAGCTTGCAATCGAGGCTACAAATGGAAGCCTTCGCGCTCTTGACCAGCAGCATGCTTTGGAGAGCAAGAAGAGCGAGAAATTGACGGAGGATGCTCAGGCTCTTGGCGCCAGGCTTGGAGAGATTTCCGTGACAATCATTGGCAAAGTGGGGCAGGGGACCAGGCTCTATGGCTCCGTTACAGGACAGGATATAGCCGACGCGCTCAAGGCGCAGCACAAGATAGAAATCGACAAGCGCAAGATTGACGTTTTGGATCCGATCAAGACACTTGGCTCTTATGACATTCCGGTCAGACTTCAGCGCACCGTGACCGCCAACCTGAAGGTGGAAGTGGTGTCAGAACTAGGCCCCGCGCCAAAGCCTAAGGAAAAGCCCAAGGCTAAAGCAGAGCCAGTCGCTGAAGTAGAACCAGTAGTGGAAGCCGCGTTGGTCGTTGAGCCGGTTGCCGAAGAAGTCGCGGTTGAGCCTGCCGCCCAGGAGGAGACTGTCACAGAGCCGGAAGCGCAAGAAGAATCTACAACATAGGTATTATCTTATCTGATATACGTAACGCACCCGTCATTCCGACCGGAGTGGAGAAATCTGCTTTTTTTATAAGCTATCAGTGGTCAGCTATCAGCTTTCAGCTGAAAGCTGACGGCTGATAGCTGAAAGCTATTCCAAAAGCAGATTTCTCGATTCCGCTTCGCTTCACTCGAAATGACGGAATCGTACGTATTGCTATTGCTGAAGGCTTTATAAGGAGTAGTTACACTTGGCCCAGGATTCAGTATTAAGGAACGACAGGCCGTCTGCTATGGACCGTGT
>JAUSEB010000366.1 GCA_030650495.1 Armatimonadota bacterium | reverse complement strand
GAGAACGTCGTCGCGGTCAAAATGGCGCCGTTCAATAGATACCAGACAATTGACGTTATCCGGGCAATTGCCGAATCGGGACGGGACGACATCGCGCTTTATACGGGAAACGATGACAATATAGTTATGGACCTGGTCACGCCATATCGTTTTCAAGTTAATGGCAAATTAGTTGAACGCAGAATTGCCGGCGGGCTGCTGGGCCATTGGTCGGTCTGGACGCGCAGGGCGGTCGAACTGCTGGAAGAATGTAAAGCCGGAGAGATTACGGCGGATATTCTTCGGCGAAATATCGAAGTCACTGACTGCAACGCGGCCTTCTTCGACGCGGCAAACGGCTTCGCGGGCTGCATCGCAGGATTACATGAAGTACTACGCCGCCAGGGTTTGTTCGAGGGTATATGGCGCCTCGATCCCCACGAAGCACTCAGCCCAGGCCAAA
The DNA here is from genome assembly GCA_030650495.1 of Armatimonadota bacterium. GTDB lineage: Bacteria > Armatimonadota > UBA5829 > UBA5829 > JAUSEB01 > JAUSEB01. The sequence goes on along the minus strand of JAUSEB010000366.1, from coordinate 5,454 downwards.
TGGCGGAGATCGACCGTGTATATCAAGCCTATCCGCATTTGAACGATGATGAGTTTGTAACAGCGCATATTGACGAGTGGTTAGAATGAAAAAACTAGCAATCAACGGCGGACCAAAAACGCGCACGAAGCCCTTCCCAGCCTGGCCGGTTTGGGATGAGGCCGATTGCGCCGCCGTGGCCGATGTGGTGAGAAGCGGCCAATGGTGGTCGGGCGGCGGGACGAAGGTTAAGGAGTTTGAAGAGAAGTTCGCCGCCTATCAAGAATGCAAATATGGCGTGTGCGTTCCGACCGGGACAATCGGGCTGATGATCGCTCTCAGGGCCGTCGGCGTTGGATTTGGCGATGAGGTCATAGTCACGCCGTATACGTTCATCGCCTCCGCAAGCGCAACCACCCAGCTAAACGCAATCAATATATTTGTGGATATTGACCCGGACACCTACAATATCGACCCTGCCAAAATCGAAGAAGCTATTACCGAGCGGACTAAAGCCATTATGGTAGTCCACATCGGAGGCCATCCCGCCGATATGGACGCCATTATGGAGATCGCCCAAAAGCGGAATTTGAAAGTAATCGAAGATTGCGCTCAGGCTCACGCCGCCGAGTGGCGCGGCAAGCGGGTCGGTTCATTTGGCGACGCCGGAGTGTTCAGTTTTATGGCGAGCAAGAATCTCTCTTGCGGCGAGGGCGGCATCGTCGTCACGAACACTGAGGATGTCGCCGATACGTCTTGGTCTATCCACAACATTGGCCGTGTCAAAGGCGGCGGCTGGTATGAGCATTCGGTCATGGGCAGCAATTATCGAATGACGGAGTTCCAGGCGGCTCTGCTGCTTAGCCAGATGAAGAATCTCGACTCCCAGACGGCCATTCGCAACGATAACGCCCTATATCTGACCGAGAAACTGAGCAAGATAGATGGTATTAGTCCGCTGCCCTGGGATGATCGGATAACGACATATGGATGTCATCTCTTTATATTACGCTACCGAGCGCAGGAGGCGACGCGAGAAAGATTTATGGAGGCGTTGAAGGCGGAAGGGGTTCACTGTTCGCCGGGCTATGGACCGCTTTACAAAGAGAAGATGTTGAGCGCTCCTTACGACCCAAGTCTCGCAACCCACCCGGATTTCGCCCGAATCGCGGAGTACAAAGACCTTCATCTTGAACACACCGAGCGTGCAGCCTATAAGGAAAACGTCTGGCTGCTGCAAAACACGCTCCTTGGAACCCGAAAGGATATGGACGACATCGTTAGCGCCATCGAGAAGATAATGGACAACATCGACGAGCTTGAGGATTGAATGGAGATGGCAGGAAAGACGAAGAAGGAAAAACTGATATTCGGAATTCGCGGGCGCGTTGTCGCGTTGATCCTAATCACGCAAGCCCTGATCATCACCTGGGTCTCGGACAGCGAGATAGCGCGAGGCATATACCTCATCTGCTACGCCCTGATGATGCCGACCGTCCTCTATCTCCTTCTTGCCCGGATTTTGCGGCGTTGGTTGCCCTTTGAGGACAAAGAACTTCTTTTCGGCTACATCGTGCTGACCGCCACCGTGCCGATTGTCGGTTTCGGCGGATTGAGCTTCATCGTTCAGGGTATGGGCTACGTTGCGTTCTTCGCCGATTCGCATCCCCAGTGGGCAAGGTTCGTTACCCACCTCACCGGACTCCCCGTTTTGCACGACCCAGACGCCATACGTAGATTATATATGGGCGGCGGAAGCGTCCCCTGGCGCGCCTGGGTCATTCCGATAGTATTCTGGAGCGCTTATCTGCTTCTGATGAGTGGGATTTGGCTCAGCCTGGCGGGTATCATGCGGCGAATCTGGATTCACCAGGAACGGCTGACTTTTCCAATTGCAACCATGCCGCTGCAAATCACCGACCCCCGCGACGATATATTCCGCAGGCCGATCTTCTGGATAGGGTTCGTAATTCCTGTCGTACTTCAGAGCCTCCTTGTGCTGCACGATTGGGTTCCCGCCGTCCCGGCGGTCCAGTTGAAAGCGGTCAACGTCGCGCCATTGATATTCACATCCCCTCCCTGGAACGCGATCCCGGCATTCAATGTCGGCTTTTACCCAATGGCAATCGGTCTGGCCTATTTTATCCCAAGCGAAGTCAGTTTTAGCTGCTGGTTCCTTTACGTGCTGATGACCCTGGTCTATCTCGTCATGGCGATTTTCAACCCCGAAGGCGGAGCGCCCGCTATTGGCGTAGGTGTAGGGTCTCCGCATTTCCCTTACCCGCACGAGCAGGCCGCTGGAGCGTGGATAGCCTTTGCCGGACTCATACTCTGGGGGTCGCGCCGCCATTTGCGCACGGTATTGAAGTCAATACCTGCTGAGGAACGCGCCGCGATAGGACGGCTGTGGTTCACAGGGTCGGCCTGCGCGCTCCTTTGCGCCGGAATAATGATGGTTATGGGCGTAAAGCCGGTCATAGCTCTTGGCATCATCCTGATTTACGTTGCCTATGTGCTGAGCGGCGCCCGTGTTCGCGCAACAGCCGGCGGGCAGTGGACATTTGCCCCTCTATGGACTCCCCACCATATTATGACCTCCATCACAGGCACTGCCGGAATGGGGGATAAGGCGCTGGTCGCGGGTGGGCATTTCGATCTGGTTCACGTCGATATTCGCGCCCAATCCCTGCCTTATCTCATGGAGGGTTTGTATATCGCTGAGAAATCGGGGATAAAATGGCGCACTGTCCTGACGTGGGTCGGTATAGGCTGCGTTACCGCCCTGGCATTTGGATGGATTACCAGCTTGAACAAGCTCTACTCCGTTGGGGCCGCGACCGCCAAGGCGAACCCTTACCCGTTAGCCAAAGCGGCTGTGTGTTTTGATGGAGTTGACCGCCTGCTTACCAGCGGCGCGTCTGGCTACAGAACCGGCGTGATTGCAATGGGCTTCGGCGCTGGAATTACCCTGCTGCTCGCGTGGATTCGGAGTATGGGATTATACGGCCTGCATCCGGTCGGCTACGTGCTCTGCAACACCCTAACGATAAGGGCATTCGCCGTACCCTTCTTCATCGCGTGGCTGATTAAAGTCGGTGTGATGCACTGGGGCGGTCACAAAGGCTACCGCGCCAGCGTGCCGTTATTCGTCGGCGTCGTGCTGGGAGACGTCGTCGTCCAAGCCGTCTGGGCTTTAGTCGGCTGGGCGTTCAACGTGCCTATTTATCAGTTTTTAACATAATTGGACTTGATGGCCCCAGATCTGATCGCCGGGGATATTCATCCCCTGTGCGTGATTCCCAGGACATTTGTCCCCGGCAAATCCGCTGATAACCGACCATTAATATCTTTCGCGTAACCATCTTTGAGGGCAAACACCCTGGGGAAGCGGCACAGGATACATATCCCGCGCCATCAGGTTCCTCCACTTCGGTCGGAATGACGTTTCCTCGAGACTGACTATTGCTTTTTTAGTGTGGAACTATTACACTGTCCTTGTTGGTTATCCGTATAATCATAGAAACTGCGGGTATTCAAAATGAATACTGACATAACTACGCTAATAGAATTGTTAGTTCCACAGATGACTGGGTAACGATACAGTGAAGATATGGCATGACAGTAATGCTAGGCAACATCGAACGTAGTTCGGAGGAGGCTGTAGCAACAGTTTACTATACAGCGATATTGAAACACGAAAGTCCCATTGAAGAACGGTGAGACTCTCTGGCCTGAGCCATCAATAATTGGCAGTGGCCCGCGACACTTGACTGAAAATGCATCGCATTGATTCGGGCAAATCAGAAATACCTGGAGAACTCCAAGATTACCTCATTCACAAGGTTTAAAGATCACTCGAATGGAGTGAGCAGTCCGGGTCCATTACAAAGATGTATGACGCTTGTGAGTGTTGAAAACAGACGCATTGTTTGGCAGTAGGGATAGGAAAGAAGGGACCAGCAAACCATTGGAACTCAGATCGACATCATCAAATATCGTCATAGTCGCGCAGAATTTTAACCCATCAATTCCCACAAAGGACTGGCTTCAGCATAATATCACGGGGGAACGCCCAAACAATTTTGTAAATACGCCATTGGTTTCCGTCTTTGAGACAGACCGGTTTACCCTAACTGTAGACCAGAATCGTTTCCAGATCACCATGGCAACACCAATGGTGCATGAGGAAGCGGTTCGAGTTGCGGTCGCCTACGTAAAAAAGTTGCCTGAAACTCGCTATACCGCACTGGGATTCAACTATCATTGGGAGGCAGACTATACCAGCGAGTTGGAACGACTCAACGATCTAAAAGCTAAGTGGGCACAGATTGTGCAGGCAACCGCATACTTTTTCGACAAAGCAGGTCCCACTGTGGGCACAGTAACTACCGGCATGGTGAAGGGAGCTAAGGTGCGAATTGTAGCAGAGCCAAGGAATGATGCTGCTTTAGTGGTGTTTGGCATTAACTTTCATTTTGATTTACCTGACCAACAAGGCCAAGAACATGTTGAGCACTTGGTCAAACTGGTTGGGCAGTTTACGGATAGGTTCGCACAGGCAAAGGAGATGGCCTTAATTCTGTTAGAGGAGGAAGTCAGTGTTTCAGCAACCACGTCAGGATGAGGAAAGAGCAATGTCAAGAGCACTTGAATCTGTCATGGACGCGTTGGCTAATACTATCGGAGAAGCAGAGGACACCACCTCTAATGTTTGCTCAAGGGTAAAAGGCGTATCACCATCAACAGATGGTTGCAAGTATTTGAGCGTTGAAATTCTCGAGGGTAGGCGAGATCAACTGATTGGAACCATCCGCTTGTTAGACTCAAAGTCTGCGGATACAGAAATGGTTGGCGAAGTGCCTTCTGTTGCCAAGCCAGCATGCGGAATAGAAGAGCCTGGTATCAACATCCTTCGCGAGGATGATACGCGTTGGGCCGACACGCAGTCAGGAGCTCATGTTATGTTTCCAGGCGCCTCGAAATCGGGAACACGCAAATAAGCAAGCCTATGCCTCCTATTACCGATTCCCAGATTGAAGAAGGTATTGTTAGGCAAGGGGCAGTCGTCTCCGGCTTAGTTCCTTTTTATTTGCCAGGACCGGATATACGGCATATCGAGTATAAGAATGAAGGGGTTAACGTCGTTTGCGTTGATCCCTACTCACTTAGCCAGGGTGATCCCATAGATATTGTTGTTGAAGGAGTTCCAAGGGACGCGCTGATTGTATCGCAGACCTGCGACATTATAAACCGCGACACAGTGTGTGTGGCTCCTATAAAGCATTTCGATGAGTTAGCGGAGTCTAAGCCAGAACTCCCGAATATCATCAGAAAGCACCGAGTATTGTGGGCTTTTTATCTCGAAAAGCTGGCGATGGAAGAATACCCCGAAGCATACGCAGACCTTAGTCAGCTATGCACAGTGGGAAAAGACATACTCCGACAGTGCACAATAGTGCGGTATCCGTCTTCTGG
>JAUSEB010000365.1 GCA_030650495.1 Armatimonadota bacterium | reverse complement strand
ACGATTAAGTGCCGTGTGTCTCCCAAAGCCCTGAAAGCGATGAAAGAGCGTGTGCGGCGCAATAAGGGAAGCCCCGGTATAGACGGTATGAGCGTTGAGGAACTGCCGGAATACATGGCGTGCAACTGGTGGCGAATCCGGGAAGAACTGCTTGCCGGAAGCTATCAGCCGCAGCCTGTAAAACGGGTTGAGATTCCGAAATCCAGCGGCGGGGTCCGGCAATTGGGAATCCCGACGGTGGTAGACCGGATGATACAACAGATGGTTCTGAATGTGCTTCAGCCGAAGTTTGACCCGACATTCTCGGAGCATAGCTACGGCTTCCGTCCCGGACGGAGCGCGCACCAGGCGGTGAAAGCGGCCCGGCAGTATATACAGGACGGGCGGAAGTGGGTTGTTGATGTTGACCTGGAAAAGTTCTTTGACCGGGTGAACCACGACATCCTGATGAGCAGGCTTGCCGAAAGGATTGAAGACAAACGAATGCTTGGGCTTATCCGCCGCTACCTTGAAGCCGGAGTAATGGCGCAAGGGGTAGTTGTGGAGCGATGGGAGGGAACGCCGCAAGGCGGACCCCTTTCGCCGTTATTGGCGAATGTGCTTTTGGACGAAGTTGACAAGGAGCTGGAGCGACGCGGGCACACGTTCGTGCGTTATGCCGATGACGGGAATGTTTATGTCAAATCGGAGCGCGCGGCGAAAGACGTGATGGAGACGTTAAAACGTCTATACGCGGGACTAAGGCTGAAAATCAACGAAACCAAAAGCGGTGTTATGCGGATACGCAACAGTCAATACCTTGGCTACGGATTCTGGACAGCCAAGGGAATGACGATTAAGTGCCGTGTGTCTCCCAAAGCCCTGAAAGCGATGAAAGAGCGTGTGCGGCGAATAACGTCGCGCAACGGCGGACAAAGTCTGGGACAGATAGCGAAAGAGCTCAAGGCGTATTTGACCGGCTGGAAGGAGTATTTTCAGCTTGCAGAAACGCCCGGTATCTTTGCTGAGCTGGACGGATGGATAGGCCGTCGGCTGAGGATGGCATGTCTGAAACAGTGGAAGCGGGGAACGACGACATTTCGGGAATTGCGTGCGGCAGGAGTCAGTATTAAAGCCGCAGCCTCGGTGTCGGCTTGTCCCCGTAGCTGGTGGAAGATGGCTG
>JAUSEB010000360.1 GCA_030650495.1 Armatimonadota bacterium | reverse complement strand
ATACATCATCACCCACACCTACTCCGCCCGTGACGACGAGCGCGCCCGTCGTGGAGGAGGTGGAGGCGGTGTCTGTTGAAAGGCTTACGATACCAGAAGTATTCATCACCATCCAGTAGGTGATATCTCCACCATTAGCTCGTGTGCCCATCCGCAGCTCGCCCGCGTAATTGCCATCTGTAGCATTGGATTTGTAACCTTGGATAGCAGCAAAAATGGTGGATGAATTAGCGGCAGCATACTTACCACCGAAGGCAATCGCACCGCCGACCCCGGTAGCAACTGCCGTCGTGTCTATGACCGCGAATTGTCCAGTTGGAATACCGCTACCAAGAACCTTTGCTCCGGACACGTTGGCGATCATCGCGTCGCCATAACCGCCGGTTGCTGGCGCTACTCCTAGAGTAATAACGCCGGAAGAGTTTATGCGCATGCGCTCGTCTGATATAGTGCCACCATCTGCCGTCGTATAAAAAACTAGTCGCCCGGGCATGTCACTGTTTCCAGGTGTTCCATCAACCAAAGCCGCAATCATAGCCCCAGAAGCATCATAGTTACCCGAGCCGTCTGCTCCGTTGAACCGAATAATTCCAAGCTCGTCATCAGCTTGGACTACCGTATTTGTTCCAATAGAAGCGCCTCTTGACTTGGAAAACCTCACTTGCGGTCCTCCGGCATCAGCCGAGAACCGAGTCCATGATTGCCCCGAATTACTTAGGGTATCACCGGTAACCTGAAGCGCCGGGATCATAGAATTATCAAAGGTGAGCGCCGCCGTATGTCCAATGATGGCGTTGCCGCGGGCTATAATATGAGGGCCGGCGGAGTTGATAAATAATCCGTCTCCGCTTGAAACCGCAGTTCCATTTGTATATGCATAACTTGAGGCGGCCGATCTTTGTTCAATTTGAACGCCCCACGCGTAGTAATAGTCGCCAACCGTACCGGCCTGAAAGCCGATTCCAAGTTCAATCTGATTGGCGCCGCTTGCTGGCATAGTTCCTGACACAGTATATCTCTGCCAATTTGACGTAAGAGTTATTGAAGTACGTCCAACGCAATTTCCAACCAAAGCGCCGCTATTGCCCGTACTTATACAAATATCGGCGATTGTTTCTGTGCCGGCCTTGAGCCATACTGACCCGGTGTATGTAAGACTCGCAGTGGCCGATATCACGAGTCCTCCCATGGAGGCGGACGCATGAGAACGCGCAATCTTAGCTGCTGTGACTTCGCCGTTCGGCCCCGCTATATTGTTATCTGTAACTGTCGGGTTAACCCAGGCACCAAATAGCCCGTTGACCGTATTAATATCCTCGCTTGAGCTCCATAAGTTCTCGTACAATCCCAGGCCCCCGAACGGACTGACAATATTCCCCGCGTGAGCGATGAGGTCGCCCGCACTAGTGAGCGCGATATTTCCGGCCACATCCAATTTCTGACTAGGCGAGGTTGTCCCGATGCCGACGTTGCCAGCGGAGTCTATCCTCATTCGTTCTGTGCCTCCGGGGCCGGAGCCATTGATTGTTTCAAAAGCAAGAGCACCCGCCACCGTGTTGACACCACTGCTCTCAATCTTGCCAATGACCGAAGCGGCAATCTTTGGGTTTCCGTTATTCGATGTTCCCATAAAATCAATTCTTCCCCGATTGCCTGCGGTTTGGTTAGAAACATTACCAATCACAACTGCCGGTTCGGAGCCATTCTCACCGCCGCTAACTTGGAAGGCTGTGCCAGTCCCAACCTGTTGAGCTGGCGCCGTCGTCCCGATGCCAAGGTTTCCACTTGTGTTTAAAAACATGTGAGAATCTGTAGCGCCGCTTATTGTTCCTGCCTTCCATCGAAGTGGAGTAGCAGTTCCTTCTGTGCCAAAGCCCACACCATTTGAATCATAAACTATGATTCCTCTATTCGTAGCACCGTTACTTAATCTTAGGATGCCGCCGGTGGTATCATTGTTAACCTGAAGAGTGGTATACCCTGCATTGGTTGCAGGACTCGTCGTCCCGATGCCGACGTTGCCCGTGCTGAAATAGTGAGGCCCCGAGCCCGAGATTTGTAGGTTTCCCGATGAGGCAATATTCCCGCTGGTATTCATCGCGCCGTCAAACGCCGTGGCCTTCACAGTCCCCGCCACTTCTAATTTCTGACTCGGATTCGTCGTCCCGATGCCGACGTTGCCGCTTCCTAAAACTGTCACCAAGCTCGTTCCATGGTTCCTAATATCTAAAACCTGTTCTAAACTACCTAATGCTTGAGCGTCAGTTGTATTCTTCTTTGAACCCTGAACTATCACAGCAGGCACTGTATCTGTGGGGTCAGTGACTCCAATGATTCCCCAATACAAAGCGCCATACTGCCCGGCATCATCAGATACGCCGTAGTAGATAGCACCTCCGGTTGTTCCGCTAGCG
>JAUSEB010000338.1 GCA_030650495.1 Armatimonadota bacterium | reverse complement strand
TAAAACATTCTCCATTTCCAAGCTCAGGGATAGCCATTCCGCCGGGTCCGCGCCTATAATAACTCTGCGCGATTGCTCGATTGCGGCAAGAGCAGACTCTATTGACTCACCGGTGACGTATCCGACCGGAGTCGCTTCGCCTAGTCCGACTTGGCCGGAGTCGAGGTCGAGTTTGACAATTACCGTGCTCGAATGAGTCTTACGGCCTTTCGCCGTCTCGAAGGGTTCCTTCAGCGGCAGGTCAATTGCCCGCGCGGATAGCGATAATATTTTTGGCATAGTAGGATTATATCAAATGAGCAGAATTATACGGCGCCAATACTCCGTTTTGGCCTACATATCGCTTATCTTCATACTGACGATTCAAATTGCTTGCGCTCAGAACATCGCAAAGGCTATCGATGACTTGCTGGCGAGTCCTGCCCTGCGACATGGCCGGTCAGGGGTTCTGATAGAGTCGCTTAGGGATGGTAAAGTGATTTACTCCCGCAATGCCGATGAGGTCTTTATTCCGGCTTCGAATATGAAACTGCTCACTTCCGCCGCCGCGCTAGATATTCTCGGCCCGGACTACAGATACAAGACCGAATTCTACTCAACTGGTCATGCAAATGGCTCGACCCTCGAAGGCGACATCTATATCAAGGGCGGAGGAGACCCCGTTCTTCGCACGGAACAGCTTGCGGAATTTGCCCGAATGCTGCGAAAACGCGGTATTCGGCATATAAGCGGCGCCGTCATAGCGGACGAAACCCGATTCGGCAAAGCCGGGCTGGGCAAAGGCTGGGAGTGGGACGACGAACAGTATTACTACGCCACCCCGGTCGGCTCCCTCAATCTAAACGAAAACTCCGTGCAGGTCTTTGTGAAACCAGACCGCCATATCGGTAGGCGAGCGATAGTTAAGTTAGAGCCTCCAACGTCATATTTCAAGATTAGAAACAGCGCGGTAACAGTCGCGGCGGGAGAAAAGGCAAGTGTTTCGGTCACGCGGGAACACGGCGGGAGGGTTATAACAGTCAGCGGACAGATTCCACTTGATTACGTGAAAGACGGTCCGGAGGAACGAATAAGCGTTTGGAATCCGGCTCTTTACGCCGCGACCGTCCTGAAGGAGACACTGCGAAGAGCTAAAACTTCCGTGCTTGGCCGGGCTAAATCGGGTGTAACTCCGGCATCAGCCGAACTCCTATACACTTGCGAATCACCGTCTCTTTCGGAACTGCTGGATCTTCAAAACGAACCCAGCGACAACACCATCGCCGAGGTCTTGTACCGGTCCCTCGCTTACGAAAAGGAAAAAGAGCCTTCAGCAGTAGAGCTTACGTTTCTTAAAAAAGCCGGAGTTGACGCCGAAGCAATCGCAATAGCCGATGGGTCAGGTCTTTCCCGGCACAATCTTGTTTCACCGTCGGGCATTGTCGCTGTGCTTAGGTATATGGGCAGTCATCCCAATTCTAAGGTTTTCATCGACTCCCTGCCGATTGCAGGTGTCAGTGGGACCCTGCGAAATCGAATGAACAGCGCCGCAAAAGGCAATGTCCGCGCAAAGACAGGATCGATGACCGGCGTAAGCTCCATTTCAGGCTACCTGACTACGACCGAAGGCGATCCGCTGGTCTTTTCTATACTAATGAACAACCACCTCTGTTCCAACACCGAAGCGAGAGCTATTCAAGACAAGATTTGCGAACTCCTCCGCGGCCTGTAATAACGGGCGTTTGCCAATGGACGCTTGCTGGTATAAATGTAAGCGATTTGAAACCATGCCAAACCGAAAGGTGGTCTCGCAAATGCCTGAGCTGACGAACCCATACATTGGGCTTACTCCGCGAAAGATGAATAACGAAGAACTTGCCCGCGCTATTCGGCAGGACATAATTGCCGAGCATGACGCAGTGGCGCTATATGAAGCGCATATTGACGCGACCGACGATGAAGTCGCAAAGGCGATAATCAAGCACATCGCAGATGAAGAGAGAAAACACGTAGCCGAATTCACGGCTCTTCTTGAACGGCTCGACCCGGATCAGGCCAGGCTGGGAGCCGAAGCGTACAAAGAAGCCGAACAAATGATGGCAGGCGTCATGCCAATGGAAACTACGCAGATACAACAGCCCGAAACCCAAGAGCAAGACGGCGCTCCGGCGCCCGCCGGACTCACGGTCGGCAGCCTTATTGGGGGTTGACGGTTGTCGGTTGTTGGTTGTTAGTTGATAGCAGGAGCGCTGATGGCCCCGGATTGCAAATCCGGAACCAAATAAACCATCAACTGACAACCGACAACCCAAATTGGAAAGAGTTCAGTTCTGTGGGAATCACGTCATGCTGAACTTGATTCAGCAACCACTCCGCCCGGACCTGGACCCTGAATCGAGTCCAGGGTGACGTGTATTGAGGCAGTTCGATCCCGCAGAACTGAACTGATACCCAACTTGTTGACATTGACACCCTCTCAGCCATATAGTGAGAAGAGAAATTGCCGTACAAACGGTTTAGCCCGGCGCAAGCGCCGAAAGTTTAAGGAGAAAAGTCCGTGCTAAAAAGATCCCTCGTTGCTATTTTTGTACTAATTATTTTCATCACCGGTGTTG
>JAUSEB010000331.1 GCA_030650495.1 Armatimonadota bacterium | reverse complement strand
GCAGCAGATGGAGGCGGACGGAGTTATCCGCGTGCTCCTTTAGCGTTAACGAGCTGGGATGTGTAGCCACCGCAGGCCCTTCCATCATGGCGAATATAGGATTCTTGATGCCTGCTTTTCGGAATTCCTCACGCATAACATAACAGCGGTGGATAGCAAGCTGGTGTATCTGCATTTCGGCAAGGCGTTCAAAGGCGGGGATGTCTACGCCTACCCCGCTGACCATATCCCTCACTTCCTTGCTGTTGCGCAGGAAGTAGACCGGGAATATCGGGTCGCCCCACGGCAGGAGAAATTTAGCGTTCGGCCAGTGCTTCTTTATGATTGGAGCGCCCAGCAGGAAAGCCTTAGTATATTTGTCGAGCCGTTCTTGTTCGCTCTGGCTGAGTTTGTAGTCTTCGCCGTAGTAATCCGGCGGGATGCCGGTCGTGATCGGACCTAGGCTCGGCTCCGCAAAGAAGCAGAAATATTCCGGCTTGGAAACAGCGCTTTGCTGGCCGATGTTATCTTTGAAAGACCGGAGAAGGTAGTCTTCAGCTTCCCGCGGCTTGTCGAGGTAATCCAGCAGACCGTTTGTTACCCATATATCCCCGTTTGCAAGCATAAACGAGGTCATTTTCAGATCCTCGATCAGCTTGTTCGGCGTGGGGAACGCGGCAACGACGGCCTCGACACCAGCCGCCGCCATATTGCGCATTTGCTCTTCAAAGGGAGGATAACCGTGATATTCAGCCGCCCAGCAACCGAAGATCGGGCCTCTACCAGGCTGCCAATCGCCTCTTTCACGTGTGTCAGCGTGCAGGTAGGCGAGGGAACGTTTTTCCTCCCATGTCTTTCCGCCGTCTATCTGTGTCAATGTCACATCGTGATAACCGTATCTTTTAAGCTTGAGCGTGAATTGGTGGGTTGCTTCGCCATTGGCGGAAACCTCGACCGTCGCAGTCTGCGCTGTCTTCTCCTTGCCGTAGTAATCCTTTGTAGACAGTTTCATCTCGACTCGGCGCGGCTTATCCGTCAGATTGCGGAGCTTGACGGTGTACGACGGCGCATTCGGCGCTGTCCAGACGTTTCCGGGTTTATCCGGCTGTAAATCAATCGTTACCGCAGGCCGTTCCAGCGTCATCGCGTAGATATGCACCGCGCTGGGCAGCCCGGCGGCATGGACGCTGTACTCGCAGGGATCGGGGTAAGCG
>JAUSEB010000324.1 GCA_030650495.1 Armatimonadota bacterium | reverse complement strand
TCGCATCGGATTTCGTCGGGAATGCTTCGCCCGAACACCCAAGCCGGGTTAAGCATTTGCGGCTAATACGCCAACTGGCAGTAGAGGTGAAGGGCAAATGCTTAACCCCTACGCCGTCTACCATAAACGTGGCGTGCACCCATGCGTCCAGCTACACGTTGACGTTAGCCCAGCCTTGCAATATAATTAGCTTATGAAATCATTAGATATGGAAACTAATGACCGAGCCATGCTGGAACAATCCGCCGAGATGGTGATGGAAACCGTCTCGATGGTGACACGAACCATCAAGAATGAAATGCGAAAACGCCGCCCAGCGGAGCTGTCTATGCAGCAATTCCGCGCATTGGGCATTATCCAGCGCCATCCGGGAGCCACTTTATCCCTCGTTGCGGGGCATCTCGGTTTGACAACAGCTTCGGCGTCTAAGCTGATTCACGCCCTGGTCAACCAGAGGTTGGTGACTCGCGTGGACTCAACGGTGGACCGCCGGAGAGTCGCGTTGGGCGTTACTAATGTGGGGCAAAGGGCCCTTGAGTCCGCCAGGGTCGCCGCGCTGGGACGTTTGGCTGAAACGCTCCAAGCTCTCGATGAGTCTGACCGTTCGGCTGTGATGCGGGCGATGGAAGTCTTGCGCCAAATGCTTATCCAGGAAGCATAAGCGTGAAAGGTTATCAATATGGCTAGAAGTGAAGGCGGCCGTTGGGGAGGCATAGGGCCGCGAAAGCCGCAAGACACTCGCAGCGCTCTAAAGAAGAGCGCTCAATGGGCAAAGCCTCTGCTGCCGATCCTGATATTCGGGCTGCTCTGCACGCTGGCCGCGGTCTTTCTGGGGCAGCAGCCGCCGCGCATCATCCAATACACAATTGATACTGTCATCGGCGGTGAGCGGTACGGACTTCTAACGCGAGTCATACTTCTATACATCGGCATTGTAATCATCGGCCAGGTTGTCCTCTCTTTGAGCGCCTGTTGGATGAATACCGCCGGCCAACGGTTGCTGCATACTCTCCGCATGGCTCTTTATGACCATTTCCAGATACTACCGCTCAGTTATTTCGACAATAAGCGAATAGGCGATTTGACCTCGCGCGTAACCCATGATGTGAACCATTTGGAAGGGCTGATCATCAATACGTCCAACTCCCTGGTGCGCCAGGTCTTCGGCGTAGCGTTCGCGCTATATTACATGTTCAACTATAACTGGCAGCTAACCCTATTGGTGACAATTCCAGTTCCCATAATCGGATTCAGTTTATACTTTTTTACGCGCCGGGTGCGTATGGTTTACCGGTCGATCCGCGAAAATACAGGCGATTTCAACGCGAAATTGACGGAAAATCTTTCTGGGATACGCGTGATCAAGGCATTCAACCGCGAGCCACAGGAACATGAGCTTGTAGATAACACAAGCAGCCATTTGCTGACGGAAAACGTCCGCGCGATAAAGATGACGTCCGTGTTCTATCCCGCTATTCAAGCCGTGAGTACGATGGGTACTATCATCGTGCTCGGAGTTGGAGCGTATCTGATCTCAAAGAAACTGTTTATGGTAGGTGAACTGGCTGCCTTTTTGATGTATGTAAACAACTTCTACCAGCCGGTCGGGGAGTTCGTTCGCACGTTCGACTCCATTCAACGGGCGCTAGCGTCGGGAGAGCGAATCTTTGAAGTTCTCGATACAAAACCGGAGATACAAGACCCGCTCGAACCTATCCCGCTGCCGGAAGTACGCGGTGAGGTGGAATTCCAAAATGTCTCATTCCGATACACGACCGGCGAGGAGGTGCTTCACGATGTCAGCGTGAAAGCGCTTCCCGGCCAGAGGGTGGCGCTTGTCGGCCAGAGCGGCGCGGGCAAATCCAGCTTCATCAATCTGATACCTAGATTCTACGATGTTACCGAAGGAAGCGTACTGATAGACGGCGTGGATGTTCGCAATCTGGCTCAGCGCGATTTGCGCCGCCACATTGCGCTTGTGCTCCAGGAGACTTTCCTATTCAACGGCACAGTGAAAGAGAACCTGCTCTTCGGTCGCCCGGACGCTACGACCGAAGAAGCAATCGCAGCGGCAAAAGTTGCAAACGCGGACGAATTTATCGAAGCTCTTGAAGAAGGTTATGATACGCAGATTGGCGAACGCGGCGTGAAACTCTCAGGAGGGCAGAAGCAGCGATTAGCTATTGCGCGCGCCGTGCTTGCTGACCCGCGTATTCTCATTCTTGATGAAGCTACATCTTCGGTAGACTCCGAATCGGAGTTCCTCATTCATCAGGCATTGGACCGGCTGATGGTTGGCCGGACGACTTTTATCATCGCCCATCGCTTGAGCACAGTGCGTAGCGCGGATACAATCCTGGTGCTCGAAAGTGGGAACATAGTGGAGACCGGAGACCATGAAGAACTTGTCGAATCAGATGGCCGCTACGCCAAGATGTACCGACAGCAGTACTGGCTGGACGAAAATGACACTGAAGACGAAGAGGATGGGCCTCCGAGCCACGATGCCCAATTCACCGCATAGTCCTCGACTCCCTTCCCTGTAACCTGAACCCACGCGAACTCGTCAAATATCATGAAAGATCTCAAAGGGAGTCGCGGGAATCATTGTATATTAACGATAAGAATGTAACTCGCGATGAGCCAGGAGGCAGGTGAAATACCGTGAAGTTAAATGTATCTAGGACAAGAACAGCGATGATTGCCATGATCGCTATTCTGGCGCTGACTCTGATGGTTCCACTCGCGAGCTATGCAAGCGTCGAAGGCCGCCGCAACACCGCGGCCGTTCTTACCGGCGCGACGGCGTACTTCCTTTCAAAAGGAGAGACTGAAGCCGGTATAGCGTCCGCTTTCGGCGCCATAGTCGCATGGGATAGGTATGGGGATGCGCGAGACGATAGGCGCTTCGACAGACACAGGCGCTATTACTATCGCGATTATGACCGCGACCGAGACCGTGACCGCGATCGTTTCAGAGACCGCGACTATAGGTGGGACCGTGACCGCGATCGTGATCGTGATCATCGGTGGGATAGAGACCGCCGTCATGACAGAGGCCTGCATCTAGGTTGGGAACGCGGCAAGCGTCTGGGTCATTACAAAAATGACAAACATCGCTGGTAGCCGATAGGCGCTAATCATTGCGCTTATACCGCTGAATTGCCCGGGTGGATTATGAATCCGCCCGGGCAATTTCTTTGCACGGTGTTACGGTGTTTCGGCTTTTCAATTGCCGAAACCAACTACCAATAACAGTAACCAACACTGCACATATCCCGAATCCGACCTTACCATCCAGGTACAACGTCCATCTCTATCGGCCCAGCGCCATTCATATACCACGACGCGCTCGGAGCCAATCCCAACACTGCTATGCTTCGGCTTGTTCTTTGAAGCCGAAGCCGACCTTACCATACAGGCACAACGTCCATCTCTATCGGCCCTACGCCGCTCATATACCTTCGGTCGCGGCATCGGCAGCAGAGCTACCGACGCATCGGAAGCGCCCCAACAGTCTTTTCCCACATATCTCGTGCTTTGCTTCTCGCTTCGCCGACAGATGACACTTCCCAAACGACTCTGAGTGACTTCCCGAAACCATATTCGACATCTTGTGGGTCGAAAGGCTGTCTCCAACCAAGCCACAGAATCCAATCCATTACGCGCAGGTTGGTGAGAGCAAAACCTCTCCGCGCAACCCCATTCCGGACGTCCTCTACGAGTGAATGGTACATGATGAATATCGTCCGATATAGAGCAAGGGTGTCTTCCAGGGGAGACCCTTGGTTAAGGGTGTGTGGAAAGTTCTTCCACAGGAAATCACTCACTACCGAATCCAGTACAGGCATGAAGTCCGGTCTCTTCTTGTGTAGTACCTTCGTCGCCTTACCTAGCCCGATCTGCGGCGCACCGGCGAAGAGCCGGATAAGCTCCGCAGCAGCGACAATCTGCTCGTCGGTTGCACAGTCTAAAGTAGTTCCATCAGGTATGCTAGCAAGCAGCGGCTCCGCTACGTCAGCCCGAGCCAAAAACCTAACCGCGTCAAACTCCACGACGCGTGAACGAAATCCCACACTGACCCACAAGTCTGTCGAGCTAAGTCGGTTGCCGGGGGACGTAGGACAGCCATCATACAGACCGTAGCCGCGCTGGGCAATGCGTTGTCTTTCATCTGGACTGGCGTTGTCCCAATCCGGGCTCAACCAGGTTTTCGCATCCCTCTCACGTCCCCAGTCATAATAATTCTGCTCAATCCTATCTTCGCATTCCGAAATGGCAAACTGTTGTACGCGTAACGCCGTCATGTGAGCGCCTCATTTCTATGTGTCGGTAGCTCTGCTGCCGATGCTAAAACGCATCTTCGCTAATAAGCTGCAACAATCCTCCGCTCCTCTGTTTCCATTTTTTTGGAGACCCTTTTCCCGACTCCCTCCCTCCCCCATCACCCAAAACCCAACACCCATCACGCTCACCAAACGCCTGTTCGCTAAAATACCACAAAAATACCCCAGAAATATACCGCCAGTACCGATGTCAAAATGCCTTTTTCAGGTACATGTACATGGAAGAGAAAAAAATTCAGTCGTTAGTAGTTAGTGAGGTGAGAGTTGTCGTTGGTTACTATCTCTTTTCGTGCTTTCTTTGTTTCGTGTTTTTGTGATTAAAGATCCCTTCCACGAAGGAGAGAGGCGAAAAATAAAAAAGTCAACAAAACGAATTATTCCCACGCTCAACTTGAGCGCGGAATTGTTTCGCAGGAAGCGTTAAAACACGGGCGAAAACAGGGAAAACGAATTGCTCCTTGATAACTCTAGCGGCAAGGAATCCGGCGCCGCAGCCTCTGTGATTATGACCATTACTTACCCATAATGAATATAGATGTGATTTCGAATACTTCTTGAGGTAATGATCGTGTCGAAGACCCCTATTCTTTTTATTCTTATTGCTGTGTTGTTTGCCGGAATGCACCCATCGTGCAGCGCACAAAATCGAAGAGAACGCGGCGTCCAGCAGTTCTCACTCGGTATTGCCATAGCCGATGTCCCAGCCAATTCGCCCGTCAAAGGTGTGATTGTAACAAGTGTGACCGCAGGCGGATTGGGCGATGGCGCCGGATTGAAAGCGGGCGACATAATCGTGAGCCTGGGCGGACAGACGGTCAACTCGGCAACCGACATGGCTAACGGGCTGCGGATCGTTGCGCGCGGTATACAGATTGGGCAGGCATCGGAAATAGGTGTCATTCGAGATGGTAATTCCGTTATCCTCACCACAAATGCCGGGAGAACAGGCGCACAAACCAAAGGTCCCAAACTCGGCATCGGCATGAAAGACGCGCCCAAAGAATGGGGTATCGAGGGCGTATTGGTAAGCGAAGTCGTAGTGGATTCTCCGGCTGATGAGGCCGGGATCATGCCCGGAGATATAGTCACCGAAATAAGCGGGCAAATCGTTAAGACAGGGAGTGACCTTCAAAAGGTAGTCTCAGGTCTGCAGGCCGGACGGCCATACAAAATCAGCATTCGCCGGGGCAGTCAAAGTATTAATTCTGACTTTACCCTGAGAGATCATCCGGCTCCAGGTGGCGCAAAACGCCGACTCTCAGACATCAATGTCCTCAAATACGCAATCATAGACCCGCGGAGCCGAGCCATAACCTTGCTTGGCAAGTATGATCCCGCCTATAAGACCGGCCCAATCCCTTACTACGATCTGCTGAAAGACGCCATGCGCAGCCCCTACCCATCTTTTTCACTGGAGCCGACTATGGAGACTCGCAGCGGAATAGACAAGCTTAATGCGTCCATAGGCGCTGAAGTGCAGCGGATGTATTCAGAGCCGGATTACTGCAATACGTGGGCAAACCGCCTGATGAATCTGATACTGAATGATCCGGCTCTCCAGCGCGACCGTGCGAGGTTCACTAAAAAAGGCGCTGAGGCGTTCAAGATCACCGAGGACGAAATGCTCAAGGTGTTGTCAAAATCAGCGAATGCTTCCAGTGTTGCCGAAGGAGAGATGATACCAATTCTCGGCAAGGTTTTGGTTGGACTCGGATATGAGCAGGTCGGAGCGGCTTTGCTTGCGCAGAATGAAGGTTCGCAGGCATCGCTTAGTAAGCTGGGAATAAGCGAGGAGTCAGCCGCCATCGTCGCGAGATTCCATTCCGGCGAGATAACAAAGGATCGGGCAAGTCTGGAACTCTCAACGTTGATGGAGTCCGCCATACTTCGTGGCCTGCGCGTGTCGGAATCAGATATTTCATCCAGAGCGAATAAGGTCCTGAGTGGACAAATGAGCGCGGAGGATTACCAGAAGTATATGGAGGAGCGCTTGATGGCAATCATCGTGGACGAAGTGGGGCTGAAGATGTTCCACGGCCTCACGCTCTCCCACGAGCTGCTTTGCAAGCTATACGGCGTGCCTTCGCCTCAGATGGAACTTGTCTTCAAGGATGTGCCCGCGGAATCTATACTGGGGGACACTCTTTTCCGAGCGGATTACGCATTAAAATCCATCTGCACCAATCCCGAAATCAAAGATTCTATACCGGATTTTCTCACCGAAATAGGCTATATGTATGACGCATCAATAAAAGCAAATACCCGCATACCCGGCGATGCGGGAGCTGAGGTCGGTCATCAGCTGATACCGGGCGAGGTCAGGATGCGTGTTTCGCCATCCGGGAATCTCGTCTCATTTGACGATGCTCAAGTCAAGATCATCGGATGGGTGATTAAGACAGTCGGCAAGCGATGCACACCAGAGGTAGCGAACTCCATAAAGACATTCACGGAAGAATACGGAGGCTACCTGACGCGGAATTACGAAAAGCTTTCCGGGGTTTTTCCCGAACTCCACCGGATTCGTGAGGCGGAAAAACTCATAGCGCTCGCACGCTGGGCTAAGTCCAACAACTACAGCATAGTCGTGGACAGGGCATCCGATATAAGGCTGGCGCAGTCGCCGACCGCCACCGGCTTCTGGCTGGCTGTGTTCACGGCGGACCAGCAGGAGTTCAGCCTGAGCGTCATAGCTGAGGGCGGCGCCACATTTGACAAAAACGAAGGCGAGGAATGGATTAAGCCCACTGTCAATTCAGAAGTCACTTCAGATGTTTCCAAACAGCTCGTAATGAGCGCTGTACTCGCCAAACAGGCGGCTGATGCAGCCATTGACGGTAACATGGCGGCCGCGCGTGACCTGGCAGACAAGAGCGCCCGCGCAATGACAGGCGATATAGACCTTACTCAACTGCCTTCCCTGGGTGATCTTCCAATGCCGTCCGAACCTGCCCAGACAGCAATGCTTTCAAATGAGGCGCTCTCTGCAATAGACGAAAACATGAGAACGATTGAAAACACAAAGATCACGATGCAAAAGGCGTCCGACCTCGATAAGACATCACCGGAGGAAGCTGCAAAGCTGCGTGATATGGCTGAAGCGCAGAGGCAACAGGCAGATGCAAATCTTAAAAGCCTTAGAGATGCGCTGGATGCGGCGCGCAAAGACCCGGGCAAGACAAGCGATGCCGTGGTCACTATTCGCGGACTGGGCAAAGTGATTCCGTCATCAAGTAGCATAGCGACCAATCCACAGCCCATATCGCCAGGAGGACAGCCAGTAGTCGTCGTTGCTCCTCAGCCGGCTGCTCATGACGACATCACTCCCGAGCAAAGAAAAAAATGGCTTGCGGAGTTGGCCTCGCTTGAGAAGGAATTGGAAGCAACGAAAGAGCAGTTTGGCAAGCTTTCAAAATCTATTCAACAGGACCGGCAGCAGTTTGAAGATTGGGAGAAAGTAGCTACCGACGGCATGAACAAGTGCCGCGACGTTTTTTACAGCCTGCTCATGGATGCCAGCGCTGGAGGTCTTTCGGACCGCTATGACCAAATGAGCGAACTTGCGAAGAAACTGCCGGACAATCCGCAGAACCTGATTGACAAGCTGGGACGCATAAAGAACTGGTTCACTGCAATGAAATATACGCAGACGTTCAAGGACGTCAATGACATGGCCGGTAGAGACGGCAAGACGCTTCCTGAGCTGCTTGAAGAGGTTCGTGATGATTTGAACATTGTGATTAGCCTGACGCCTCTGGATAAGACGGCGTTTGGAGCAGCCTGGAAATACGGTTCAAATATTGTTGACATGGCCTACAGCTTCGCGCAGTTCTCAGCGGCTTATGACGGTATCGGGCAGATGGACAAGAACAACGACGGCTATCGGAACGCGGTTGCGTCACTCACAATCCGCATGCAAACGCTGGTAAATAGGACCAACGAAATCAAGAAGAACCTGGGCGGGTAGCGGGCTGCTTGGAACACATGTGCCGCACCCGGTTGCCTGGACACGGTTTTGCATTATGCCGCTACTGGTTGTAAACGCTCACTTTCATAGCGCTGCCGGACTTCCAGGCGAAGCCTCCACAGTTAACATGTCCAGGCTTTCCTCGTAGGGCGCATTTGCCACAGCTTTCCGCAACCCCTCGGCTTGGGTCGAGATGGAAATATCCAGCGCCAGATATACGATCTCCGAGATTCGGGAATCCAGGTAGGTTTCAACTTGCAGGAGTCTCTCATCCTCGGAGATGCTCGTCTTCCTGGCGTCTCTGATCTCGTCGGCTATCAAGCGGCTGGCTAGAAGCTGCACGGGATTTCGTCTTATTCGCTGATTCCACTGGTCAATAAAATTCCTCACCATACCACTAACTTCGACAACCGATGGATATTATCCTTAATCTGATCTGGTTTATTTCTTGATATATGTATTCAGTCCCACAAAAACGGGTTTGCCGTTCATTTCCACATCCGTCCAGACATTGCCACCTCGCGCTGGAACAACGGCTTCCGGTCAGTTATCGTGGCAGTAATGAAGAATATAGATGTATCACAAGTAAGAGTCCGATGCTTCGGTTTGTTCTTTGAAGCCGAAGACTCGGTTACGATTATTGCTATCCAAAACTTCATCTGACAAGTTAGGTTGGCTTCGGCTTTGAACTACAAGCCGAAGCATTGCTCTCCTATACTATCCCTTACTAATCATCATCTTCGCCGCGTCTTCTCCCCCATTTGCCAAATAAAGCAGCGGGATGGGGCGGTCTACGCCTTCGATGAACTTGGGACGGGCGGACCAGGGGGACTGGGAAAGGACGTTGTTCATATCCATCCAGTATTGCAGCCGGGCGGGGCTGAGACCCTGGATCATGTGCAAATGGTTCGCGGGCGGGTAGTGCTTGTATTCATACATACTGGCGTATTTCGGCACGACGAACGTGTGCGGCCAGTTGGGGCTGGTCAACCCGCACAGGGTTTCCGCGAGCTTTTGTGGAACTTGGGCGGTCGTAGCCTCGTCCCAACTCAGGCTGAACATATTGCTCAGGCTGCTGAAGGTGAGCCGTCCCGCGATGCCGTCCAATCCGCCGGGGGAGACGTAGGTCACGGAGTTGCCCATGCCGGGGAAGTAATCCGGGTCGGCAAGCGGCATGCTCACACCGGCCATTATCTCGTCGATGCTCGCGCCGGGCTTTGCCGCCCAGTCGAGCGACGCGCTGCCGGAGTTGTCGCCGTCGACCAGACCCTTTTGCGCCCAAAGCTCGTTCTCTGGAAGCTTAACACCGGCTTTTTGCGCAAGGCCGTCAAGCTCCCACTTCTCCCAAACCTTGCGGAAGTCCATAAAGAGCGGCGGGTTGCCGCCGGTCAGTCCGGAGAAAAAGACCATCGTAAGCAGCGCCTGGACATCGGCCTCGGTCGCAAACGGCACTGGCGTCTTTCTGCCGTTGTGATCGAATGTGGAGTTGAAGAACGACTCCGCCGCGTCGGCCACGGGGAGCGGAATGCCTCGCCGGTCCGAACCCCATTCGAGCTGGCTCATAAACCCGCCGCCGACTGCGTCGAGGTCCTTAAGCAAATCCCGCATTATTATGTACATCGCCAGGCTCTGATCGAACCGCCGAGAGTCGGCCGTGTTTCTAATCTCCAACCTGCTTCCCAGGTGTTTGTCCACGAAATTACGGAGAGCCTTCAGCTCTACCACATCATAAGATTTCCTTTGCAGCATGTCTGCAATCAGTTTCATATCCAGCCTTGTGATCTCTATGCCGAACTGGTTGCGCGTGGGCAGTATGTGCGCCAGCGCCGTCTCCATTCCCATCGAATCGTGGCCGAAAATCACGACCCTGCGGCCTTTGAGAGATTGAGTAGTGACCGCCGCGAACGCCCAATCGACCAGCGCCTGCGCCGTGCCTTTGGTCATCTGAGGCTCCTGCCCGGTGTCCGCCCACGTGCCGACATTGAGATGCGAAAGCCTGCCGGATTGCGCCAAAGCTCCATTCACGGCATGGGCGAATACCACGCCGGGTTTCGGACCGCTGTTGCCGCAGGTGAAGTTGATGGGAGTGTCTTTAGGGAACTGCTGGAGGAGCGAGATCACGCTTAGCTGCGGAAACGCCCAGGTATCCGGCGTACAGACCAGAATACTCACGCCCGCGTCCTGAAACTGCTTGGCGACAATATCCGCCTGCTTCTCGCCGTCAACTAGAATCGGGGCGTAAACGACCTTCGCGGGCGAGCCTTCGGGGAGTTTCACCCTGTCGGCGAGGATGTCAGCCGCCATCTTCACTATGTTGCGGCACCTCTGCCGGCTTGACTCATCTATACGTGGGTCTCCCGCCGCGAAAACACCGATAACGGGTGTGTTTCTCTCATAAACCTTAACGCCGTTTGCCAATGCCGTTGCTTTTCCC
>JAUSEB010000319.1 GCA_030650495.1 Armatimonadota bacterium | reverse complement strand
GATATCCCAGTCAAATGCTTCCGCGCGAAGCCGTGGGCGGTTTCCGAAATTAGTTGTCAGGGCTTTGTGCAAAGCGGCGGCGTAGTAAGCAGGGTTTTCGCAATTGCAAGTAAGTCCGGCGTCCTGGACAATCCAACTTTGCACCGGACCGCGGTTCGCCACTATCGGCGTGTTGCACGCCAAAGCTTCCAGAAAAACGATGCCGAACGGCTCTTCCGATGGAAGAGTAAACACGTTCGAGGCTCGATAGAAGTCCGGCAGCCTCCCGTGCGGAATATAAGGCAGGCTGAGAAAACGAGACGGACCCAGCCGCTGCAACCCCGACGCCGTGATTTGCTCGCGCAGGATTCCATCGCCGATCATGACAAGGCTCCCCTGCCCCATTTCCGCCATCGCGTCAATCGCAAGCTCAGGACGTTTCATAGGATCGATTGCTCCAATAAACAATACGATTGGCCGCTGCAAGCCCTGCAATTCAATTGGCGCTTCGGAGGCTCGCGGGTGGAATAGATCGCAATCAACTCCATTTGGAATACAGACAACCGGTGTTTCGGGCGGAGTATTCCGCAGCCAGTTTTCGACAAATGGAGAAGTCGCAATCATCAGGTCAGGCCGCTGCCGTTTCATAATAAGCTCCAGAGGACTGTAGCCGGAGGCGGTCTTATGCGCGATTGGAGGAAATCCGAACGGCTTCCTCAGAGCAAGAAACCAGCCCATAAACGGTCCCGCCTGGTTGAATATCAGGTCATACTTGCTTAGAGCAAGTTTGGAAGACGCCGCAATTGCGAAAGAGAGTCCTTCGGCGTCTATGCGAGTCCTGAGGAAGAACCCCAATCTGTGGCCGATTTGCGCGTAGAGAGTCGCCGCTTTGCTATCACGCGAGATAGCGGGAACGTGAATCAGCCTTATCCCATCCGCCTCCCAGCCGCTTGGAGCGCGGGTATAGACATCGAAAGACCAGCCGGGACGCAGCTTGCGAAGGCGCGGCATAAGGTCGTGGAGAAAAGTCTCCACGCCCCTTGGCACCAAACCATATCCCGAACACATCACCGCAATTCGCATTATTGACCCTTCACGCTCCTTCGACTGTGCTGGTTCTAGCTGTCAGCTGTCAGCTGACAGCTGACAGCTTTCCCCTCATGCTCCCTCATCCGGCGATCCTTTAAGAGTCGAAATGAATGACTCGATCTCGGACAGCAACACCCCTCTTTCAATAAGGAACATAGTGGCGAAGTAAATAATAAATCCAAGTAAAGTGACTGCAACCAGTGTGATAACGCCCGATATTGCCATTCGAGCGATCCAGCCGGTCACAAGCATGGCAACACAGGCGCTCAGCAGCGGCGCCCAGATTTGCCTGAATACCCGAATCCGAACGATCTTATTCATCTCATGCATCGGCAGCCAGATACAGACCACGTTAACGAGAAGCGCCGACCAGGCGATTCCGACAAATCCGTAAGACAACACCAGTGGAACATTTAGCGCCCACCCCAACAGCACATATACGGCGGTCAGTTTCACGGCGGTGTTTATCTTTCCAATGCCGTAGAACGCCCGTGAAAATATATTGATCACCGGAGCGCCCATCATCGATATGAGAAACAAGTAAAGCGATGGAAGCGCGGGGGTCCATTTGGCGCTGTAGACGTGTTTAATGGCGTATGGCGCAACCGCCATCATGACCATTGCTATGGGAAACACGCCAAGGGCGGTCATGCGAACATACTTTTCGATGCTGACGGCGAGCATTTGCCGGTCGTGCTGCAGGCGAGAGCAGACTGGGAAGACCACCCGGTTTACAATCTCTACAATCGTATACGGCATCAAGGCCAGGCCCCACGACCAGGTAAGATAGCCGACGGCGGCCTTTCCGCAAAACCAGCCGGCAAAGACCGGAGTCGCGGCGTTCTTGATGAGCCAGAAGAATTGTCCCAACTGAAACGGCGCCCCGAAGGTCACGAGCTCACGCACTATCGACTTGTCCACAGCAAAACCAAATTTCCAGGGAGCTAGGATGAACAATATGGCGAATCCCAAGACTCCTCGCGCGAGAGTCGCACAGACGAGGCTCCAAACTCCATAGCCCAGATACGCCATTGTCACGGCCACGCCCTGATAAGCAAAGACTTCGGCGATCTCAGGTATCACGAGCCGATTGAAATCCAACCGGCGTTCGAGCAATATGGCTGGAACGACTTTCAGCGAAGTCAGGAACAGTGATAACGAAAACGCCCTGAATAGCCACGCGGAGGAGTCCGAAAGGCCGTATTTTCCGGATAGAAACGGCGCTACGAAGAATACTATTGCGACCAGCGCCGTCATTAGGCCCTGCTGGATGGTAAACGCCGTGCGGAGCATCTTCTCGGTGGGCTTGTCTTTGCGCTGGACCAGCGCCGCGCCGAAACCTATATCGCCGAAGAATCCAAAAAAATTGACCGCATAAGTTACAATGCTGA
>JAUSEB010000317.1 GCA_030650495.1 Armatimonadota bacterium | reverse complement strand
ACGCCAAAGCTCTGTCGCGAACTTCATCCAGTTTGGCGGAGTCGTTCAGAAGCGAATCAGCCAGGCGGCCAAGTCCCGCCGAATTCTCCACTTGAAATCCAACGCCCGCGTCCTTTGCGATCCTCATCAAATCCCTGGCCTTGTGCATATACGGACCGAATATGACCGGCCTCCCCTGCGCAATCGGCTGTAAGATATTGTGACCGCCCTTGGGTATCAGGCTCCCGCCGACAAACGCGACGGTGGCAATTCCGTAAACCGACGCAAGTTCGCCCATTGTATCCAGTATGACGACATCCTCATTACCACTCAAATCATCGCCTGCGCTGCGCCGGCCACTTTTGAAGCCGTAGCTTGATATGATTGTCTCAATCGAGGCGGTACGGTTCAACTGCCTTGGCGCAATTATCAATTTAAGATCGCTGTGTTTGCCGCGCAAGTCACGATAAGCGTCGAGGACATGCTCTTCTTCGCCCGGATTTGTGCTCCCTGCCACGAAAACGGGAGAGCCGTTGCGTATACGAAACGCCTCGCGCATAATCCGGCGGTCGTCTTCCGACATCCCCGACGCAAGCTGGTCGAACTTGCAGTTGCCGACAACCTCCACTCTATCGGGACGAGCGCCGAGATCGATCACCCTCGATGCGTCTTCATCGGACTGCATACATAGTTTATCGACTCCGCTGAGCGCCCACTTGTAAAGCCAATGCAACTTTTTGCCCCAGTGGTAAGTCCGGTCGGAGATTATGCCGTTCACGATGGCGACCGGTATGCCTCTCTTGCGGCAGTGATACAGAAAGTTAGGCCATATTTCTGTCTCGACCGAGACAAAGACATCAGGGCGAATTAAATCAAGAGCTTTCTTCACCGCCGGGACGATGTCCAACGGAAAGTAGATCACATTATCGGCTTCCGGGACGCTTTTAGCCGCTATTTCGTTGCCTGCGGTGGTGGTGGTCGAAAGCGTCAACTCAACCAACGGCAGCAGTCTTCTTAATTCTGAAAATACCGGTCCGCTTGCGACCGTTTCACCTACCGAAACCGCCTGAATCCAAATCCGATGCTCTGGGCGCGGTTCCTTGATCTCAGGAGCTGAAAACCCAAGTTGCTTTCTCAGCGCCGAGCCGGGCTTTCTTACCTTCACCGCCGACCGGATGCAGTAACCGGCCAGCGCGGGAGACAGCGCCGCAAGCGCTCCGTTATATGCGTAATATGCGAGCAGGTCTTTATCCATGCGTCAATGTCAGCTTCTCGGCGCGCTGCTCCACATCGTTTATCGCCGATTGGATACGAGCGGCCCAGTCCGAGGCTTCATCTTCCGTCAAATCGCTGGGGACTAGGATAGGATCGCCAAATACAATCGCCGCGCGTCCGAATGGCATAGGGGCCATATAGCTGTCCCACGAGCCCATCAGCTTGCGAGGTCTTGCGCTCGCCCCCACTGGCACGACCGGACAACCGGACCTCTGCGCCAGTTGCAGAGTCCCCATTTGCACTTCCCTGTCGGGGCCTTTTGGTCCGTCGGGAGTTACGGACAATACTCCGCCTTCGCGCAGCCGCCTGACGCTCTCAAGAAAAGCGCGAGCTCCTTGCTTGCCGGACGAGCCGCGAATCGTGCGGTAGCCGTAGCGCGACACGATTCGGTTTTGCATTTCCCCGTCTCTTGACAGGGAGATGATCGCCCAGAATCCCAGATTGCGGCAGTAGTATATAGGCAGGAGTGTCCGCCCGCGCCATAAAGCCAAAATGAAGCCATTTCCGGCCGTCTGGCGCTCCAATACGCTGTCAAGACCCTCCACTTTGAACCGTAGAGAGCCGCAAATCAAGTAAGACGCCCACCAGAGTACGCGCCAAGCCAGGAATTGAACTATACTGCGCTTAGGACTCCGCAAATCCAAGAGTTCCTCTTGTTAATATATATTATTCCGAGAGAGGCGGGGATCTCGGCGAGCCGTAGTTAGAAGCTAACAGCTGACAGCTGTCAGCTTCTCTCGACTCTAAACTCTCAACTTACTGTCTTCTTCAATGCGAAACTGCGTATTGTAAAGCGTGTGGAATATCCCGCCCGCCGCTAAAAGCTCTTTGAATGTGCCTGATTCCGCTACTTTGCCGTCCTGGAGGGCGATTATAAGATCGGCTTTCGTTATCGTGGAAAGCCGGTGAGCGATGACGAGCGTTGTCCTACCCTGCATCAGACGTTCCAACGCCGCTTGCACAAGAGCTTCCGATTTGGAGTCAAGTGATGACGTAGCCTCATCCAAGATAAGAATCCGCGGGTCTCTCAGCAGCGCCCTGGCTATGGATATGCGCTGGCGCTCGCCTCCTGACAGCGCGACTCCCCTTTCACCCACAACGGTGCTGTAGCCGTCCTTTAGCTGTAGGATGAAATCGTGCGCGTGCGCCGCCTTAGCGGCCTGCTCAACTTCCTCGTCAGTTGCGTTAAATCTGCCGTAGGATATGTTCTCCCTGACTGTGCCGGTGAACAGGATGGTTTCCTGAGGGACTATGCCGATCTGGCTCCGCAGCGACTCCAGCGTGACTCCCCGCACGTCCGTACCGTCCACCAGAACGGCGCCTTCTTTTACATCATAAAACCTTGGGATGAGATTGGCGACCGTCGATTTCCCGGCGCCGCTTGGCCCCACAAACGCGACAACTTTCCCCGGCTCCATGGTAAATGACACATCGGTCAGCACTGAAACGTCTTTCTTATATTCGAACGACACGTCACGGAATTCGACTCTGCCGTCTACAGGCGGCAGCGTAACCGCGTTGGGTGACTCGACAAGGTCGGATTTCTCATCCAGCGTTTCAAATACTCGCTCCGACGCGGCCATAGTTTGATTGTAAGCCACGCCGACCTGCCCCAATTGCCTCGCGGAAGAAGATACTAAGTTAGCCCAAACGAAATACGCTATAAGTTGGCCAGGCGCCAGATGACCGGCTTGAACCTGCGACGCGCCGAGCCAGATCACGCCAACGGCGATGACGGCGCCGAGAACTTCAACCGTGGGCGCCACTGCCGCGCTTCGCTTGACTCCGCGCATCGCCGCCCGCAGGCTT
>JAUSEB010000306.1 GCA_030650495.1 Armatimonadota bacterium | reverse complement strand
AAAACTTGAAACAGGGCAATATCTTTCTTAGTGAATATGGTCTTGAACGGCCCTTGGGGCCCTTTGTTGGAAACGGATATTTTCAAATACTCAGGCGATCTATCGCCGCCTGCGTTGCCGGAGCCGAAATCCATGCGGTTGAACAAACGCGCTTTTCCAAGGTCAACCGTAAATACCTGGTCCTGGCCATTCGCAAACACAAACCCACCGTCGCTTACCGGTCCATTGCTGAGAAGATCGTTTGGCTTTCCTTTGCCCAACAGCTCAGCTTGCGTGGACACGCTGGCGCCCAGCTTGCCGGAGAGATAGTTTACAGGGAAAGAGTAGGCGGAGTTCGCGGATAACAGCGCGACAACGCATGCGACTGCGGCGCAATATTTCCGAAGCATGTTTCTTAAACCTCCTGAAGTCACCTCCCGGCTTATATGCCGGTTCAGCTCTAATAATTACTCTGTCGTGCTGGGTCGAAAATCCTGCGTGGAGGTTAGTCCGCGGCGCCATGCATTTAACCACAGATGTATGGAGATAGACAAAGATGGGGAATTAACGATGAGCGGCAAGAAATCGTAGGGGCGAAGCATCTGTCTCATGACTTAGCACACTGTATCAGATACAAACGCAGATGCTTCGCCCCTACAAAGTAAGACGATTTTTATCCGTGGCTCATCGGGAAATGAGCGCCCGTTGAATGTCCAGAGGGGTTAAGACTACTCGGGACGGGGCTAAGGCTCTGATTCTACCAAGCCCAATCGCGCGGCTTTTTTGAAAGCCTGGTACCTGTTTGTGGCCCCTAACTTCGCGTAAGCTCTAGCTAAGTGAAAATCAACCGTTCGCTTGCTTACGCAAAGCTCAGTCGCCACTTCACTACTGCACTTCCCACTGAAGATCAGCCTGAGAATCTCTCGTTCACGCTCGGTTAGTCGGGAGAGAGTTTCTTGGTCGCTCAGGCTTTTGCCTTCGCGATCCTTTTGCTCCATTGGCCAGCCCCCTTCTCTTCGTCAGTCGAAGTATTGGTCAAGTCTATATCTACTCACAGCCACACGGAGTTTCCTCAGAGACCGAGACTCCAATTGCCTTACCCTTTCACGCGTTATATGTAGCTGTGTGCCGATTTCTTGAAGTGTCGAGCGTTCTCCATCTTGTAGCCCGAAGCGCTTCTCTATGATCATCCTCTCCTGAGGACTAAGTCCGGATAGCAGTTTATTCACCAGTTCGGCGGCTTCTAGCGTTATAGCCTCATCTTCAGGATCAATAGCGCAAATATCCTGAATTCTTTCGACAAGCAGCCCTGAACGTTCTTCCGCCTGTCCGTCATCAAGTGAGACCAGAGCCTCATTCGCCTCTATGAGGCAAGCCACCTTATCCGGTGTCAACTGCGCTCGAATCGCAAGCTCATCAACGGTAGGTTCGCGTCCCATCTCCCCCGCCATGGCCGATTCGAGCCGGTTAAGCCTACGAATAGATTGTATCACATAACTCGGAACTCGGATAGTGCGCGCTTGCTTTTCAATAGATCGAGCAATAGCCTGCTTTATCCAAGCCACCGCATACGTGCTGAACCTGAAGCCTTTACGATAGTCGAACGAGTCTACCGCTTTCATTAATCCGATGTTTCCCTCCTGGATCATGTCGGAGAGAGACAATCCGGACCTGATGTAGCATTTCGCCACATTCACGACCAAGCGCAGATTACTCTCCACCAACCTTTGTTTCGCCGTCAAATCGCCATGTCTTGAGCGTCTTGACAGCTCTTGCTCTTCCGCCTTTGTCAGCAGCGGCCACTTCCCAATCTTGTCGAGATACGAGTCTATGGCGTCCGGCAAGCCCTGACCTTGCGGAGCGCTTTCTTCACTTTCCACCATGCGCGAGTCCTGGACATCCGTTTGCATCTTCATAACCTCCTTTTTGCGTCGTTCTCTTTTCCTTTAGTGAAGAGACCCAATTCCTAGAGCATTTCATTTCAGCGCTTTATCTCTTTGGACATGCTCAGGCTGTCAATGAGAAGCGCTTTTCCAGTGTTATGGTGGCCCCGCATCCGTTAGTTCGGATTCGAAGCGCGCTCGTAAGCTGCTTCATAAGAAGCAACCCATAACCTCGTTCATGCAGCGTCTCCATTCGCTGCTTTTTTCTTCTCCGCAAACATTTTCCGCCCGAATCGGACACCGTGACTATGACCCCCCGGCGTCCAACGGAGCAGGAAACGCACACACAGTCATCATTACCGTTAGGCGAACCATGCTGCACGGCGTTGCACACTGCTTCCCCTACCGCTAGTTTCAGATCGTCCTTGTCTTGGTCGCTTAGTTTTGTGCCCGCGCATACCGACATAAGCATCGCCCGGACAGCAGACACATACTTAGGATCACTCTTGATCCAGATGCATGCGTCACCGGTAAAACCTTCCGGCCTGAACAAGCCAATTTGCGGGGTCGCAGTTGCTTTGTTACCGTTGCTCATCCCGAGCAACTCTTTCACCATCCAACAGTTTTCAAGCGCTTTAATCATCTGAATCATCCCCTGTCCAGCAATTCCCTTCCCGAACCCGGAGACTTATCCATAAACTGCGTGGACGCTTGCCTGTCAAGTAAAGAATACCGTTTGTTTGCAACGTCGTGACAACGCGCCTGTAACAATGCTGTAAAAAGAATAAGTATAATTACTAGCTTCTCAGAAGGAGTTTTGCTTTTAACCGAACTCGCGTATGGGTATAAGGAAGAGGTAAACAAGACATTACGGCTGGCCGGTAGAATCTATCCCAGACCGGCCACCGTAACATTGAAAGGAGCAATCTTATGATCCAGGTTGGTCAACATGCGCCTGAGTTCACTCTCGAAGGCATATCAGATGGCGAATTCATAACATCAAGTCTCAGCGAGTATCGCGGCAAGTGGGTTGTACTTTTCTTCTGGCCTCTTGATTTCACGTTTATCTGCCCTACGGAAATCTTGGAATTCAGCGCGAGGATTAAGGAATTCGATGAATTGAACGCAGTGGTTCTTGGCGCAAGCACTGACAGCAAGTACGCTCACAAAGCATGGACGGAACGACTCGGTGAAATCAATTTCCCAATGCTCAGCGATATTACTAAGGATGTAAGCCGTGATTATGGCATACTAATCGAGGGACAGGGAATTGCCCTCCGCGGCGCTTTTATAGTAGATCCGCAGGGCAAGATACGGTATCAGTTGGTGCATGATCTTAGCGTGGGAAGAAGCGTGGATGAGATACTGCGCGTATTGGGCGCGCTTCAAACGGGAGAGCTATGCCCCGTTGCCTGGACGCCGGGGGCTCCGACATTGGGTAAAGCGTAGCATCGACGCAGGTTTAAATCACGAAAACACGAAATAAAGAAACCACGAAAGGGAGTCGAGGGAAAAGGCGCCAAGCAAAGTCGCTCTAAACCAACACCCAGGAGCATCGTTTGTCGTAGCCATTAGGGTGGGCGTTCGACGGCGCGCAGTTTTTCGAGAATGGATGGAAGCCTATCTCCCCAGGCTGGAGCGCATCGCGCGACCAGTTCAATAAGCTGAGAAGGGTAAATTATGGCGT
>JAUSEB010000369.1 GCA_030650495.1 Armatimonadota bacterium | reverse complement strand
GTGAATCACACATCTTATGAAGCCGAAAGGCGATTAATTTGTGCTAATTGTCGCATCGAAGAACGGCGTTCCCGTCCGTCTTTCGCAGGAAAGATGGGGGCATGTTGTCCGTCGCCATCCAGAAATGGAGGATCAAAAGGAAAAGGTTCTGGAGACGATTTCCGATCCTGACACAATTTGCCACGGCGATTTTGGAGAATATCTGGCGATACGCTTTTATCCTAAAACACCATTGACTAAAAAATACCTTGTGGTTGTCTATAAGGAAATAGCTTTAGACGACGGATTCGTTTTAACGGCGTATTTCTCGACCGAACTGAGCTTCCCCCTGTTTTTCGTCTTCCATAGGGCGTATTTCATGCTACCAGTTTTCCCTCATGCTTACCAAGAATCCAGTCCCTCAGGAACTGCTCCGGCGACTTATAGCCAAGAGTGGAATGGCGGCGTTTCCTGTTGTAGAACGGCTCGATGTAGTCAAACAGGTCTGTCATGGCCTCTGCCCTCGTCTCATAGCGGGTACCGTGCACACGCTCGTTCTTCAGGCTGTTGAAGAAACTCTCGGTGGGCGCGTTGTCCCAACAGTTCCCCTTGCGGCTCATTGAGCAGATCATCCCGTATTCTTTCAGCTTGCCTTGAAAGGCATGGCTGGCGTACTGGCTACCACGGTCGGAGTGGTGAAGCAGGCCCGGCGCAGGCTTCCGGCGGAACCAGGCCATCGTCAGAGCGTCCGTCACAATGTCCGCCGTCATCCTCGGCTTGATAGACCAGCCGACAACCTCACGGTTAAACAGGTCAAGCGCAACGGCGAGGTACAACCAGCCTTCGTTAGTCCAGATGTAGGTCAGGTCAGCCGTCCACACCTTGTTAGGCGCCTCAGCGGTGAAGTTTCGATCCAACAGGTTAGCCGCTACCGGTAGCGTGTGCTTCGAGTCCGTCGTCGCCTTAAAACGACGCTTGTGCCGCGCACGGATACAGTTCTCCCGCATTAGCCTCTCCACACGCTCCTTGCCAGCCGGGAAGCCACGATCACGCAACTCATCAACCATGCGTGGGCTACCATAGGCTCCCTTGTATTGGACGTGAATGGAACGGATCAGCGCCAGCAGTTGGGCGTCCGTCAGCCGCTTGCGGTCTGCTTTCCCACCACGTCGCCAGGCTCTATAACCGCTCACGCTCACATCCAGCGCGGCGCATGTTCCCGCCAGATCAAGGTTACGACGTTGCGCCGCTATCCAGGCGTACTTCATAGCGCATCCTTCGCGAAGTACGCCGTCGCTTTTTTTAGGATTTCACACTCCCGCTTAAGCCGCATGTTCTCAGACCGTAGCCGGGAGAGCTCCATCTGCTCAGGCGTGACCGGCTTTGCTCCAGCCACATTGAGCTTGCCAGCCTTGGCCGCCGTCACCCAATTGCGGAGCGTCTGCTCAATAAGGCCAAGCTCTCTGGCCAACGATGCGACTGACTGTCCAGCGTTCACTCGATTGACCGCCAATTCCTTGAACTCTGCGGTGTATGCCTGCCTCGGAATCTTCATGGTCTACATCTCCAATGTAACGTTCATAATACGTTACCCTTGGAAGACTATTTTCAGGGGGAAGCTCAATATGCAGGGAATCAGAAAAATAAACATGGTTATCGCACGGCAAAGTTCCGAAATCGCGGGTCGCTCAAGAGAGCTTATAACCTCTCTTGCCCGGCCACGATAAAAGAGGGATTTTCCCCGGTAAGCTGATGATCCCTGCGTCTCCCGGCCAGTGGCTGATCGTTCGCAAGAGCCGTGATGACTTCTATTAGATCGGTTTCCAGAATTGCCCGATATGGGCCTTTCGCCTCGCGCTTGTAGTCGCGCTTGAATTGGCTGGTGCGTTCAATCGTCCGCATTCAGGTCTGTCATCAACGCAGACACATTATTGAATGACTTTAACTTTCCTCTGCGGGCTTCTTTCATGGCTTTGACCGTTTTTGCATTCGGAACAAGCGGATCAAAGGGCAGGGCGTGTTCCCTCGCTATTCTTGTCAATAACAGACGCACAGCGTCTGAAACGGTTAACCCCATCGCGGCAAGCACGGCGGTGGCCTCTTCCTTCACGGCTCCGTCAATACGCGCTTGAACCAATGAATTTGCAGACATGCCAATCTCCTTTATTCTGAATTACATTGTAATTCAGGTTGAGCGA
>JAUSEB010000280.1 GCA_030650495.1 Armatimonadota bacterium | reverse complement strand
GTGGAGGAATCTGCTTTTTACGGACACCCTACGCTTAAAAACAGATTTCTCGACTGCGCTATCGCTCCGCTCGAAATGACAATACACGGAAGACTGAACCCTTACTCAAACTGAGAGAACAAACTAAATCCCCTCAAGCCGTTCTTTCACAGCTTCAATTATCCAATCCGGGGTAGAAGCTCCCGCCGTTAATCCCACAACTTGCTTCCCGTCGAACCACTCGTCCTGAAGCTCATCGGCGGTTTCTATATGATAAGTTGGAACGTTTGTCGATTCGCAAATCTCGCGCAGACGGTTCGTATTTGCGCTGTTTCGTCCTCCGACTACCACAAGCGCCTCGACCTTTGGCGCCAATTCCATAACCGCCTGCTGCCTGTCACGCGTTGCATAGCAGATGGTATCGAACGCCTGCGCTTCAGCAGTCTTTTTGGAGATAATTTCAACAATTGCGCGGAGATGACCTTCAACTTGTGTGGTCTGGGCCACAATACCGACCCGTTCCGGCCATTCGACGGCATTTGCTTCTTCCGGGGTGGAGACTGTCGTCGCATTTTCCCCAGCGGCGCTCAATATCCCTTTCACCTCGGAGTGGCCGGGATCTCCAACGACCACCACGTGAAATCCC
This sequence comes from Armatimonadota bacterium, assembly GCA_030650495.1. GTDB lineage: Bacteria > Armatimonadota > UBA5829 > UBA5829 > JAUSEB01 > JAUSEB01. Next base: position 7,472 of record JAUSEB010000280.1, on the reverse strand, counting down.
ATCTGCGAAAGGCTTTCCGCGCGCTTATGGACCTTTGCGACAAATGGGCACGTCACATCGACGATCTTCAACCCGGCGTCCTTTGCCGCCTTGGTCACTTCTTTGGGAACACCGTGGGAGGGCATAACTATCCAGCCGTGTTTGACATCCTTCACGTCCTGCACGACCTCTACGCCGATGGATCGAAGTTTTTCAACTACTTGAGGATTGTGAATCAGCGGGCCAAGAGTGTAGAGCGGCTCGCCCTTCTCGGTGGCCTTCAAGACCGTATCCAGCGCTCTTTTCACGCCGAAGCAAAATCCGGCGTGTTTAGCTACTATAACTTTCATTTGGGGAGATGTTTAAGTAGACCATATTCAACACTGTCGGCAAGAGCAGCCCAGCTTGCTTCGATGATATTCGTGGACACGCCGACCGTCGACCATGCCTCCGCGTGATCCGTCGATTCGATAACGGTTCTGACCTTTGCCGCTGTGCCTTCTCTGCTGTTGACCACGCGGACCTTAAAGTCGGCCAGTTTGATCTTCGCCAGTTCTTTGCCGTAGAATTGCCGCAGAGCCAAACGCAGGGCGTTATCCAATGCATGCACTGGGCCATCGCCTTCCGCAACTGTGAACGCCTCGCGCCCATCAACGGAGATTTTGAGCGTCGCCTCGGTGATCGGCTGCTCATTTGGACCGCGCTTCTCTACAATAACTCGGAAACCCACGAGGTCGAACAGCTTCCTGTACTTACCCAGCGACTTCTTGAGCAGCAGTTCGAATGAAGCCTCGGCGCCTTCGAACGAATAGCCGTTGTGCTCCAGATTGGCCACCATATCGCATATAGCCTTTACCTCAGGTGACTTCTTGCCAAGGTCGATGCCGAGCTTGCTTGCCTTTTGGGCGACGGTGCTGCCTCCCGCAAGCTCAGATACGAGCAAACGCCTGTTGTTCCCCACGCAGCCGGGATCGATGTGCTCGTAAGTGCTTTCGTTTTTAGTAACAGCATCGACATGCACACCCGCTTTGTGCGCAAAAGCGCATCTGCCGACGAACGGCTGCCGCTCGTCAGGAAGCAGGTTCGCTATTTCATCGACAAACCGCGACAGCTCCGTTATTTCTTCTATTTTACCGGTAGGCACACACTGGTATCCAAGCTTCAATTCCAGAATCGGTATTATAGCGCACAGATTGGCGTTTCCGCAGCGCTCGCCATAGCCGTTTATCGTCCCCTGGACGTGCGCCGCTCCTCTCTGCACCGCTGTAACTGAACTTGCAATCGCCAGGCCGGAATCATTGTGTATGTGCGCTCCGACCACTGTCTTGAACCGCTTGCAAACAGTCTCGGTTATGTCCCCTACCTCGATAGGCAGGCTTCCCCCGTTTGTGTCGCACAATACCAGCGCGTCCGCGCCTCCGTCCGCCGCGGCTTCCAGGGACTTCATCGCATATTCCGGATTTGCCTTATAACCGTCGAAGAAATGCTCCGCGTCGAAAATGACTTCACGACCAAGCGACTTTAGATAATTCACGGAATCATAGATCATCTCCAGGTTCTGTTCCAGCGGAATTCTAAGTGCGCTTGTCACATGAAAATCCCACGATTTTCCGAATAGCGCAATTGCAAGGGAACCGCTGTCGACGAGGTTCTTGATAAGAGGGTCCGTCGCAGCGGTAAATTTGGGCCTGCGAGTGCATCCAAAGGAGGTAAGCTTCGCGTTCTTGAACTTGACCGACTTGATTGACTCGAAAAACTCTATGTCCTTAGGATTCGAGCCGGGCCAGCCGCCTTCGATATAGTCAACGCCAAAGTCGTCGAGCTTTCGGGCTATCTTTATCTTGTCTTCAACCGAGAACGAGATACCTTCGCCCTGCGCGCCGTCTCTGAGTGTCGTGTCATATATAACTATTTTTGACATTCCAACCCCCTTTGGCTTCTGATTCCCTTTAACATCCGTGTTTATCTGCGTCCATCTGTGGTTAAATATTATGCTTTCAACCGCGTCTTTGCGTAATTCACCAACCCGCCGACTTCTATCAACTGCCGCATAAATTCAGGGAATGGCTTGGCGGAATACGCCTTTCCGGTAGTCACATTGGTTATTCTGCCGTTTTTCAGATCGACTTCGACCTCATCGCCATTGGATACACCAGCAACCGCCTCAGGGCATTCCAGAATCGGCAGGCCGATATTAAGCGAGTTCCGGTAGAATATCCTGGCAAATGAATTAGCGATAACACACGATATGCCAGCCGCTTTTATGCAGATCGGCGCGTGCTCGCGTGATGACCCGCAGCCGAAGTTATCCTCAGCAACAATGATATCCCCGGTCTTGACCTTGGATATGAACTCTGAATCCAAATCCTCCATGCAATGGCCGGCAAGCTCCGCCGGGTCAGTCGTGTTCAGATACCTCGCCGGTATTATCACATCGGTGTCTACATTGCTGCCGTATTTATGCGCTCGTCCTTTTATCATTTGCCCATACCATCCAATTCTTCCGGACTGCCTATTCTTCCCAAAACCGCCGAAGCCGCGGCTATTGCAGGATTGGAAAGATACACCTCCGACTTCGCGTGCCCCATCCGTCCGACGAAGTTTCGGTTTGTCGTCGCGATGGACCGCTCGCCTTCAGCCAATACCCCCATGTGCCCGCCGAGGCAAGGCCCGCAGGTCGGCGTGCTCACCGCTCCTCCGGCCTCGACGAAAATCTCGGTCAGTCCTTCCTTGATCGCCTGCAGGAATATCTCCTGCGTTGCCGGGATGACTATCAGCCGCACGTCCCGATGAACTTTACGGCCTTGTATAACCTTGGCCGCGACCCGTAAATCTTCGATGCGCCCATTCGTGCATGAGCCGATGACCGACTGGTCGATCTTTACATGCGTTGCCTCACTCACCGGTTTCGCGTTCTCCGGTAAATGCGGGAATGCGATTTGCGGCTCCAACTTCGAGCAGTCTATTTCTATGATGTCTTTGTACACCGCATCCGGATCGCTTCTGTAGATCGTATGCGGCCTTTTCGCTCGCGGCTTGATATACTCAAGCGTTTTATCGTCAACTTCCACGATTCCGTTCTTGCCGCCGGCTTCGATTGCCATGTTGCACATCGTGAATCTGTCAGCCATAGTGAGCGCGGAAATCGTCTCACCAGTGAACTCCATGCTGCAATAAAGCGCGCCATCTACGCCTATCTTGCCGATGGTGTAAAGTATCAAATCCTTGCCGCTCACCCATTGATTCAGCTTGCCGTAATATACGAACTTGATAGCATCTGGAACCTTCAGCCATACTTCACCAAGCGCCATCGCCGCCGCAAGGTCGGTGCTGCCTACGCCGGATGAAAACGCTCCCAACGCGCCGTAAGTGCAAGTGTGAGAATCGGCGCCAATTACCAAATCGCCTGGCAGTACCAAGCCCTCATCCGGTATGAGTGTGTGCTCCACGCCCATCCTGCCGACTTCAAAGTAGTTGACTATGTCATACTTTCTGGCAAATTCTCTTACAATCTTTGTCAGCTCCGCGGATTTTATATCCTTATTCGGCGTAGAGTGGTCCGGCACCAGCGCGACCTTTTCCCGGTCAAACACCGCTGCCGCCCCGATCTTCTCGAATTCCCGAATAGCTATAGGCGCGGTTATGTCATTGCCAAGGACCAAATCTAATTTTGCGTTTATCAACTCTCCAGGCTCAACGCATTCGCGTCCGCAATGAGCCGCCAATATCTTTTGTGTTATTGTTTGAGCCATCTGTTTTTCCTATAATATGACCTTCGACGGAGCGCCCGACGAGTTCTTCCGCTTTGCTTTGTAATACACCAGCTTGTTCAACGCCTGAATATAAGCCTTTGCGCTGGCTTCGATAATGTCCAGACTGGCGCCGCGTCCGGTGTAAATATTACCATCGTTTCCAAGTTTGACGGTCACTTCGCCTAAAGCATCAGTGCCTCCGGTGACCGACTTCACGGTGTAATCAATCAACTCGTGCGGCACATCCACCAGCTTGTCGATGGTTTTATACACGGCGTCTACCGAACCAACGCCAATCCCGGCGTCCAGCAGTTCTCCATCGCCGGATTTGAGTCTAATTGTCGCTGTCGGAACGCCTTCCAGACTCGCCATCACGTTCATATATTCAAGGTGATATGCCTCTGGAATGCTGTGGACTTCATCCGCGACTATTGCCTCCAAATCCTCATCGAATACCTCTTTCTTCTTGTCGGCGACTTCTTTGAATCGCGTGAACGCCTTATCGAGGTCATCTTTCGTCAACTGGATCCCCAATTCACGCAGTCGAGCCTCGAACGCATGCCTGCCGGAATGCTTGCCGAGCACCAATTGGCTCTCGCTCAGACCGATCGCCTGGGCGTCCATAATCTCGTAAGTCCGCTTTTCCTGCAGAACGCCATGTTGGTGAATTCCCGCCTCGTGCGCGAAAGCATTTCGACCAACAATCGCCTTATTTGCCTGAACCACCAGCCCGGTGAGATCGCTGACCAACCTGCTTGAGCGATAAATCTCTTTCGTGTTGATGCCGGTCGTCTTGCCGAATATATCAGGGCGTGTATTCAGCGCCATTACAATCTCTTCCAGCGCGGCATTTCCGGCCCTCTCGCCAATACCGTTGATAGTGCATTCGACTTGACCGGCTCCAGCCTGAACAGCAGCCAGTGAATTGGCCACAGACAAACCCAAATCGTTATGACAGTGCGCGCTCAGAGTGCAGGCCTTGATGTTCGGGACTTTTTTGATTAAATTGGCTATTAACTTACCGAACTCAGTCGGTATGGCATAGCCAACCGTGTCCGGTATATTCACCGTCGTCGCGCCGGCGGCAATTACCGCTTCAACTACTTGACAGAGGTAGTCGAAATCCGATCTGACCGCATCTTCAGCAGAGAATTCTATGTCCTCGCAGTAGCTTTTGGCGTACTTAACAGCGGCAACGGCTGCGTCCAATACCTCTTCCCTACTCTTCTTCAGCTTGTGCTGGAGGTGAATATCCGACGTGGCGATAAACGTATGGATTCGCGGCTTCTTCGCGTATTGAAGCGCTTCCCATGCGCGGTCGATATCGCCCCTGGTCGCGCGGCAAAGTCCGGCAATTGCCGGTCCCTTCACCTGCTGCGCCACTAGTTTAACCGCCTCAAAATCCCCAGGTGAAGAAATCGGGAAGCCCGCCTCGATTACGTCAACCTTCAATCTTGCAAGTTGACGCGCCACCGCCAGTTTCTCTTCGATATTCATGCTGCCGCCCGGTGATTGCTCTCCATCGCGCAGCGTAGTGTCAAATATCTTTATACGCTTACTCATTGCCTGTCACCCCCAGCCAATCAAAACCGGTGTTTCGGCATTTCAATGCCGAAACAGAAATAAAACCCTTCTGGGTGGCTGTTTCCGAACAGCCACCCCAAAACCAAAGCGGGATTTCCGAATCCCGAAAACTAACCCTTCTTCTGGAGCCAGGGCATCATCTCTCTCAGTCTCTTCCCGACTTCCTCGATCTGATGCTCTGCCGCCGCTTTCCTTTGCGCGTTGAACACCGGCCGATTGGCCTGGTTCTCAAGAATCCACTCTTTCGCAAATTCGCCGGATTGGATCTCAGCCAGAATATCTTCCATCTCGGCGTATGTGTCCTCGTTGATAACTCTCGGACCGCGGCTGTAATCGCCGTACTCCGCCGTGTTGCTGATGGAATATCTCATCCAGCTTATCCCACCTTCATACATAAGGTCGACGATAAGTTTAAGCTCATGCAGGCACTCAAAGTAAGCAATCTCCGGCTGATAACCCGCCTCAACCAGCGTCTCGAAACCAGCCATTACGAGAGCAGAAGCGCCGCCACAGAGTACCGCCTGCTCGCCGAAGAGGTCGGTCTCCGTCTCTTCCTTGAAGGTCGTCTCAAGCACGCCCACGCGGGTCGCGCCGATTCCCTTTGCGTAAGCAAGAGCCTTATCTTTCGCCTTGCCGGTAGCATTCTGCTCAATGGCGATAAGCGCCGGAACTCCCGCACCCTCAGTGTACTGCCGCCGTACAAGATGTCCAGGTCCCTTTGGCGCAACCATGAACACGTCCACATCCTTAGGCGGAACTATCTGCCCAAAATGAATGTTGAACCCGTGTGAGAACAAAAGGGCTTTTCCGGCGGAGAGATTTGGCTCCACCTCATTCTTATAAACTTTCGGCTGAACCTCGTCCTCAGTCAAAATCTGTATCACGTCAGCCTGCTTGCTTGCCTCCGAAGCGGAAACCGGCTTGAAACCGTCTTTCTCCGCCTGTTTGAAGTTGTCTGTTCCGGGCAAGTCGCTCACAATCACGTCAAGCCCACTGTCGCGCAGATTCTGCGCCTGGGCATGACCCTGGCTTCCATAACCAATAATCGCGATCTTCTTACCTTTCAAAATATCCAGATTTGCGTCCGCTTCGTAGTACACCTTAACTGCCATAACAGCCTCCCTTATTAGAAATGTTTAAGTTTATCCCATATTCTTGCATATAGTATCCCAAGCGCTGCTCCACCTACTATGAACAGCGCGATCAATACAGTCAACCCGCGCGTCGAGCTAAGACCAAAGTAATCAGTAGTTATCTGATAGACACGCCACAACACCCAATTTACTACCGCCAGCGAACCTATCGCCAGGCCTGTCCTTGCCATCCCGGCGCCTCGTTTGCATCGAGCTATTGCAACACCCGATGCCGCGCCAATAAATAGCCCAATGACGGCAAATATGCCAATAACTAAGTTGAACGTGCGCTCGGAAACAAGCTCTTTCATTTATTTAACAGTAGTTGTATGCTTCGGCTTGTTCTTGGGAGTGTTCAAAAACCGTAGCCCCGGCCCTTGTGGCCGGTCGGCGGTAGTGAATCTACGCTCAGCAGACGGGGCACAAGGCCCCGAGCTACATAGTAATCGGCATTTTTGAACATTCCCTCTTTGAAGCCGAAGCCGTCATCTGCGTTCTTCCCTGAACCCATCTTCAGCGCTAACCCAACCTAGCTCCTCGAATCATTGCGATCTTGCCTGTGCGTACCATCTCTTGAATCCCGTAAGGCGACAATAGGCTTTCTATAGCATTCACCTTATCCAGGCTGCCGGTAACTTCTATAGTGAACGACCTGTCGCTTATGTCTATGATCTTCCCACGGAAAATATCCACGATCTGCATAAGCTCGGCCCTGTTCTTGGCCTCGGCGTTGACCTTTATCATCGCAAGCTCTCGCTCGACGACGGGCAGGCCCGTATAGTCGAAAACTTTGATCACATCAATCAGCTTATTCAACTGCTTGCTGATTTGCTCCAACACCGTGTTGTCACCGCCAACGACAATCGTCATGCGGGACACGGTCGGGTCATCTGTAATACTGACCGCCAGCGATTCGATGTTGAACCCTCGACGCGCAAACAGCCCAGATACCCTGGCCAACACGCCAAACTTATTTTCCACTAAAACTGTAATAGTATGCTGCATTCGCCCTCGCATCCTTTAC
>JAUSEB010000267.1 GCA_030650495.1 Armatimonadota bacterium | reverse complement strand
GAGGAGTTCCACGCCAAAGGAAGATGGTCCGGGGCGGTGGTTTTGTATAAGTTGGAACGGATTCACTGAGTAATGCGACGGGCGCTTCGGCTTCAAAGAACAAGCCGAAGCATAAAAGCTGTCAGCTGTCAGCTGACAGCTTTTTCTCCCTCAACTCAACCCTCAACTTGCTTAAGATTTCTTGACAATCTACGCGTAACGCCGTACAATTCATTTGGTTGTGCAGAAAATCACAATGCTTGAAACGCGCGGGGTTGCCTGACTGTGCCTGAGAAAATACTGCTTGTTGAGGACGAAGTCGCTATCTCTGATTCCGTTCGATACTCTCTTGAAAAAGAGGGGTTCGAGGTTATTACGGCCTACGACGGAGTAGACGGGCTGACATCCGCGCGCGAACAGCTTCCCGATCTTATTATCCTCGATCTTATGCTCCCGAGGTTGAGCGGCCTTGAAGTCTGCCGTTCGCTTCGCCGCGAAAGCAGCGTGCCGATTATCATGCTCACCGCCAAAACGGAGGAGACCGACCGCGTTGTTGGCCTGGAGCTTGGCGCGGATGATTATGTGATTAAACCGTTCAGCGTGCGGGAGTTGATAGCGCGAGTTCGTGCGGTGCTCCGCAGGGCCGACGGCCTGCGCGATTTGGACACGGCCTCCAGCCTGAAAGCGGGCGATATTGTAATAGACACCGCCCGGCGTCTTGTTACCGTGGGTGAAAAGCTCGTGCATTTGCCGCTCAAGCAATTTGAATTACTAAAACTGCTCGCCATAAGCCGGGGTAGAGTAGTCACGCGCGAGTTTCTTTTCCAGACTATTTGGAACACCGACCCTACTTACGACACGGGCACACTGGACGTTCATATCCGCTGGCTGCGCGAAAAAATCGAGAAAGACCCAAGCAGCCCTAAGTATATTCACACCGTCCGCGGCGTAGGCTACAAGTTCACCACAGAAGATGATAACTAAGATTAAATGGAAGTTGACGGCCACTTATCTGGCCGTTATCTTCGTCTCAATGACCGTTATCGGTCTTTATCTCTCATACTCTATGGAGAAACAAACCGTCGGCGAACTCCACGAGAGGCTGCGTTCACACCTGTCCTTAGCCACGGAAATGGTAGGCGGTTACCTCAATCTGCACCCGGACAAGCCTTCAGTCGATCCGATCTGCGCCGACCTTGGACAGAAGCTGCGCGCCCGTATAGTCGTCCGTGACCTCAATGGAAACATACTGGGTGACAGCTCTAAGTTCCAGACCACCGAGGAGCCGCTGCAGCGCAATGAAAAGAGGCTCCACAACTCCGCCGCCTGCAGATTATGTCATGCCGAGGCGCGCGAGTTGCTTAGAGCCGCCGAGACGGGCGATGTTTTCGTTAAGAATCGCAAGACCGCCACTATTGAAATTTCGACCTCGTTATTCGGAGTGAGGCACAGTACGGGCAGGACGCGGCGCATAATTCTCTCCGGCCTTATCGTCACCACGCTTATCGCGGCGCTCATCAGCCAGCGTCTGGCCGGAAGTATCGCCAACCCCATCAGCAAAATGAACCGAATGGCAAAGAAAATCGCCGAGGGGGAGTTCGACCAGCAGGTAAGCATAGATTCCCACGATGAAGTCGGCGAATTTGCCCAAAGCTTCAATCAGATGGCTCAAAAAGTCCGTGAGATTATGGACGCCATGATAGAGGATAAGGACAAGATGGAGACCATCCTGACCACCATGGCGGACGGAATTATCGTCACGGATGAAACCGGGCGGATCGTTCTGTTCAATCCGGCGTCGGAGCAGGTGTTCCAAATCGACTCTGGCGAAGTAATTGGCCGGTTTGTCGATCAAGCGAATTTGCATCCTGATATTGGAGCGATGGTCAAGGAAACGTTGGAGACGGGGAATCTTGTTCGCAGGGAGACGCAGGTTTCTGAATCGCCGAATATAACGCTCAGCGCGCATTCCGCTCCGATCAAAGACGCGACCGGCGCCATGCGAGGGGCCGTTGTGGGATTGCGAGATGTGACCGAGATACTTCAACAAGAAAAGTCACAGCGCGATTTTGTCGCAAATGTCAGCCACGAGCTGCGAACGCCTATCACGGCGGTCAGGTCCACGGCGGAAGCGCTGCTGTCGGGAGCGAAGAATGACCCGGCGCTCCTTGAAAAATTCCTGGGGAGCCTTGTCAAGGAGAGCGAGCGCCTGTCGCTGCTGATCGATGACTTGCTGGAGATCGCCAAGCTGGATTCAGGCCGCTGTATCGTAAAACAGAGAAAAATGCTCCTGTTGGAAACAGTGGATCGCATAGTAGGCTATCTGAAACCGCAGTCGGAAGACCAGAGCCTGACCGTCAACACGGATATTCCAAAAGACATTATGGCGTACGCCGACCCGGAGCAGATCGGACGAGCGCTAATCAATCTTCTGGACAACGCCATAAAATACACCCCTCCGGGCGGGACCGTCACGATAACCGCCAAACAGGATGGAGATTGGATATCCGTCCACGTTAAAGACACAGGCATTGGAATCTCAAAAGACGAAATCAGGCGGATATTCGAAAGATTCTACCGAGTGGACAAGGCCAGGTCCAGGCAGCTTGGCGGCACCGGCCTGGGGCTATCAATAGTAAAAGACATCGTCACCGCCCACGGCGGCTCCATCACCGTCCACAGCCAATTGGACAAAGGCAGCGTATTCACATTCACAATCCCCCGCTGGACTCCCGGAACCCCGGACTCGACTAAGGCGTAAGGGTTGTTGGTTGTTGGTTGTTAGTTGATAGATTGTTTAAGCTGTCAGCTGTCAGCTGTCAGCTGTCAGCTGTCAGCTGTCAGCTGACAGCTGACAGCTTCTAAACTACCGACTCATCTCCTCGTCCGCCTCAGGCTCTCACCAAGCCAGCCTTTGCGCACGGATATTGCGTCGTAGGCGCAGGCTTCGTCGCAGCAATAGCAAGCGATGCACTTCTTGAGATCAGCCCGCGCAATCTTCCGCGAGTTTTCATTGTGTCTTGGGACAAGCTCCATAGCTCCAATGGCGCAGACCTTGATGCAATCACCGCAGGCGACACATTTGTCAGCAATGACGCGAGGCATCGGCACAAACTGGTTCTTCACAATCTTATAAAGCGGCGCCGGCATTCCCGCGAAGCCCGACCCGATTGTGGGTGAAGGCGAAAAGTCGTGGACTCGCAGCGTATCTAAATCAGACCCGACAATCTCGATGTGTCCAAGACCGGCTTCTCCCAGGCCGCGCTCGGCGGCAAGGCGGATATGTGCGATGGACGATAGTGAAAAGCCTATGAGTTCGCGCGCGACCGAATCCAGCGAGACGGCGTCCGCGCTTGCGAGAATCGCGCCAACTTGTTTAGGCCGGCCCTTCGATGGTCCTGGCCCTTCCATTGCGACTACAGCGTCCATCACATTGAGAGTGGGCTTGCAGGCGGCGAAGACATCAACGAGCATTTCGGAGAAGACTTCCCTGCCTTCCCTTGCCTGCAAATGAAGCTGGCTTTTCTTGAGGCCGGGAACGCAGCCGAACATGTTCTTAACGGCGCCGGTGAACCCCGTCAGGCCGTGGGTCTTGAGTTTTGGCAGGTTTATCACAACATCGGCGTCAAGGACGGCGGCTGAGACAGGCAATTTCTTGAACAGCTTGCCGCCGGTTTCCACTTCACGCTGAGGATGGTCCAGAGAAACGATTTCAGCTCCAACTCGGTCGGCAACCTCCCGCATTCCGGTGACCTGGCAAAGGCTCTCATACCTGCGCGGGTTTTGGCCCTGATAAGGTGGGCTATCGCCGATGACCACTTTGGCTCCCAGCTTTACTGCCTCAAGCGCCACAGCTTCAACGATAGCCGGGTGAGTCGTAACCGCAAGCTCAGGAGCTTTTGATGAAAGAAGATTTGGCTTCAGAAGGACGGTTTGGCCTTCGCGGACGAACGAGGCAAGTCCACCGATGGCGGCCAGAGCTTCGGATACCGCCCGCCTGACTTCTTCAGGTTCGTAATTAACGCACGCGAATAGCGCAACTCGTGACATAACGGGGTACACTCCATTTGTATCTTAGATGAGGAGAGAAACGGCGTCAATGTGGGTCTCAACTTATTGACAGTCAACCGCTGGGCCGTTATACTTTCGGAGGTTCGACCCATCGGCTGGCCGCCAGTTTTTGCACAGGGAGGGGCATGTTTTGCGCACAACAGCAGGCCGGGAGCGCGCGCCTCAAAGGCCCAATCGGAAGAGACTATCAAGAACATTTCGCAACACGATTATGGTCGTCCTTCCCGTGTTCTCTCTTCTGCTTGGCTCCGGGCTGGGCTTCCTGTATTTTTCAAATGAGACGATGCGCCAGACGATTGGCATAATCATCCACCGCGACTACTCCACCGCCAAAGCATTCCCAGGCCAAAGCCAGATAAACGTTCTGCTCCTCGGCAGGGATGTCGACCGGGACAATCGAGGCCAGGTAGTCAAGACGCGCGGCAGGACCGACACGATCATACTGGCGCACCTCGATTTCGACAACAAGACCGCCAATTTGCTTTCGATTCCCCGCGACACGCTCGTCCGCATTCCCGGTTATCGAAGCAGGCATAAGATAAACGCGGCGCACGCCTTCGGCGGTCCGGAACTGACCGCTGAGACCGTGGAGCAGTTCCTGGGGATTCATCCCGATGGTTTCATAGTGTTGGATTATGAAGCGTTTGTCAAAGGCATAGACTATCTGGGCGGGCTGGACATTAACGTGGACAAACAGCTCGACTACGATGACAATTGGGGCCAGCTTCATATCCACCTAAAACCGGGATTGCGGCGACTTAGAGGTTATGACTGCATGGGGTTCGTGCGATACCGCAAGTCAAACGACGGTCATGGCGACTCCGATGTTGAACGAATAGCGCGACAGCATGAGTTCATCCGAGCAGCCAAGCAGAGATTAATGCGTCCTTCTACGATGATCAAACTGCCTCATCTCTTGCATCTTGTCCGAAGCAACGTAAACAGTTCCCTCACATACGAACAGCAGTGCTCTTTGGCTTATTTCCTCAAGAAACTACCCGCGGAGTCCATCCACGCTGAACCACTGCCGGGGCAGGAGGGCAGGGGCTATGTCAGGGCCGACGAGGACACCACCCGCGAAATCGTGCAGCGGATGTTTTATTGAGTCGAGGGAAAGCCAGCGATGAGCGATGAGTAACGAGTGATGAGATAGTTGAAGGTTTAATGTTGAATGTTTAAGGCCCCGCTGTGCGAGGGTCGTATTCCATCACCTAAAGACGTACATTCCGTCATTCTGAGGAGCGGAGCGACGAAGAATCTAATCTGTTGTAAATTTAACCATTACTTCTATACATAATCCCTTACCTGTGTAGATCCTTCGGCTGCGCTCAGGATGATGGAATATGCGGCTATTGATAATGATGCTCCGATATTGCCTCTTAAGATGAAACCCGTTAGCGTTTCACTATAGCCACGCCGAAAGGCTCCAGCTTAACCGGCGCTGACAGCGCTTTCCCAGTCAATAGCTCCTGCCCTGATCTCACTGACTCGACCTCAACCTGATAATCATTGTGGTTGAGAACGAATAGATACTCGTCGTCTCCTTTGCGGCGGGACGCTATCTCGACCTGCGCCGCGCTATCGGGTCCCGGCTTTACGCCGATTTTATCGCATATATCTTTGATGAATCCGGCCATGAAATCTTTATCAGGAGCGGTTCCGACGTATATCGCCGTCCCGGCGCCAAACGAGTTTCGGGTAATCGCGGGTTTGCCGGGAGCAAAGCCGTAAGAATACTCGGCTATCACTTCGGCGGTTTCAGGTTTTAGAACGTCTATCCAGAACTTGACCGCCGACTCCGTCGGATCGCCGGTCTTGAGCTTGATCCTGTTCACTTCCTCAATCCAGGGGCTGTGATATTCTTCGACCTTAACGCCGAATATCTCCCGCAGCTTGCCGGGAAGCGGCTCGTCGACGATGCGGCTGTATTGGTCCTTTACGCCGATTCTGAACGTGGTGATGAGGGCTCCGCCCGACTTGACGTACTCTCGCAGTTTTGCCGCTGTCTCTTCTTTGAGAACGAACATCGTCGGAGTGATAACCAGTTTATACTTGCTTATATCGGCGTCGGAGCATATCACATCGACCGTTATATTTCTTTTGTGCAGAGCGTCATAGTAGAGCCGGACGTGGTCGACGTAGACGAATTGCTGGTTCGATCTCTGTATCTG
>JAUSEB010000256.1 GCA_030650495.1 Armatimonadota bacterium | reverse complement strand
GGACTGCCGTCAGTCGGGATCATGCTGCCTATGTTGATCTGCGGAGATGTCTTCGCGGTCGCATGGTACCGCAGGCATGCTCAGTGGGACAAGCTCATCAGATTATTGCCCTGGGTAGTCGCGGGGATGGCCGTTGGAGCGGGCGCGTTGTGGATGGCCGGTAAATCCACAAGCCAGAAAGACATTCTTGGGATAATCATCGGTATTATGACGCTGGCCATGCTCGCGCTGTATCTTGTGCAAGACAAATTGGATGAGCGCCTTGCGCCAAAATCGAAGGCCGGAGCAGCCTCAACGGGCATAGCCGCGGGTTTCGCGACCATGGTCTCAAACGCGGCTGGGCCGGTGATGTCCATATACATGGCGGCGCATAAGCTGTCAAAGAAAGAATTTATCGGAACGCTTGCCTGGTATTTCTTCATTTTGAATCTCAGCAAGCTGCCGGTCTATGGTGTCCTGAGTGCGATAAACCCGCGAAACCCGATAGTCACGCTGGATTCGCTTCTTTTTAACCTCATAATGGCGCCGTTGATCATTGCCGGAGCTTTTCTGGGGAAATGGCTGCTGCCGCGAATACCGCAGAAGGCATTCGACACGGTTGTGCTCGTCCTTGCCGCCCTGTCGGCGGTTAAACTCGTTGTTGGATAGGAAAGCTGTCAGCTGTCAGCTGACAGCTAATACGCGAAGGGAGAAATATCGACAAATGAAACAGACAACCTTAAAACGCATTTCGCGAATTGCCCTCCAGGCCGCTTTCACGTTCTTGATGGGATCGACCGCCATCAATGCCGCCGCGCTTCTTTTTGACGATCCATTGACAACCGGAAAGACCATAGGGATTCAAGATATGGGAAAGGGCCAGTTCGTTTCCGGCGGGTGGAAGGTCACTTCAAGCTCGGATAGCATTCGATATACCGCCCCGGCGCCTATAGAGGATGGCGCGGTCGAGTTCGACGTGATCGGGTTGAAGCCGGGTGATAAAATCTCTCCCCTCGGCCAACTTGTCTGTATTTACGACGCTTCATCGAAGAATATCGAAAACAATCCCTACAAGATCGAGTGGCTGCGAGTTGGCGATAATGGTACCGGCGAGCGCAAAGACGAGTTCAAAATAGCGATCAACACCGACGGCGCGAAGCAGTTCGACGACTATTCCAAACACGGCCCATATAAATGGAACTCTGAGACGACTTATCACTTCAGGCTTGGCTGGAAGGACGGAATCGCGCGGTTTTCGGTAAGCGGCGCCGACTCCGACGATTGGCCTATTGTGTATAGGGGAGTTTTCAAACCCAAAACTCACGACATTCGCATAGGCGCAAGCCCTAAGAATAAAGCAATCATCGGCGCGGTGTATTCCAATGTCAAGGTATATGACTATGGCTCTGCTCCACGGGTGATCTGCTTCAACAATCCCGCTCGCGGCCAAAGCTGCAAAAGCCTCACTCCTATAATAGACTGGACCGGCGAACGGCATGATTCATACCAAGTCCGCGTCACGAATACAATCGATCCCGGCAAAAGCGTAATTTGGGACTCCGGCCAGATCGAGAGCGCGAACAATTATTGCGTAAGCGGCGCCTTGAAAAATGGACTGACATACTACGCGCACGTCCGATTGCATAACGGCAAGGGTTGGGGGTCGTGGAGCCAACCGAACAAGATTCAGATTGACGCCGCCGGAACTATCTCAGCGCCGAAATTCGGCGAATATGAGATCGCTTTGACCACGAAAAACAAATACGCAAACCCGTATTTGGAGGTCGAGCTTGCCGCTACATTCACAGGGCCGACTCAAACAATCAAGGTAAGCGGCTTCTGGGATGGCGGCAATCTGTATAAGATTCGCATGGCTCCGACCGAGCCGGGCAATTGGACCTGGAAAGTATCCTCGAACGATAGCCAACTGAACGGCAAAACAGGAAGCTTCGCCTGCCGGCAGTCGGACAAAAAAGGCTTCGTGAGAGTCTCGACCGCTTATCCCTATACCTTTGAATGGACTGATGGGACGCCGTTTTTCCTGCTTGGCGACACGATTTGGCACCTGTGGTACAACGTTCGGTTCGCGGATGGCTCTGCCCAGAAGATAATCGACGCCAGAGCGGCGCAGAAATTCAATTATGCCCAATCCGTCGTGCACAATCGTAACGCCGGTGAAGGCGGTCCGATTTACTTGAAGCAGGCTCCCAATGGGAAGCGGTTCGATTGCGACACGCTGAACCCCCTTTATTTCCAGTTTATCGATGAGAAAATCGACTATATGAACGCAAAGGGAATGGTCGCCGGGGTGTTCTTCGCATGGGGCAACGAAGGCTACTCGGAATACCAGTCGGAGGAGCAATACAAAAGATACATAAAGTATTTGGTCGCAAGGTATGGCGCAAAGAACGTTTTCTGGATCGTAACCGGCGAATTTGAAGAGCCGCATGAGCCGGATGGAAAGTGGATATCCTATATGGACACGGTCCGCGATAACGACCCGTATAATCATCCAATTTCGATGCACACTATCAACACCACTGACCGTTTTGGCTCAGTTCCGTCTCACAGCTTCGTCAGCCACCAGAAAAAAGGAACGCCGGAGTATCTGCGAAGCCTGGTTGCGAAGTCGCGGGCGTTTGGAAAACCCGTTGTCAATCTTGAATACGGCTATGAATCGACCACCAACGTTCATCGCGCTTGCCAGGACGCGGATCAGCTTAGGATGGACCACTGGGCGCTCACCCTGGCCGGCGGCTATGGAGTTTATGGTAATGCAGTGCCGGGCTTCATGACCTTCCACAAGTCCTTGGGCTTCAACCTGAACGCCACGGACAGCATCGGCGCAAATCAGATGACGATACTCTACGATTTCTTCACCAGCACGGATTTCCGAAAACTCGTCCCATCGCAGCAGTTGGTCGACAAAGGGATATGCGCCTGCTCGCCAAATGAGGAGTATATAGTTCAGATACTTTCGGGAGGAACCGTCACCGTAGACCTCTCGGCGGCGACCGGGGAGTTCAACGTGGACTGGTTCGATCCTAAGACCGGGCAGAGAACTTCAGCGGCAACGACCACCGGCGGAGCGAAACGCGCGTTTAAGTCGCCTGAGACTCCCATCGTGCAGTTCGTGACCGACTGGATTTTGCATATACATAGAGGCGAAATCGCGCAGACTGATAAACTGCGAGAGGACTTAGGCGATTAGTGAGGGTTGGTGTATCGGGATTTGAGCGTAGCGGAAATCCCGATACGTACGTAGCTTGTTTCGGGATTTCCATTCCGCTCCGCTCCATTCAAATCCCGAAACACCGACTACCGACTAACGACTGCCTTATAAATCCACGCCGTTAATAATCAGCTTGAACTTGCAGCCGAAGAAGTCCGCTGCGCGGCGGCACATCAGCATGCGCAGCAGGAATATCTCGAAGTATTCCATCACGCTGGCTGAATGGGTGTCGGTGGTGAGTTCGAGGTTTATCGATTTGCGCTGAGTGTCCACGCGCAGCAGCGAATGCTCAACGGCGTGGTTCACGCGGTCGTGGATGTCGAACGAAAGCGGGTTTGGGTTTTGGACTCGCGAGCGGTGGACGTCCGCTTTGTCGGCCAGAATCAATGCTGCTCCGATGCTGCTTATGGGAGAGCCAAGCTCTTCCTCATGGTTGCCGATAGCGCCCATTATGGTGGCGATCTCCGCCGCCTCCATCCCCATCTCTTTGAGAATGTCGTAGGCAAGCATTGCGCTGATCTCGCCGTGGTCTTTGCGGTTGACGACGTTCCCGATGTCGTGCAGATAGCCTGCAATCGCCGACAGTTCGGCTAACCTGGAGTCCAGACCAAGGCTATCGGGGATGTTTTTCGCGGTGGCCGCGACAATACCCGCGTGCCGGAACCCATGCTCGGTATAACCGAGCGCGTTCATCTGATCGTTTGCTTTTTCGATGTATGTTTTGACCTTATCGTTCTTGCGAACATGGTCGAGCGTTATCAGTATTTTTTCCATAAGACTTTCTTTCTACCCCACAGCCCAGCATGTACATTCTATCACAAAAACTCGTGGGCGGACTTGATGTTTCGGGATTTTGGTTATCCGCTTTGTGATGTGTCTTCTCTAACCTAAGCTTTCCGTATGCCTTGGCTTGCCGATACCTAAAATCCCGAAACATCGGACTGAGAATTAACTGTAGATGGAAGTGAGGGTGATTCGGGATTCGGAAATCCCGCTTTGGTTTTGGGTGGCTGTTCGGAAACAGCCACCCAGGAATGAATCAAGTTCAGCATGACGTAATTCCCATAGAACTGAACTCTTTCGGTTTTAGCTGTCAGCTGTCAGCTTCTTCACGACTCACTCGACTCCTTACCCCACGTCCTTGGCCGCGAATGCTCTTCGACTCGGCAGGCGGCGT
Source organism: Armatimonadota bacterium (assembly GCA_030650495.1). Lineage (GTDB taxonomy): Bacteria > Armatimonadota > UBA5829 > UBA5829 > JAUSEB01 > JAUSEB01. The sequence continues at coordinate 2,524 of JAUSEB010000256.1, read as the reverse complement.
CGGTCTCGTCGGTCTTGGCTTTGTGCAGATGGAATTTGTGTAGGAATTCCCGGCGGAAATCGGCCAGAGTGTCGCTCTCTATCGCATTTCTTATGCCGGTCATCAGCCGCTTGTAGAAGTATAGGTTATGATACGTCGCCAGCCGTGCGGCAAGTATCTCGTCGGCTTTGTAGAGATGCCGCAGATATGCAGCCGTGTAGTTTTTGCAAGCCCAACAATCGCAGTCGGGATCGACGGGCGAGAAGTCGTCCGCGAATTTCGCGTTCTTGATGTTAATGCGCCCATAGGTGGTGTATAGCGAGCCGTTGCGGCCAAGACGGGTCGGCAGGACACAGTCGAACATATCGACACCGCGCATAACGGCGTTTATGAGGTCTTCGGGAGTCCCCACCCCCATCAGATAACGCGGCTTATCTTCGGGCAAAAGAGGAACGGTCCAATCGACTACCTTGAACATCAAATCCTTTGGCTCGCCGACCGAGACGCCGCCGACAGCTATTCCGTCGAAATCCATTCCCGCGATTGCCCGCGCGCTGCGCTCGCGCAAGTCTTGATAGACGCTCCCCTGGACGATGCCGAACAAAGCCTGATCGGTCTTATGCGCGGCCTTACATCGTTCCGCCCAGGCATGTGTGCGCTCCATGGCGGCTTCGGCGTATTTGTGATCGGCGGGATATGGGGCGCATTCGTCGAAAGCCATAATGATGTCCGCGCCGATGGCCTCTTGAATCTCCATAACACGTTCCGGCGTGAATATGTGCTCGGAGCCGTCAATATAGGATTTGAAGACAACTCCATCATCCCCGATTTGCCGCAGTCGCTCCAGGCTGAATACTTGAAAACCTCCGCTATCGGTGAGGACCGCGCCGCTCCAGTTCATGAATTTGTGTATTCCGCCCGCTCTGGCAATAAGCTTATGCCCCGGACGCAGGTACAGATGGTAAGTATTGCCGAGAATTATCCCGAAGCCGATGCCGGCAAGCTCTTCCTGGCTCATAGCCTTAACAGTGGCCTGCGTGCCGACCGGCATGAAGACGGGGGTTTCAACTATTCCATGAGCCGTATGAAGCCTTCCGCGGCGCGCGGCGGATTTCTTTGCGGTTTTAAGTAACTCGAACTTGATTTTGGATCTCCTGAAACGGTGTATGATTGGATGTCAAGTGTAATTAAACCACAGATGAGGGGGAGGAGTCGAGGGAGAAATAAAGGTATCGGACATGGATGTCCGATGAAATTAGGCCCTGGACATGGATGTCCAGGGCCATCTACGAGAAAGCTATCAGCTGTCAGCTGACAGCTGATAGCTATTCTATCTCTAAACTCTCAACTTCTTTAACTGCGCCAGCTTCTTTTTCGCCTCGATGTTATCGGGGTCTTGTTCCAGGGCGGTCTGGTAGTATTCCAACGCCCCTTCGACGTCGCCCATGGCTTCGCAAGCGCTGCCGGCGTTCATGGTCGCGGCGACAAACTTAGGGTTAATGTCCAAAGCCGCTTCAAATTCCTCGCGCGCTGCTTCGACTTTTTGGGTGGCTAGAAGCGTTAACCCAAGATAGTTATGCACGTCGGCATAGCCAGCATGCAAATTGAGGGCTTTGCGGAATTCCGCTGCTGCTCGATCGTGCCATCCATTCTTATAACAATCCTTGCCGAGTTGGAAGTGATACTGTATGTCATCAAGATTTGTGGAAGCCATATCGGAAAGCCTGTCAAGAGCTTCTCGCGTGTTACCGTCCTGGCAAAGCATGCATGCGGAGTCGTAAAGCTCCTTCGAGTAAGCAGGGTCGATCTCTACCGCCCGGCTAACTTCACCGATCCCCATGGCGAACTCGCCTGCCTTACACATCATCAGCCCTCGTTCAAAGTACGCTTTAGCAAACGCCGGGTTGATCTCTAACGCAAGTTCCAATTCGGAGAGAGCTTCATCGATCTTTCCCTTACTAGACAGGGCGCGGGCGAGCTGGTAGCGGATGTCGGCGTAGCGCGGGTTGATCTCCAACGCCAGTCTGAACTCCTCTTCGGCGCGGTCCGGAGCATGCCGCCTAAGCATTTCAATTCCCAATTGCGCGCGGGCTTCTCCAAGATGAAACCTGGCAAGCCTTGCGCTTGGATCACGCTCATCCAGCTTTGCCAGAACCCTCTCGAACTCAGCCGCGGCAAGCGCGTACTGCCCCTGGTCAAGCAGGGTTATGCCTTTTTGATAGTTCAGATTATCCTCACGGACACTGGTATGCGCCACTTAGAAAACTCCCTTCGCGCTGCCAGATAGAGCAGCTATACACATTGCCTCTTAAGATTTCCCGCGGATATATATTGTTTTTCCACAAATATTATCGGAAGTTTAGAGTTTAGAGTTTAGAGTTTAGAGAAGGGAAAGCTGTCATCTGATAGCTTTTCTTATGCTTCGGAAAGCTTTTTACCCGAATTTGAAAAAGGCAGACACTATAATTGCTGTGTCTGCCTCATCTTGTACACACTCTAAATTCGGAGTGGCGAACCTAGGCGCCGATCTTGAACATCTTTGTAC
>JAUSEB010000245.1 GCA_030650495.1 Armatimonadota bacterium | reverse complement strand
TTGGCCGCAATCGGAATGGCGGAGACCATCCATGCCGCAGCTCGCGGCGAGCGAATCACCACGGTCTTTATCAATAACACAACCTACGGCATGACCGGCGGGCAAATGGCTCCCACAACGCTTCTTGGGCAGAAAAGCACGACTTGCCCTTCAGGCAGGGCGACCGATCTGGCCGGATACCCGATCCGCGTTTGCGAGCTTCTCTCCACGCTTGACGGCCCGATCTACATCGCTCGTGTAGCGCCGACAAACCCGGCGGGGATCATCAAGACTAAGAACGCGATCAAAAAAGGTTTCCAGAAGCAGTTGGAAGGCCGGGGCTTCTCAATGATCGAGGTTTTATGCAATTGCCCGACCCAGTTGAAACTCAGCCCGATCGATTCGCTCAAGTGGGTGGAGGAGAACATGGTCCCCTACTACCCGCTTGGGGAGTTTATAGATAGATGACCGCCCCCTAACCCCCTCCTAAAAGGAGGGGGAATTCGGCTCCCTCTCCTCTTAGGAGAGGGTTGGGGTGAGGTCCACCGAACAGGAGAATCAGATGCACCAAGAGATAATAATGGCCGGAACGGGGGGAGACGGCGTCCTGCTGATGGGACAACTCCTCGCGCACGCGGCCCTGTTGGAAGATAAGAACGTGGTCTGGTTCCCATCTTACGGGCCCGAATCGCGCGGCGGCTCCGCCGACTGCAACGTCATCCTGTCCACCGGTGAGATCGGCTCGCCCATCATAGCGACTCCCGACACGCTGATCGCGCTCAACCAGGCGCAATTGGACAAATATGCCCCTACTGTCAAGAGCGGCGGTCTGATCGTCCTCAACTGCTCCCTTGCCGTCCCGCCGAAAGATAAGACCGGCTGCCGCGTCATCTCCATCCCCGCCAGCGACATAGCCGACAAAGCCGGAACAGTCCGCGCAACGAATATGGTTATGCTGGGATGCTACATCGCCGCCGCCAAGTCAGTTGCGATGGAATCCATCCTCGCGGCTTTGCCCGAAGTCCTCCCCCCCCACCGCCATAACCTATTGCCGGTGAACCAACTCGCGCTGGAACGCGGCGCGGAGATGGGCGCTGGATAGTTGCTGATAGCTTTTCCACGGTCGTGGCGTCGGCGGCGGAGCTACCGACACATCAATGCGTTCTCTCACTGGAGGCATCTGTAATGCGCAAAATGGTTCCGTATATCAAGTTGTCATTAGCAGGTCTGCTGCTCGCGGTCTCATTGACGACTGCATTGTGGGAATACAAGATCAACGCGCCTACAAATAATTGGAATAAGATAGCCCCGACCCAGAGTCAGAATAGAAAACCCCTCGGTTATAAGATGATGGTGTATGTGGATCGTCCTATCATGAGGTCCGATCAAATCTGTAAAACCTACCTCAGGATCAAGAACACGAGCAAGCGCCCGTTGGAATTCACATCGACATATATTACGAACCGATATTACATAAACGGCAAATTGTGTGGCGAAGAGGTAGGTGACCGGCAAATGCCTGGCTCTCCTCTAAAGCTCATGCCCGGAGCCGTCAAGGATGTGCTATTAAAAGACAATATCAAGATACGATTTCCAGGGCTAATGAATACAATCGGTACCCGTGGATTCCAATTTTGCGGCTATCGTTTGCAGACCAACACCGTCACTATCTATGTCTTGCCGAGCCGGGCATTCTGGCTTGTGCTGACTGCTATAGCAGCTTTGGCGGTATGGAGGGTATGGTTGGGGACAACGCATCGTCAGAGGATTCCATAATGGGTGGCTATCACCACCAATCATACGCCCCACATGGCCTCCGGTCGTCAGCCCAGAGAACTGCCGACATCAGACGTTTCTAACCCAAATCCTCTCAATCCCCGTCGCTATCCCATCCGCTTCGAAATCCACTATAACTCCCATTGCCGCTGTTGGGCCGTCGGCTACTTTGAACGGCTGAGGCATTTGGGTGATGAACTTGTTTATCACGACTTCAGGGACGAGGCCGAGGATTGAATCGGTGGGACCGACCATACCAAGGTCGGTGATATAGGCGGTTCCGTTGGGGAAGATGCGCTCATCGGAGGTCTGAACGTGGGTGTGGGTTCCCAGTACGGCGGTGACTTTCCCGTCCAGATACCAGCCCATCGCGTATTTCTCAGAGGTCGCCTCCGCGTGCATGTCCACGAAGATTATCGGAGTGATCCTTTTGAGTTGGGCAAGGACTTCGTCCATAACTCGAAACGGGTCGTCAGTAGGCGCCATGAATGTGCGGCCAATGAGGCTGACTACTCCGATCTTGACGCCGGAGTCCGTCTTATAAACAAAGCTCCCCCGGCCCGGAACCATCGGTGGATAGTTGGCGGGCCGGAGAAGCCTTGTTTCTTCATCTATGAAGGAGATGATCTCCTTCTTTTGCCATGTATGGTTGCCGAGGGTGATAACGTCCACTCCGGCTTTCAACAGAGCCTGCGTAGCGTCTTTTGTTATGCCAAGCCCGCCCGCGGCGTTTTCACCGTTAGCAATCACAAGGTCCGGCGAGTATTTCTCTCGCAGTCCCGGCAGTAATTGGGCCACCGTGTTCCGGCCCGGCTTGCCGACGACATCGCCCAGCATTAAGACTCTCAAAGGCTCTTCTTTTCCTACTTGTCTGTTGATTATGCGATATACGCTGGGATAGCTGTCAGCTGTCAGCTGACAGCTGACAACTCTGCTCCCTATTTCGCGTAATCTACCGCTCTTGTTTCCCGGATCACTGTCACCTTGATCTGACCCGGATATTCCATCTCCTCTTCGATTCTCTTCGCCGTGTCCCGCGCGAGCTTCACGGCGGCCAAGTCGTCTATTTCAGTCGGCCTGACCATCACGCGTATCTCGCGACCGGCTTGCACGGCGTAAGTCTTCTCAACACCGTCGAACGAATCGGCGATGGCTTCCAGTTTCGTAAGGCGCTTGACATAAGTTTCCAGAGTCTCTCGTCTTGCGCCGGGTCGTGACGCCGAAATCGCGTCCGCCGACAAGACAAGCACGGCCTCGATTGAATGAGGCTCCACGTCGTTATGGTGCGCTCCGGCGGCATGGACGACTTCCGACGGCTCGTGGAACTTCTTCAAGAGGTCCATGCCGATAACGGCGTGCGGACCCTCCACTTCGAAGTCCACGGCTTTTCCGATGTCGTGCAGAAGCCCCGCGCGTTTTGCCAGGGGAACGTTGACGCCCAACTCAGCCGCCATTGCGCCGGCAAGATGGGACACCTCTATCGAGTGATCCAGCACATTCTGGCCGTAACTCGTGCGGTACTTCAGCCTGCCAAGGAGTTTCAGACCTTCGGGATCGAGGCCGGTGACACCGGTCTCGAACACCGCCTGGTCCGCGGCTTCCTTCATCTTATTCTCGATTTCGGCCTGAGCCTTTACGATCATCTCCTCGATGCGGCCCGGATGTATCCGCCCATCGAGAATCAGATTGCTGAGAGCAAGCCTCGCAACTTCTCGCCTTACGGGGTCGAATCCGGAGATTACGACCGCCTCGGGCGTGTCATCTATTATGAGATCCACTCCGGTAAGCGTCTCAAATGCGCGGATATTACGGCCTTCGCGGCCTATTATCCGGCCCTTCATGTCGTCACCGGGAAGTGGAACTACGGAGACGGTCGTCTCCGCGGCCTGGTCGACGGCGCAGCGCTGGATCGCCATAGTGACGATGTCGCGCGCCTTCCTGTCGCCCTCATCTTTGGCCCTTTCTTCATATTCGCGGATTATCTTGGCGGCCTCTCGCTCCGACTCCCGCTCTACGGCATGAAGGAGCATCTCTTTGGCCTGATCCGCGGTCATACCGGATACCTGTTGGAGCTTCTCGCGCTCTTGCCTGGCGAGGTTCTCCAACTCCTCACGAATAGCTTTCGCCTCTTCTTCTCTCGAGACGATAGTTTTTTCTTTCTGATCCAGATTGTCTAATCTACGATCTAGGGTTTCCTCTTTTTGAGCCAGCCTTCGCTCTAACCTCTGTATATCTGCTCTGTTTTCTTTGTTCTCACGTTCGATTTGAGCGCGTATTTTATGCGCTTCATCTTTAGCTTCGAGAAGAATCTCTTTTCTCTTTGTCTCGATCTCCTTCTCGAATAGTTCTTTCGCAGCCTTGGCTTCAGTCTGTTGTTTCTCAGACCTCGCCCGGGCTGGCCGGACGTATGCGTTATACGCCCATAGAATCAGTAAAGCGGCTAAGGTAACGCCGCACACGATGCTAATGATTATATTGTCTATCAACCTTCCCTCACCTCCCGAATTTTCGGTGTGAGGTTGAGCGAACGGCGGTTGTTATGTTGGCCGGCAAGTATAAGTTGACCATGTAATTTCTAATGCAAAGTATTGTTATATACTCCTCCTCTCACGGCTAAAAGCGACGCTTGCATCGTCAGATGGGAAATTCACTCAATCGTCTGCCGGCATTACTTCGCCGACCACTCGATTTGTAACGTCCCAACTGAACCCGCGGCGTCGAAGAAACGAAGCGAGTCTGCGGCGCTCCTCATCGGAAGCCTCCGCGCCAATGTGTTTAATCTTTCTTTGAGCCAGTCCAAGCGCAAGTTCGTACTCGGTTTCGGAATCAACAGCCTCAACAGCTTCTTCAACAAGTTCGGGAGGTATGCCCTTTTGCCTCAGCTCCCAGGCAATCCTCACTTTACCCATCGGCCTCTGTTCCAGCCTGCTCGCGACCCAATCCTTCGAGAACTTCTCGTCATTGATAAGATCGACGTCGGCCAGAGCCGTAAGGGCCTCTTCGACCACATCATCGGGATAACCCTTCAGAAGCAGCCGCCGCGTCAACTCTTGCCTGCTGCGCGGCCTGTAGCCAAGCAGGTTCAGCGCCACCTGGCGTGCCCGCTGCACTGTTTCAGTATGCAGCATTTGGGCCAGGCGATCCTCCGACACCTGCTGTCCAACGCGGAGTCCCAGAGCCAGGACCACTTCTTCGTCCACACCGGCGACGAATCGCCCGTTGACGAATATCGATCTGCGGTTTCCACGCCGCTGCTGTATCTCTATAGCTGTGATCACGTCCATTTCAACAATCCAGCTCAAAGAGTCGGGGACGAATCATCCCCAACAAGTCGGTATCGAAGCGCCTGTTAATCGGCCACTGCTATTGCCGGTTTTTCAGCGCCCGATGTCGTCCGAATCACGTTTTCCAACTCGGACATCAGGTCAAGATGCTCTTCCAGATATTGCTTCGCGTTCTCTCTCCCCTGTCCCAACCTCTGGTCGGAATAGGTGAACCAGGTTCCGGTCTTGGATACTATCCCAAGCTCAACGCCCAGATCGAGAACGCCTCCGCTCTTGGAAATGCCTTTGCTAAACATCACATCAAATTCAGCGATTCTGAACGGCGGCGCTACTTTGTTCTTAACAACTTTCACTTTCACTCTGGTGCCTATAGGATCGCTGCCGTTCTTGATGGTATCTACTCTGCGCACTTCCATTCTGACCGATGACCAGAACTTCAGCGCGCGACCTCCCGGTGTAACTTCAGGATTGCCAAACATCACTCCTATCTTTTCACGAAGTTGATTGATGAATATCGTCGCGGTATTCGACCTCGCGACGGAACCGGCCAGTTTTCTTAAAGCCTGCGACATCAGCCTTGCCTGAAGTCCCATATGAGAATCTCCCATATCGCCTTCTATTTCGGCCTTCGGTACCAATGCCGCTACGGAATCAAGCACTACTACATCCACGGCGCCGCTTCGGATCAGGGCGTCCATAATTTCCAACGCCTCTTCCCCAGTGTCCGGCTGCGACACGAGCAGCGAATCAATGTCAACACCAAGACATTTCGCATAGGCGGGGTCTACGGCATGCTCGGCGTCAATAAACGCAGCTGTTCCACCGGCCTTCTGAGCCTCGGCCACTACATGGAACGCAAGGGTCGTTTTGCCCGACGACTCCTGCCCGAATATTTCGGTAATCCTGCCTCGCGGAACGCCGCCGATTCCCAACGCCAGATCGAGCGAAATAGACCCGGTGGATATCGAGCTACAATCGAACTTGGGAGCTTCGCCAAGTCTGACAACCGAACCCTTGCCGAACTGCTTTTCAATCTGGCTTATCGCCAGCTCAAGCGCCTTATCTTTTTCCATTAACACCCTCCGTCATCTCAACTATGCCAAAACGAATTTACTGTTGCATCGGTAGCCTGCTGCCGATGCCACCGCCGAAGGCGGTGAATCCCCTCTCTCAACTCTAAACTCTCAACTCTCAACTTGATTAAGCGGTATCTCTTTCTGCACGGAATAAACCGGACCCTCTCTGCGCAAATCGCTTTTCATCACTGTAATACTTCTAACATCAAAGACGCCGATTTCGCCAACTTCGGCGGATTGCAGCGCCTCGGCAAGAGCGTTGATATTATTCAGATATTTCACTCGCCCTATGGTTATATGAGAGCTGAACTTACGACCCTCTTTCGGAAATCCTATCTTATCCAATTCGGACTCGATATTTCCAGCCAAAGCCGCCAGGTTCTCCGTTCCTTCTCTCAATCCAACCCATATTGTCTGAGGACGGCGGACATTAGGAAACGCTCCGGCATCCGAGATATTGACCGAAAACGGCTCAGGACCATCCGCGACCGCCCTCTCCAGCGCCGCGTATATGCTTTCCAGGCGGGCTTCGTCAATATTGCCCAGGAACTTCATAGTGACATGGAAGTTATCTTCCGCCACCCACTTGACTTCCGGGGCCGCCTTACGAAACCGATCCTGAATCTGCCCTATTTTACTCCTAAGCTCGGCAGTAAGTAAAACTGCAATGAAGGTGCGAATGTCGGCCATATTATGCTATAGACTTTCAGCAATTGATATAACGTCTCGCTTCGTCATTTCGATCGGAACGAAACCCCACTTCCGTCATTTCGAGCGGAGCGCAGCGAAGTCGAGAAATCTGCTTTTCTAAAGGCTATCAGCTGATAGCTACTTCAAAAGCAGATTCCTCACTACGTTCGGAATGACGGACACCATACTCTTTATGCTGCGGGAACGGCATGGTCTGAAATTAGTAAAGGATACCGTTCAAGGCAGTTCCCGAAGTATAGTCAATACCATACCGCGGTAAAGTTCGGGGGGGCTCAGAGCAGTTCGTTTCGCAGCATGTTTAACGCCGCTTGTGAAGCTCGCTGCTTAATGTATCTTCTATCGCCGGAGAATCTGAATTCCTGAGAGTAAGTCTTCTCCGCTTCGGAATCCGCGTCTTTCCCTTGGGATAACGCAATGTATACGAGACCAACAGGTTTTTCTTTAGTTCCGCCGCCGGGACCAGCGATCCCGGTCACTCCAATTCCGATGTGAGATCGCGCCGCCTTGCGCGCGCCTTCGGCCATGGCTTCCGCCACTGGGCCGTTTACCGCGCCGTATTTCTTAAGTAACTCTTCAGAGACACCTAATAGTTCTACCTTACTTTCGTTGCTGTAACTTATTACGCCGGCCAGAAATGCGGCCGAGCTTCCCGGCGTGTCAGTCAATCTATCGGAGATCAGACCGCCTGTGCATGACTCCGCCAACCCTATCGTGAGCCCCCTCACGATCAGGGCGCGGATAATCACATGCTCCAGCGTCTCGTCATCTACTCCGTAAATGAACGCGCCGAGTCTTTCTCTTACTTTCGTTTCAATTCCATCGATCAACGCTCCGGCTGTCTTTTCATCGGCAGCCTTCGCGGTGATCCGTAAATGCGCTTCCCCGGTCTTCGCCAGAGGCGCCAGGGTCGGGTTCTTGCTCTGGAGGAGGTCTTTTACCTTTTCCTCCATCAAGGACTCCCCTATGCCCGTGGTCCGAAGAACCTTCGATTTTATTATCATTGCCGCCGGGCCGAGTTTTTCCTTCAGATACGGAACTACGCTCTCCGTCACCATCGGAATCAGCTCGACCGGCGGCCCCGGCAGGCAAATGACGCATTTGCCGTCTTTCTCAAAGATCGCGCCCGGCGCCGTGCCGACGGGATTTGGAACCGTCCTTCCTGACGCCGGTTTGACAGCCTGCTTCAAGTTGCTTTCAACCATCGGCAACTTTCGCATAGCGAAAAAATCGCTTATCCGCTCGGCGGCTTCCTCGTCGAAAAGAAGCTCCACGCCAAGCGTTTTGGCAACGGTTTCTTTCGTCAAATCATCCTGGGTCGGCCCCAGCCCGCCGATGGTGATAGCAATATCGGCCCTGCTCAAAGCATCTTTCACACTTTGTGCAATTCGATCTTCGTTATCGCCTACGGTGGTTCTGTGGAAGACATCGATTCCCAAGCCGGACAGTATCTGGGACAAATAAGCTGCATTTGTGTCGACTATCTGTCCCAACAGCAGCTCTGTCCCCACGGAGATTATCTCAGCCTGCACGGCTCGCCCTCCATATTGTTACACTTTGATTATAGCGAATTAAGGAGCCTTAGGGCAAGGAAAAATTGGGGCGCGTGTCAATTGCGGGAAAATCGTTGTGAAACCGTAGGGGTGTGCGCCAAGATTGTGGTATTGATGTAGGGGCGCAAGCATTCCCCTGTCGATAACGTATTTCGCATCGGATTTCGTCGGGAATGCTTCGCCAGAACACCCAAACCGGGTTAAGCATTTGCGGCTAATACGCCAACTGGCGGCAGAGGTGGAGGGCAAATGCTTAACCCCTACGCCGTCTACCATAAATGTGGCGTACCCCTACATTTGTAACATTCCACCCTGTTTTGTGTCA
>JAUSEB010000241.1 GCA_030650495.1 Armatimonadota bacterium | reverse complement strand
ATGGCCGCGGAGATTAAGGTTGTAGAGCCAAGTGGCAGCGGTAATGTCTATACCGGGCTCCCGTTCTTTAATGCAACAACCAAAGTGATTGAAAAATCAAGTATCAAAGTCTATATCGGTACAAATGTGGACCTTGATATGGATGGTATTCCGGATTACGGCACAACACCTCTTATAAACTCGACAAACATTGACAACTATTATGACGACGCATCGAGGCAGTTAAAGTTCCAGCTTGTCGAGGAAGACCCGGGCAATCCAGGGCAGGCGATAACATATCCTATCCAGCCCAAGAATCCGCTCATTATTCCACAAGCCCTGGAGGCCGGACCACATCGTATTTGCATAATAGGGGATATATTCGGCTCCACTACCAAACAGGTTAAGACTATAAAAGTATTCAGTGTAGTTCCCAAAATAATACCTGCCGGAATATCACTTATGTCGGTGCCTTACGCTTTGGCTAATGGGGACGGCAATCCTTTGACAGAAGAAGACCCACAGGATCTCACGGATGATTTCTTCAAAGTTGCCGACTATCAACTGGCAAGATGGATTCCAGCATCATCAGGGGGCAACTATGCGGTGTTGAACTTCCCGTTAATGGTAAGTGACTCGCGCGCGAGCTTATTCCCGCCTAACACAGCGGTTCAACAGCAAGGGGCGATTACAACTACGCCTCCCGCGGGTATGGGTTACTGGTTACAGGTTGGCTCTGACACACCGCTTCTGCCAAATGCTGTGATAGACGATTCATCGCCGTACGATATACCTGTTATTGCCGGCTGGAATATGATTGGCGATCCGTTCCCATTCAATGTGGATTGGAACGGAGTATTGGTTACTTATCAGGAACGGACTCTGCCGATTTCTGAGGCGGTTAGCGCCGGTTGGCTGCGGTCGTCTCTGTATAGGTATAACAGAGTCACCAATGCCTACGCAGTAGATGTATTGCCGCTCGGCTCCCTGGCGCCGTGGCAAGGATATTGGATAAAAGCTCTAAAAGGAACGGAAGAAGACCCACTTAAGCTTACAATACTTCCGATACCTTCCTATCCCATAGGCGGAGTCCTTACAGCGGCCAGTCCGTCCGCTGCCGGCCTATCCACAGCAAGCATGGGAGCCAAGATTGCAGGCAGCTCAAAAGACGACTGGAGTATCAAACTTGTCGCCACGGCGGGAACAGCTTCGGACGCCGAGAACGTGGCCGGCGCGTCCAGCCGGTCCGTAGATGGCTATGACGGCGCGGACATTGAAAATCCACCCAGCTTGTGGCGGTTTGTCGATCTGTCTTTCCCACACCGCAATTGGGGCGGTAACTCAGGTTCTTATACGCGCGATATCCGCGCGCCCATGACGTTCGGGAAGACAAAGACATGGGAGTTTGAGGTGAACACCGATATTGCGAAAACGGACGTTCGTTTGACCTGGCCGGATATTACCTCGCTGCCAAAGGGATACAGCGCAACGCTGGAAGATGTTGATTCCGGCAAGAAGCTCTCGATGAGGACTCGCGGCGCATACTCATACAACGCTGGAACGACGCCCGGCAAGAGGCGCTTCAAAATGACCGTTGCGCCGTCCAAGGCTGACCGTCTTGTTATATCGAAGGTGAGCATAGCCTCGATCAGGCCAACGGGCGTCAAGGTATCATACACGATATCACATGAAGCTAAGGTCGAGGTGAGAATATACCGTGGTGGCCGCAAGCCGGTCCGTATTCTTGGCTTGGATGATTTAAGCGCGGCGGGAGCCGGATCGATTATTTGGGATGGCAAAATTACAAATGGATCTAAGGCTCGCACTGGGCTATATACGTTCGAGATAATCGCTACCGACGCGGATGGCCGGATAGCAAAAGTCACCCGTATGTGTCTGTTTAGACGCTAGTTGTGGAGACGAATCTACTAAATTGATCGTTCGACAGCCTGCTACCGAACATTATTAAATCGTTCGTTCGGCAGCCTGCTACCGGACATTTAGGGGAAGCTTAATAAGATGACTCGATTATCCATCGTAAAAACATTACTCCTTGTGGGTATCGCAATCATTGCGATTGCCGGTGCGCCTGCGTACGGCCAGGTCGAGGGCGTAAATTACGCTCAAGTAGCTAACCAATATTTGGTCGCGAGGCTGGGTATCCAGGACGTCACGGGGTATGCCCAAGTCCCGGGCAAATTCAGCTTCGGATATGTGGAGGGCGACCCTGAAACGGACAGCGACGATAATACATCCATAATTTACGGTCATGAACCCACACCCCATGGTAATTTCGGGTTTGCCCTGCTGCACATTCAAGACATCAACTTCGACTTCGTCATTGGCGATTCGGCAAGCGGAAGTTGGGTTCTGGCGCCATACGCCGATCCTAAAACCCGGCTTATAAGGGCAATTTGGAAAACAAATCCGTTTGGAGGAACCGTCGATTCTTCCGGCTATATCGAAGTGGAGATAAAGATCAGCCTGCGAAGGGATATGGGTCGCATAAACTATGTTATTACCAACAAAGGCTCGATGACACACAGCATAGGCGTGCGGATGTACTTCGATGAGGTAGCTTTTGGAGATTGTTTAACAAAACCGGTCATATTTGGTTATGGTTACCTGCCGGGCGAAACGGAATTCTCATATAACGATATTCCTGACTATATAGACCATCTGGACACCATTATCGATCCTACATTAGTCTCCCGCCATCTTTTCCGCGGCCAGGACATTACAACTCCGGATAGAGTGGTAGTGGCTGACTACTATAGTACTTTTTCAAGTTATGTCTGGGATTACACTATACCCAATCCTGTTACTGATGTTGATGACACCTCTACCGCCGCATGGTGGAATCCTGTAGGGGTAGGTGTTAGAGGGTCTCGTGAAATAACACTTTACTTCGGCTCCGCCGCGGCGACAGGCAGTTACACTATGCCATTTGTATTGGCGGCGCAAGCTGAACGAAATCTTCAATATGACACATCGAGCGCCACTGGACTCTTGCCCGACCCATTCACTGTTACCGCGTATATGTACAACTTGCATGGTTTTGACACAGGGATATTGCTTAACAACCCTAATTTCTTCATAACGCTGCCGGAGGGACTAGAGTTGGCTTCCGGCGAAACCATTAGTAAGCCTTCGGCGACAGTATACCCGCAGGAAGAAGGCGCTGTGACATGGTCAGTGCGCGCTACCGGCGAGGTTGCTGGTGATCTGGAGTACATAGTCACAGGCGGAGCGGGTGGCAATTCAAAGAGCGTGAAATGCACGGTCACGGTCCCAGCCACAACGACAACGAAATTCAAGCAGGATTGGCAGATGATTTCCGTGCCCTTCAACTTGATTGATCCAACACCTGCGGCCGCCTTCCAGTTGCTCTCGTCTGAAATACGACTCTACCGGTGGAACGCCGATGCCCGCGCTTACGAGACCGTCGACTCTCTGCAGCTCGGGGAGGCTTTCTGGTTGAATTGTGACTCGGATTTCGATGTTGCGTTGGCCGGCGCGTCCGCTGATCAGGGGTTGACGGCTCAGTTTATTCCGCTGCGCATCGGTTGGAACCAGATCGGGAATCCTTATGTTCACAGCATACCCTGGGGCAAAGTGAAATTCCTAAAAGAGGGATCTCTTGAAGACCCAATATCATGGGAAGCCGCACTGCAAACTTTCCTGATAAGACCCAATATTTTCTGGTACGATACTATCACGGAGCAGTATATGAGCGCCAGCAAAAAGACTGCCCAGCTTACTCCCTGGCGCGGCTATTGGGTCAGGGCTCTACAGCGTTGCACAATGATAATTCCGCCGATGGAAGAGTTTGATTTAGAGCCAATTGTCAGCTCGTCCGCAACCACATCGAGAGTGAGTTCTGTTCCGTTGGAGGGTATACTTGGGGAAGATTTCTATCCCGAAGTTGATTTACGTTCAAGCGCTAAAAGCCATCCGAATCATACGTATGCTCATGGCGCAAAGCTGACTGCTGTACCGACGTTATCCTCCGAACCGATTAGCGCCGCCGCGCCGGAAACCGCGGGCAATCCCATCGGCTGGGGATTGCGGTTGGTCGCCAAGACCAGCAGGAATGCTGTAGGTTGGGCGACCGCCGGCGCATCGTCGAGCGCTTCGGACGGATATGATAATCAGGATATGGAAACTCCTCCCCCGTTGAAGAACTACGTAGCGATAAGTTTTCCTCATAATGACTGGGGCATCAACAATGGAAAGTACTATGAGGATGTTCGCGGGCGGGATAGATCGCGTAAGATATGGGATATGCAGGTCGAAACCGACCAGTTGAATTCGAATGTTACATTGACCTGGCCCGATCTTGCGGCCGCGTCAAAAGAATATGCGTTCAAACTGGTGGATTTGGATGGGAATAAAACAAAATCGCTCAGCGCCACCGGTTCATATAGATACAACTCAAGAAATTCCACAGTTCGAAGGTTAAGGCTTATAGCCGAACCAATGAAAGCAGTTCCGCTGACTATTAGCAGACTGAAAGTCTCGACCTCGCGGGCTTCCAGAACCGCGAATATCTCCTACAACTTGTCGCCTGACGCCATAGTAGACATCAGCGTCAAGAAACGCTCCGGCGGCAGAACGGTCCGCAAACTGGTGATCGCCAAGAGCGCAGCCGCCGGAACGTCGGTCGAGTCGTGGGACTATCGGGATGACACAGGTAAGCTCGTGTCATTCGGATTATATTTTGTTGAGGTTAGAGCAGCGACTTCGGAAAGATCAGCCGTCAAGACATCGGCTCCTTTCCTGGTCATGCGTCAGGTGGGACATCACAAATAGATAGTACGCCAAGCTGATCTATTAGTTGAAAGGGAAAGAAACAGGATGAAGCTCATACACAGACAAAGTATAGTTGCCGGGCTATGCTTGCTTGTTTTACTGCTCAGCGCCGTATCAAGCTATGGAGAATTGTCCGGCGGCAGTGTAATTGCGGGAGAAGCTACCGAAAACTCGATATACAATTTCACGGTTGTATGGCAACAAGAAGATGGCCGGTCATCCAGAACGGTTATAACCATGTATGGCGTTGTTATGGAACCCGATCCAATTCCGCCCCCCCCTGAAGTTGATTTTACTGATATGCAGTTAAACCCTGCCACCATGTTGCCATTGCCGGTTGATAGCGCTGTGGTTGAAGTGAAGGCTATGGAGACACTTTCTGATACAAATGGCAACGGTATATGGGATATTGGAGAGTCTTTCGTTGATCAGAATTTTAACGGAGTATGGGATGTCGCAAGAAATGCACAGAACTTGATTACAGATGAGCGCACTGGAACACTTGATCCAGTTACAGGAAACGTAAGATTTGTGACACCGCTTCCTGATCCTGATCCAGAAGATAATCCAAACGATGATCCAAATTACTATCGCGTAAAAATTATAACTTCTGAGGTTGTCGGATCTTCGGCGCCGATTGAGCTACATATAGCCGGTGGCATTTATCCTATGGAATATGTCAGGGGTTCTAATGCAGGAGGAGCTACCTATCGCGTTAGACTAAGCGCAGGCTTGAATCTCGCTAACGATCCGACCGGTGTTCCAGGTGTGCGTTATGCTCCGGGACTAAAAGCGTCTCACCCGAATTACCATCAAATGCTCTTCGTTGGGCATGATTATGATCCAGAGTCGCGTACAACGACTGATTATGAGCTTAATCTCAGAGGACCAAGAATAATGCGGTCGAGGTCAGCCTACCCCGGCCGTTTTGAATCAGTAACCGCAACAAATACCCAGACTATTACAGCCCCAATCACCCCGCTGCGATATGATCTAACGTATTATCTGCTATATAACATTAAAATTCCGGACCTCAATGAACTACCCGTGCGAGCGGTATACATTGAGGATGAGTCTGGCAACATAGATTACAGCACGGACTATTATGCTACAGGTGGGTCCGTCGACATTGACACGGGTGTTATTACTCTCGGCACACAATTGCCTCAAGCTGTGGTTGACGGAGCGCTTCCGGTTTGGGTGGAGTACACTCCTTATCCCACCGGAACGCTGCCTAGATACGGCTCCAGCCCACTTGTGTCATCAACCGGCGTCGATCGTCTCTGGCGTGGAATATCCGACCCTCTCTTTGCTGAAGGTTATCCCGATCCAAGATGGCCTTTCGACCCGCAAAATCAAGACGATGGCGCAACATCGACGGCTTTTGTCTTCAAAGTCCGGTATTACAATAACCCGGGAAATGGACACACGGGACTGCCTCCGCAGCCATGGCTTCCTGAATGGGTTAGTCCGGAGGGTTACTTCGAAGGCTGGAATTCTGGAGTTGTTCTCTTCCTGGACAAGCTTGGCACAGGTGATTACGAACCTTATTTTATGCGCAAAACCGATGAAACCGACAATGTCTACAGCGACTCCCTTGGTTGCGAGTATGTCTACAGAGTAGAACCTGCCGGAGGGTGGTTCGTATACGGCGGCGCGGGAACTATCCCGCATTTCTCAGTTGATAATTTATATGAGGCTCTTCAACTGGGCAGGTATCATTACTTCTTCGCGGCGTCTGACGACTACTTGAAGGATGAAGACGGATACCTGTATTACAATTCAAAAGTGCCGGTTTCAGGGTTTCGGACAGTTAGAGGTATGTCTTTAGCGGGGAACTGGTGGACCCAATGGCATAAGCCGCCATACTTCCCTGGAGACAGCGCAAAAACCAGTTACACATCGTATGACCACTACATATACGCGGATGTGTCAACATATACACCGGGAGTGGGATTTGATAGTATATATCCGGGTATAGGAACTCAGCATCCCAACGTCCGGCCGTCATTGACCGGGCCTGGAGCGCCGTTTCCTGAAGGTGAAGAACTGTTTCTTGGTACGCTATCCCCGTATTACCGTATGGTCAATCCATCATATTATTATCCCGGGCATGCCGGTCATGGCGGTCATGCTTACATAGAAACTGCCGGCCAGGCATCCTCGACCAGATTTACGTTCAAGTTACTTTATAAAAGCCAGAATCCCGATGTTCCAAATCCTTTGCTGGACAATGGCATTCCGCCAATATGGATAAGGGTTTACATCAATAACGCGCCAGACCATGGAACCATAGGGTCGGTAAACTACACTCCGGGAATGACCATGCCGGCTGACCCGCACATGTACGTTGGGTACAACATGCAGCCGGCTCCCGGTCAAACGCTGAACTACGCTCAGGGAGTGTTGTACCAGTTTGAAACAGCGCTTCCACGCGGTCCTCATACTTACTATTTTGAAGCTTTTGACGGCGTACGATATGTTCACTTCCCGGTTCGTCCGGATGGACGTACGCTAATGAACGGTGCAAATCCTCAGGGAAGTGATTGGTGGGAGGATATGAATGTGCCTGGTGACGCCGATCTTGCGAATAATAACGACCATATACCGGGCCCTTATGTAAACAACGCGCCGGTATTGTCGAATCCAAGGGTTTCTCCATCTTCGGGCCCGCAGGGAACGAGCTTCAGGGTGACCATCAACTATAAAGACGCGGATAACCAGAGACACTACAGCGCTTACATGTACCTCCAGATCAGAGATAGCGGCACGCTTGAAAATGGTGGAATCATCAAAGTCGCAATGTATCCGACTGATCCATCGTCAGTGATTGATCCGAATCCTGATAAATTTAGAAATGGCATGGATTACTATGCCGACATCAGCTCGCGGGAAGGAGCTGTTCTACAACCAGGCGTGCGCCTCATGAAATTTGAATTTGAAGACGACTGGGGCTATCCGACATACATCGAGGACAAAGTCCGTGGTGAAATGTCGAAGTTCCCCGCTGGAGGAGATAACTGGATAGCGGGTCCGGTCATCGAACTGGTTAAAGCTCCAACATTGAAGAATGGGTCGGTGACGACTGTAGATGGAACTCAAACAAGCGCGACTGTTTGGAGATACGCTGTCACATATACCCATCCGAATGATAAGGCTCCAAGCTACGTGAATGTATACATTGGCAAACGAGCAGGAACTCCAACGACATTTACTCGCCTGCGGATAAGGCCCGCGGATGAGAATCACGTTATCGTCACATCGTTGCCTATTACTTCCGTTACAGGCGTATGGGATAATCCGAGCGGAACAGGCACAAACTATCACTTAAATCCTGACACGCAGGAACCCGGCGGCTTCGATAGCGTCACGGGTGTTATCACGCTGCCATCCGCGGTAGATCCTATCAAAGATGTCTATATAACATATTCGGCTGACCCGATAGCGTGGGACAGCGGTCATTCAATGTCCAAAGCCAACATTTCGGATAACGTCTACGCGGATGGTGTATTGTATGAACTCCAGATGCGCTTGTCGGGATCGAGCTTAGCTGGAGAGCCTGGCTATAGATATGTCTACGCCTTCGAGGCGTCGGATGGCTCATTGTCGGCGGTTTATAATCCTAATCTTGCTTTACCGGAGACTTCCGATTCGGCGTACGCCATCGTGGATCAGGCCGAGCCGCTCATCGATCTGGATGACGACGGTGTCCGGGACGATGGCGAGACATTTATAGATAATGATGGTGACGACTTCTGGGACGATGGTCCCGAACCGTTCATAGATAGCAATGACAACGGAGTTTGGGACACGGGTGAGACTTACACGGATATAGCGGCGCCGGGCAACAACGCCGGCAAATATGATACAGGAGCTGAAATCCTGTCCACTACGGATTTCACGGTTTACTCGTTCGCGCACGATATGATTGCCGGTCCTCTGCCCGTAACCGAACCGGCGCCGCCGGGTGTGATTGCCGAACCGAGGATATACAGGAACGGTAGATTGCTCGCCCGTGACGAGACCCATTTACTCAATTCGACATTGTATCCGCCGCTTCAGTTAAATCCAGACGCTACCCGCAAGATAATTAATCTTGGATCTTATGCGGACAGGGTTGATCGAGTGATTGCGGTGCGTGGAACGGCTTTGGGGAACTTCGACTATTACGGCGCCTCAACTGACAGCTATTATGATAAGACGGCTGGAAGTATATATATCGGCGGAAGCGGTATCCCATCCGGCCAACAGGCCATAGTTGAATATGTGTGGGAGAAGGATTACTACATAGACTATGTTGATGGAAAAGTCATATTCCATCTTGCGGGTTTGTCCTTATCCGATCTTATCACCGCTGATTATTGGTTCACGTTCACGGCAACGGGGCCGGAAAGTGTGGGGCGAAACACACCGCCAGTACTCACCGAGGGCAAGGTGGCTCCCAGCACAGGAACATCCATAACGCCATTTGTGTATAGTGTCATATATACTGACACGGATGGAATCTATGGGCAAGCTCCTGAATATGTGAGGGCTTATATTGATGGCGCTTACTACCCAATGACATCTAGCATCACAGGCGCCGCCGATTACACGCGCGGTGTTGTTTATACGCTGACGACCACTGTCGGAGCCGGTTTGCACAGGTTCCATTTCGAAGCGTCGGATGGCTCAGGGTTTGCGCTGTTCGATATGAATGGAAGCACAAGCAATGACTACCAGATTCCTACAATAGTAGATATTTCCGGTCCTACAATCAACGATATTCCTGTCCTACAGGATGGGAAGGCGGACCCAAATCCCGCTGCTCCGGCAACTATATCGGCAGGTCAGGCCGTGACATATAGCGTGACCTACACCGATGCCGATAATGACGCGCCTGAGAACGGATACCCCAGGGTTTGGATTGATAACCCGACACAAGTTCTGCTCACGGGAACTGTCAGTTCCGGAGGCGTTACCGAATCCACGCTTACCGATTCTACTCAGACGTGGACTCCCGACACTCTGAAAGGAAAAATCGTACAAATCACGTACGGAGCCGCAAAGAATAAGGTTTATCTTATTTCCGGGAATACCGGCGCCACTTTGACTGTCATCCCGGCCGCGCTGGCCACCGACGGGCTTCTGGCTGGAAACACATTCCAGATCGGCGCCGCCACTTTGGTGAAACGCTTGACCGATGAGAGTACCTACACTGCCAGGTTCTCTCAGGTATTGAGTGTCGACGCCGATACATTCGGGTTCCTTACAGGAGTCACGGTTGATAAGACACGTGTGAGCGGGGTCCTTGGTGTATACCTCACGCCTGATGCGACAGGATTCAATTTCTTTGCGGGCGGCGCTTACGACATCAATACCGGCAAAATAGAGTTGGGCGTGTGGTTACCTCCCGGAACCACTACGGCTTACGTGTATCACGGGGTGTCCTACATCGTGACTGTTCCCAATCTGCTGCCTGGTGACCATGCGTTCCATTTCTCAACAGTAGTCACCCAGGGGCTTACGACTCCAGTAACCGTGAGGCTGCCTGTAATCGGGGAGATCACTGGGCCAAAAGTAGGATATGAAACTCTGCCTCCAGGCGTTGGAGTTCCCACGTTGTCGGCTCCGCCTTCGCCGCTCACCTACGTGACGCCTGCCGGCGGCGCAAGCTCGCAACTGTTCACATTCCGGGTTAAGTATGCTGATCCTGATGGTGATCCTCCGACCTACAACAATGGTCTCTATGGATTCGCAAATGTGATCATCGAGTTTGGAGGAGGCGGTGGGATCACATGGGCCTTATCGGCGGAAAGCCCAACGCCTGACTATGTTGCAGGAGCGACGCTCGTTTCGACACCGATCAGTCTGCCCGCGGGCGCGCATCGCTTCTACTTTACCGCGTCTGACGGATACAGCCGTGACGGAGGTAAGACGGTTCATACCGTCAGGCATCCTACGCCTACGACATCGTACGCGGGGACGATTACCGTCAACGCGAAGCCGACGCTTTCCGCGGCTTCCGTAAGTCCCGCTGATGGAAACAGAGGCAATACATTTACATATTCGGTAAGGTACGCCGACGCTGACAGCCAAGCGCCGATGACCGGCGAAATATACGTCCTCATAGACGGTTCTTTGAGAAAAGACTTGACTGGCCCCACTTTGCCAAACTATAGGACGGGAGCCGTGTATACGGTTGTCGTTCCCGCCGCGGACCTTCCGGGAGTCTATGGGAACCACACTTACGAGTTCTTTGCCAAAGACAGTTATGGCGAGTCCGCAACCACGGTGAGCGGATCAGGTCCACAGGTGAGAGACGAAGCGCATTTTGAGAATCCAAGCGTCACTCCAGACACGGGTAACATAACCACCACGTTCACGTATGCTGTCGACTATGTCGGCCCAAGCGAACCGTCATCGGTATTGCTATTGATCGATGGCGACACAACCGGTATTGCGATGACCAAGGGTAGTGGGACCCCGGCGACCGGAATCCACTACACTTTGAATAGGCAGTTGTCAAGTGGCGGTGTTCACACCTACACGTTCAAGGCTCTGCCGGACAACATAGTGTATAGTCCGACTTTATCAGGCCCGACGATTCCGATTGGGATAACGTTGCTGCCAAGCGCCGATCCTGTCGACATCGGCGAGACGATTGACGTGCATATTGTGTTGACCCCGGCCCAGGCTACAACGCTGAAGCTAACAGTCATAAGGCCGGACGGCGCTGTGGAGTTAGGCGGCGAGGAGGATCCTTACGAGGTTCAGACCGACTCGAATGGCGCCTATGATCTCACCGCCCTGGTAATGTCTTACAGCGGAACTTGGACAATAGCCGCTGATTGGGATGGCGATGAGAACAACGACCCCATACATTCAGAAGAAACCGTTGAAGTTGATGCGCCGTCATACGACATCACGGCAAATAGCTGGGACATGATCTGTCCGCCTCTAGCAGTCGAGAGCGGTGATCCGGCAGACCTGTTTGGACGGTATCCGGATGATTCGCCCGGCAGTGTCTGGGTCGCTAACAGTTTGCGAGTGACCAGATACAGGCCGTCGACTAACTCGTACGTTGTATACGGCGTTAATCCATTCCCGATGCTCCAACCGGGCGACGCATTTTGGATCAAGCCGAGCAAATACTGGCTGGAAGCCGCAACTACATATCCGCTCGAGGCTTATGGACGGCTTCTCGATCAAACACAGCCTTGCGAGATCACTCTTTCTCGTGGCTGGAACCAATTCGGTTCGGTGTATATGCTGCCGATCAACTGGTCTTCGGTGCAAGTGAATTACAATGGGCAGTTGATGTCCATGTCATCAGCCGCAAGAGCGGGATATATTAGAGATTTCGCCTGGGGTTGGAGCGGCGCTGCTTACTTCTATGTTCATGCAACTTCGACTCGAACCGATGTTGAAGTGCGCCGAATCCTGGAGCCGTGGAAGGGTTATTGGATAAGGTCGCTCGTGGACGAATGCAAACTTGTGCTCAATCCACCAAGCGTGTCAGCAGCGAGCACGTCCAGTTCCACAAGGGCTGAATCTCTATCGGCTTCCCCGGATTCCGTGACTATTGAAAGCAGCGATGGCCCGCCGCCGCCACCGCGATAGGACTGAATGGCAGCATTTTGAAATATCCGCCCGATGGTTGGGCGGTGGAGGATAGTACGAATGGTTGAAATCAGAAAAACACGTTGGGGCGGCTTGCTGGCCTGTCTTCTAATAATGGTTTTGCAGGTTGCTCCGGCGACGCAAGTTATGGCCGCCAAAGCTGAACTGCCGATTGTGAAGAAGCGAATAATCGTCTTCCCATTGGCGCTCGCGAATAGTGTGACTCAGCTTACGATGGGCCGGAAAATGGCAAGCACGATGAGCGGTATGCTGCAGAATACCCCAGGATACACTGTGACGGAGTTTTCCAAACGTCATCCGTCCGTGCAGCGAGCGATTCAGGTTGAGAAGACGCTCCTTGAGACGGAAATCGACGAGATTGGGGGAGTCGAGAACAAAGCCAATGCCCTTAAAGTCGCCGGCGAAATGGGCGGTGATATGATTATCATCGGCAACATTGACTCATATAGGTACGACCCAGGCTCCACGTTGGCTGAAGCTCAAGTGAGTGTTCAGTTTGTCGAGGTTCGGAACCAGAAGATTATTAAGAACGTTGCTGTAACAGGGAAAACGCCGGATAGTTCAAAGCCTGCGTCGGAAGATGAGTCGGCCGCTCTTGCGGCGGGCGACGCCGTCAATAAGATAGTGGAAGCGTTGGCGATCAAACCTCCGCCTGGCATAGAAGTCGCTGATGTAGCCAAGAAAAAAACCAAGAAGAAAACCGGTCTTCTGTGGATCGTTCTGGGAGCGGCGCTTGGCTTGGCATTAGTAGGAGGCGGGAGTTCAACGCCTCCGGATGAGCCGCTACCACCAGGGCTACCAGGACCATAATTGGCGGCAGGTTCCGTATAAACTAGCTGAAAAGGCAGGGAGGGGATAGGACCTCGACCCTGCCTTTTTTATACGCTCATCTGTTTGACGCGGATGGGCTTGAACAGTATCATTGGATAATATATGCGATTGAATTCACTAATTTTAATCCTCGCGCTGCTGGGGTTGTTTTTATGCAGCGCCTCCACTTACGCCGCGACGTCTACTATCCGATTGACGGCAACTCCATACGCAATCTACGCTGATAGTCGCAGCGTCTGCTCCATCAACGCAGAGGTGCGGGACGGCTCAGGCAACCTCGTTCCAGATGGATCCCAGGTCAGATTCTCGACAAACCTGGGTGTCATCGACACGATGGCAGCGACAATCGGGGGCGTGGCCCGCGCCATACTCAGAAGCGGCGCTCAACCCGGCCAGGCTATGGTGACAGCCGCGCTTATGGAGGGGCAAACAATATCGCAAATCGGCGTTGAATTCTTTGCCCCTGGAGCGCAGATAGAAGCCGACGCGTTCGTCAGCGTGTCTTCAACAAACTACGTCGCATTTGCCACCGATAGCCAAACGCTGGATGCGACAGGCGGGTGCAGGGTCCAGCATAGGGGACTTGTGATTGCCGCACACGATGTCCAGGTGGATGTGCCGAGAAAAACTATGCTGGCAAAGCAGAAGACGGGCGGCGAACCGATAAAATTGTCTCGCGGCGCTAAATCCCTTGCAGCCAATGTTCTAATCTACAATCTGTCCACCCAGCGGGGCGTGATGCTCACTGAAGGCGCTGACGGCAAGATGACCAAGCTGGCGTTCGATGGGGCGGACCTCTCGACTACTCCCATCGAAGGTAATCCGGAGCAATCGTCATTCAGATTTCAGGACCTTTCACAGACACGAGTCCTGGTGAAAGCAAGGGAGATAACCATCAGGCCCAGGAAAGACGTACAGTTCAAGCGCGCGGAGATATTTATGGAAGGCGGCAGAATCATGAAGCTGCCGCTCTATCTAATTCCGCTTACGGGTAATCCGTCCAGAGGGCCGCAGTATGTTAGCTTCACCAATTCAGGGGTCAGGGTGGATGTTCCTTTATACTATTCGCTCAGTCCCAGCGGGACCGGGGCCGTGAGAATCAGGAACCAGCAGGGATCGTGGTCGAGATACTCCTCACTACCCGGCTGGGGTGTCGATTTGGAGCAGAGCTACGCAAATGGCAAGGCCGATGGACGCTTCACTGTCGGGCAGGTGAACCGGAAAGACTGGGGAATCGATTGGCAGCACAGCCAGCAGCTTGCGCCGGATTCCAAGATGAACTTGTATTTAGGTTTCCCGGCGCACCGCGATTTATTCGGGATGATGAATTTCAACAAGTCGCTTAGTTGGTCAAGTATAGGCTTGAACCTTCGCGGCTCAAAGAACAAGGGACAGTACGGGAGATTGGCGGGTGATTTGTATATTCAGACTCGCCCGAAAGATATTATAAAAGGGCTTAATTATTCTATTGCGCTCAGGTCCTCGATATCTAATGAGAGAGATCGAGATTACAGCTTTGGTAATGGATTGCAGCTTCAGCTTTATGCAAACCCAATAACGTTAGGGAAAAGAGCTGCGCTCAGCAGTTCATTATCCGTTGGCCGGGATTGGGGCAAACTAAACTCCGGTTTAAATATGTATGGAAACGCAATGCTGACCACACCGCTTGGTAATAACGGCAGTCTTGCTCTGGGTTACTTCTATACTCTCGACACCCGCTTGGTTGGGGATTATGGACATCATAGGATGACCCTAAACTATTCCAACTACGGAAGCAAGTTGCGAGGGAGTCTAAGCTCGGTTTATACTCTGGACCAACCAATAAGGAGTCTTGACGCGACCATTGGCTATCAGTTCGACCCTAAATGGCGTTTCGATGTCCGTGGAACCTATAATTTCTTCGGCAAAACCGATCCCGACGGAAAAGACATTATCTTCAGGGATTTGGAACTCGGTCTGACCACGCTTATCGGATCGCAGGAGGTCTCGCTGATCTGGTCGAGATTTTTGCACAGGTTCCTACTGGAGATGGGCGTCGGAGGGTTTTAGGGAAGGGTTGAGGGTTGAGGGTTGACAGCTTCTCCATCCTATACTTAGGCTTGTTCTTGGGAGTGTTCAAAAACCGTCATTCCGAGGAGGAACGACGAGGAATCTGCTTTTCAGAGACCATACATTGTGCTTAAAAGCAGATTTCTCGCTTCGCTCGAAATGACGGGTCGCGCTAAGTTATGCCTTTTTGAACACTC
>JAUSEB010000236.1 GCA_030650495.1 Armatimonadota bacterium | reverse complement strand
AGTTTATGATGACTTTCCTGGAACAATGCCCGCGCCCTCCAGAGACTGTTTCGGCGAAATACGACCACTGGGCTACTCTCAGCATCGCCGGTAGAACCGGACACTGGGTGCAAATACTTAGGATTATCGTGAAGGATCGAGAGAACTTCTCGGATGAGTTCTTTCTAAACGTCCTGTATTCGTTGTGGGAGCAGTACGATTACCTATATCACGGCGGCGGCGAAGCAGGTAACTGGCTGGCGGCGGTCAGTGGTTCGGTTCTGAGCGGCGGAATGACTTACCAGGAGTTTACGGACTACAAGAACTGGCTTGATTTTGGGAAAACGCAGTTCGTGAACAACGTTATGCGGGATGTCCACGCTGACGGCAAGGAGTTTGAGAACTCCGACAAGTATGTGGCGTTCGCTTATGGCTTGCTCCTTGGGAATTACAGGGCGTTGAAGGAAAACGGAGTAGAGCTTCCACGAGAAGTCCACCGGCGTATGAACCTTGGACAGGATTGGTCGGCCTGGATGCTTCAGCCGAATGGTAGATCGTTTATGATAGGCGACAGCGCCGGCGGCGTGGGGAGCGGCATGGTAATGGGAATCGGCAAGACGTTCGACAGGCCGGACCTCGTATACATCGCCACTCAGGGTAAGGAAGGCGGCAGGCCATCGGCGGCGTCCCGCGATTTCCCGATAAGCGGCTGGTACGTGATGAGAAGCGATTGGGAGGATGGCCCATTCGATCAAGCCAGGCAGCTCGTGATGACGGCGGCTCCGTACGGCCCTCATGGTCATCAGGATCAGCTATCGGTATCCTGCTATGCGTACGGCAGGCCGTTGCTTTCCATTCCCAGCCGCCTTGGCGACGTTGTATACGCGACGCCTGAACATTGGGAGACGATATATACACGGTCGAAGAACACGGTTGTGGTCGATGGAAAACCACAGCCGATGGGGAATGAGCCGGGAGTCAAGCGAAGATGTGATGAAATGGAGTGGTTTGGGGGGAAGTATCTCGACCTGGCCGACGCCGCGCACCCGATGTACGAGGACGTGGTTCACAGGAGAAGGGTCTTATTCCTCAAAAGCGACTATTGGATTGTGATAGATGATCTTACTCCTAAATCCGGCGCGGATTTGCAAAAGCCGCATACCTATGATCAGCATTTCCATTTCAAGGATGGGACGGACGCCATCGCTATGAAGAATGGTGTTGTCAGGTCCAACTACAAGCGCGACGGCAATTTGATGTTGATCCCGCTCGAACCGGAAAAGCTTGCCGGATCGGAGAAGACCTCCACTCCGGTCAACTATGACGGCGCGGAAGCTCCCACTATGCACGGCTGGAAATACACTCTAAAGGGAGCCGGGCCGCAGAGGTTCGTCACCGTTCTTTATCCATATCCCAAAGGCAAGACGCCGAGAGTTTCGGTAAAGGCACTGGACGCTCCTGACGGTGTGACCGCCATCGAATTGACCACGCAATCCGGACGGGATGTGATATACGTTGGAGACGCTATACATAGTTACAATTACTCGAAATCAGTAAATGCCAGGGCGCGCGTATTCGCCGCCAGACTGGACAAGCGCGGCAAGCCGATCAAAGTATCCGGCCTGGATGTCGAGGAGCTTAAAGCCGGAACGTACATTTATTCGTCTAAGGACGGTCCGGCGAAATCCATTGAGGCAAATCCGCAAGAATAACATGCCGTGCAAAAAGCAGAGAGAATTGTGGTGTTACAATGAAGTCAATTATGCGTATTAGAGGTATTATTTCTATTTCACTGCTTATTGCAGCCTCCGGTGTCGTGGCCGCGAATCCCGGCGCTCCGCCGGGAACGCAATGGCCGATACCAGAGCGAATCGATGTGTCCAAAGTTCCTGCGCCAAAGCCAGTGCGCCGGCAGACTGATATAACGGTCGGAATGTGGTATTTCCCCATAGCCGAGACGAACGTACTTGCAAATGCTCCGTGGCGAACACCTCTCCTTTATGATTCGACTCCGGGAGCGCCGGAAGTGAACGGTATCCGGCTTGCTGATATTGCGGATCCTCGTGTCATTGACTGGCATGTCTACTGGATGACCAAGTACGGCGTTAACCTGATGGTATGGGACTGGTATCCTCGAAGAGTCGCCGAAGATAAATTGGACGTGGAGTGGGATATGAACAGAGTCCTCGAATGCGGCTTTCTCGGCAAGAGAAAACTTGGAGGTCCCCCTACGTCATCCAATCGTTTTGCCGGCGCCATTGACTTCGTGGTGATGGTTACGAATCACATGCCTGTCGCCAGCCCCGAACTGCCTGAATATCTGACAAAGCATTTCTTCAGCCAGCCTAACTACTTTAAGATCGACGGTAAACCGTGGGTCATATTCTGGAGCCCCGGAGATTTGATTAAGGAAACCGGTTCCGCGGAAAAGGCTAAAGAGTTCCTGGAAACAATCAGGGAGTCCGCGAAAAAAGCAGGCTTTCCCGGAGCCTATGTCACCGCGTGCGTGGGATACACCGGCGAACCGTCACCCAAGAAGATCAAAGAGGCAAAAGACTGCGCGTTCGACGGCGCCTGCGCGTACAACTACGCCTTCGCGCGCGGAGGCAAGGAAGCGCCGCTGAATGGCCCGGACGGCAATAGCTACAAATATAGGTTTATGGACTTCGAAAAAGACGTTCGCCCTAATCACACCCGCATCTATAACATACTAGCCGATAACTTCGGAACAGACTACATTGCGGCCACTTGTCCTATGCAAGATTGGCGGGGCGGCAGGAAGGGAGGAGCCGTAATGTGCGGCGCTTCCCCGGAGCAATTCAAGCTCATGCTTCAAGAGGCAAAAGAGGTAATACAAAAAAGAAACCTGCGCCCCATTCTGACTGTGGAGGCATGGAATGAACTTGGCGAGGGCGCATACTGCGAGCCAAATCTGGGGTACGGTTATGGGTGGCTGGAAGCCATAGCTGAAGTAGCTCTGCCCTCAAAATAGCGACTGCAACTATATACAAAAGAGACAATGATAACAAAACAACTGATAGTTCCTTTAGCTCTCCTTGCCCTCTTGATGATACTTGCGCCAATCAAAAGCGCTCTTGGAGCGGCAAACGGAGAATTTGTTACAGCTACAAAGGACTGGGCTTGCTCTGAGCTTATCGAATAGCGGCGCTGTGACAGGCTTGTCGGTGGACGGCGCCCAATCCCTCGCCTCCGCAAGATCGGCTGTTTCCGGGTTCTATGTGACAGACGTGGCTTCCGGTTCTCTACCCATCTATGTGCGCGGCCAAATCCAACAACAGAAAGCTGGAATTACGCTCAAGCAGAACCTGATTGGGCTAGATTTTACCGGACGGCTTATCTCACACAAAGATTACATTGAAGTCAGAGGTGAAATAAAAGACATCTCCGGCAAGGAAAGGGCAATCAGCGCCGGTTTTGCGCTGCCGATGGACGCCATAGGCTGGCAGTGGTGGGACACCATTCAGGGCAAGAGGGTTGTCGAGGCCGGTGAGGTTTATAAACATATTAGGAATTGCGGGGCGGGCGAGACGGGCGAGATTTCCCGGTATCCGTTTTCAGCTATCGAGAACGGCAAAATGGGGATTTCCTATGCCGTGAGGATGGACCAGCCTCGCATATTCGTTATGGAGTACGACGCAAAAGAACGATTGTTTCGCCTTCGCTTTGATTTGGGCCTTTCGCCGGAAACCAGGAAGTTTCCCTCTAAAGCATCCTTCAGCTTCATAATCTATAAACACGATCCGGAGTGGGGATTCAGGTCCGCCGCGCGGCGATATTACGATTTCTACCCCCAGTTCTTCGCTAAACGCGTGAAGAAGGAAGGCGGCTGGATTTGCGTATGGCCGGGACAGCTCTCTCATGACGCACCTGATCCACGGGACTTCGGATGGCAATATGCGCTTTATACATGGGCCGCGGAGCAAATCGAATTCTGCCGCAAGAATGGCTGGTACGCTCTGGCCTACTCAGAACCGTCAATGCAGCACGTACCGGCAGGCCCAGCCGGAGAAAAAGCAAAATACGAGGACTGCGTGGCGGCGCTGAAGAGATCAGCCGATCCGTCGAACGAACCGGACGAGCATCTGTGGTGGAAATCCGTAGCTGATACGCTGGGTTTGCCACTGACGGCTTTGCTTCGCGAACGCTCACAGTCTATATTGCGCTCAACTCTTTGGGACGAAAACGGCAAGATTCGCATGTCGCTGGCGCCGAAGATCGATGGTCCATATTCCGGAGCTTTTGTGCCTGTTAATACCGATCCGGAGATTCCTGGAGGGATAAATGCTTTCTACATGAAATGGCTCCTTGAACCATCGTTTTCTATAGCGGCAAAACCAGGGTTGGGATGCGATGGCATCTACCTTGATTCATACGATGCATGGGGATCATCCACCAGTCTGAACTACCGGAAGGAGCACTTCCAATACGCGGATATCC
The DNA here is from genome assembly GCA_030650495.1 of Armatimonadota bacterium. Classification (GTDB taxonomy): domain Bacteria; phylum Armatimonadota; class UBA5829; order UBA5829; family JAUSEB01; genus JAUSEB01. Next base: position 1,119 of record JAUSEB010000236.1, on the reverse strand, counting down.
CTCTTACTTTCGGGCGCGACACATGTAAGCCGGCGATTTTCAGTGATTTCAGCGCTTATGAGTTCACGAAACAGATAGCCGGGCGTTTTCGGCGCGAGGACCGGTATATACTGTCCAACTGGTTCCACAAGTTCACATTCTTCCCGTGCCACATGTGGGACATAATCGGGTCCGAGGGCGCCATGCGCGATGACATCATGGGCAGGACGATTGGTTATAAGAAGCCTTACTGCGACCTATTCGTCGCCGAAGACTGGGAAGAATATAAGAAAAAATCCATCAACGGCGCGCACCCCGGGGAGACATACGAAGGGTATATCAAGAGGCATATGCTATACGCCGTTTTTCCCGGCAGGGCTGTTATGGATAACGAAGGCCGGCAAATCCATCGGAAGTACGTGCCGATTATCCGCGTGCTTGCCAAAGCGGGCTGGGAGCCTGTCACCTATGCGCGTCCGAGCGACCCCAGTATCTATGCTGAACGGTTTGGCCCTGGCAAAGGCGGTCTGTTCTTCTCCGTCCATAATAAGTCCATAGAACGGAAAGAGTTTACGCTGGAAGTGGACATGCGGAACCTCGGATTCAGAAGCAGGCTATCTGACCTGAAGGACTTGGTGAATGACTCGCCAATACCTTTCACACAGACAGGCCGCATGGTGAAAATCACGATGTCGTTGGACGGCAAAGACACCACCGCGTTAAGCCTTCGCTATCGTTCGTCGCGCGTCGTTCCTCGTTCGTAGTCCAGAGCCACCGCAACAGCTATTTCGTTACATATGCGGCTTGTTTCGGGATTTCCATTCCGCTGCGCTCCATTCAAATCCCGAAACAACGGCCTCTAGCGGCTAATTCGTTTTAACCCATTTTCATCCGTGTTTTAACGCTTCCTGCGAAACGATTTCACGCTCAAGTTGAGCGTGGAGATAATTCGTTTTGGTGACTTTTTTATTTTCCGCCTCTCTCCTTCGTGGAAGGGACTTTTTAACCACAGATGGACACAGATAAACACAGATGGCCGGAAAGCTTTTTATAGCTGTCAGCTGTCAGTGTTGTTGTTGGTTTTTGACTCATCGCTCGTTACTCGCCACTAAATTTTCTCTCCCATGTACATGTACCTGT
>JAUSEB010000235.1 GCA_030650495.1 Armatimonadota bacterium | reverse complement strand
GAAATGAAAGGTACTATTGATAAAGCAGTGGCGGCTCCCGTTACGCAACCCGCGGCTCCGCCTGCGCCACCGGCTGCTCCGCCAGGACCCGCACCAGCATCGGCGAATGCGTCCGCGGCCGCTGCGGCCGCGGAAGAAGTTGCTGATAAAATTGTCACGCCAGAAATTCTTACGGTAGGGGCGTCCTCTCGTGGTTATGAGGGAATGCTTAAGGACCTCATTAATAAATTACCAGACAATCCTCCGGCCGACATGAAGCCAGGCAGCGACCTCGCGAAGCTTTTTGAAGCGAAAGCCAATCCAGGGACAATTAACACGGAGATACACAAACTCGCGATGAGCCATAAGTTTTTCACAGACGGCGTCGACGGAGGGAGTATCCGCATTGACCCAAGCGCACAAATTACGATCGTTGACGGGCAGATAAAGTTCACCGATGCGGCGCATACGGAGGGCATGGTTAACGCCGAAGAGGGAATGAAGGTCACTCCAACATCTCAGCCAGAATCGCCGACCCGTCCAGAAGTGTCAATGCGTGCGGATCCAACCTCACCTTATGATATGACGCGAATAGATGCTGACCAGACGGATGATGTGTTGACGGTAGAAGAATCACCCGCTCCTGCCACCGAGACGCCAAGCGCGTCTGTTGAAAAAGTGGATAGCCAGAGTCTAATTGCACGATTAGAGTCCGCACAATCGCCAACTGAAGCGCGCTCCACCCTAGATACGCTTTTTAACAACGGAGGTATCTCACGAGAGGCAGTTGAGGCAGCAATCAAAGCCGCTCCACAGATGAGTGTAGACCCTGAACTTACTAAAATTATTGACCCGAATACAGGAGTAATTCCAGGGCCAGCGGTATTTCTAGGACAGGACGGAGGACTGACAGTATACGGCGCGACACAAACCGGTGATATGTACACGGCTCAGCGCACCTTGGCCGAACGCTTTGCCACTCTGTATGGTCAGCCAGTGAAAGTTCTTTTACCAGGTGGTGAGCCGGGATATGAACTAGTGAGCCCTGGTGGGAAAGTGACTATAGAAAAGCCGCCATTTTTCAGTTTCTTATCATCATATAAAGCGCCGTTGTCGATTGCACAGTCAGTGTATGCATTCCCACGCTAGACATATTTAGACATGCTATACTTTTTATATGCAAGATGAATTAACAACAGCCATCGCGAACGACCTCGGGATTAATGCTTTACCGCTTAAAGAACAGCAGGCGCTTATCGCGCAGTTTGGCGAGGTTGCTTTGAAGGCGGCGACGCTCGCCGTAGTCGCGAAGCTCGCCGAGGATAAGCGCGATGAATTCGCGAAGCTCGCTGAGACTGGCGACTCGGCGGCTCTTAAGACATTTCTAGACCGCGAAGTCCCTGGGCACGAAGACATCGCGAAGGCGGCGGTCGCCGAGGAGGTGAGGCGCTTTAAAGACTTTCAGAAACCGTAGTATAATTCCTTACACCTTACAACTTATCCCTTGCACCTAGTCCTATGAATCCAACACAAACTGGTATCGCCGTAGCCCTCGCTCTCGCCGTAGTTCTAGCCGCTTTCATCTTTCCTGGTCTTTCACCCTTCAGAACGCCGACTGAAATTAATACTCAAAACACATCTACAACCATGCCTACAGAAACTCAACTTCAGATGACTGACGAAATCGTGGGAACTGGTGCTACTGCGGTCGCGGGCGATACCGTAACTGTGAATTATGTCGGGTCTCTGACCAACGGCACAGTCTTTGACGCTTCTGCTAA
>JAUSEB010000225.1 GCA_030650495.1 Armatimonadota bacterium | reverse complement strand
ATGGCGATGCTGGCGACCACCATAGCCACCAGTGACAGGGCAAACAGCGCCGTGACAAATGGCCGAACTAACTCTTTGATTTTCTCGGCATCCATGATGAGCCTCCTCTCCTGCTAGGTTTTATATCATCTTCGTAAATAGGTTAGCAATTACACCAAACAGTAGTAGGACTAGAGATATCAATAGCCCTGTTATTAGGTTACTGATATTGCCTAGTTTAACCTCTATCTTCTGGAGGCTGCCGTTTTGCCGTGTTTGCCAATTCTCTAAGCCGCTGAATCTCTGATCGCACATCGTCTTGTAGAGGCTGTGGATATTCCGTTCATTCTCAGCAACTGCTGCCGCTACTTCGACCACTTTGGCCACTGCCGCTTGCGCTACCTTCTCCACAGCACTAGCAACTATTTTGTCATGGTCTTGATTGATTGTTTCGGTGTCTGACATTACGATCCCCTCCTGTTCGAGGATGTCCTATATCCAGTAGCCAAAAATTCTAATCCTAACGTCCAGCGTGCCGACGCCACTGGCAGTAATTGAATAGTACACATCGCCGTTGGCGTCGCATGGCACGATGCCTTGCGCCGCAGCCATGGCGTCATTGGCGATCCCTCCGCAGTAGACAACGTGCGCAAATATACCGCCGCTGGCAGGATAGAAAGAGATGTTGACATCCGCAGTTGCCGCCGAGCCAGAATCATTGATGACCACGCTCAGATAGACCGCCTTGACCCCCGCCGGAACGCCAAACACAGCCGACAGGTCAATCAACGTCGGGGCCGTAGTGCTAAAGCTGTCGCCGTCCCATGATGTCGAAGTGAGCGGCGATGTGAGCGGGACAAACACATAGCCGACGAATTTATTCTCCAGTGTCTCTAATCGCGCAACCTTCTTTGACAAAATTGATATGTCGTACAGTATCCGCTTAAGCGTTTCAATTGGCATCGTCTGTTTCCAATCGCGTCGATATGTTTTCTTCGCCGTCCTCCGTTACGGATACTTCCACAGAGCGAACTAACGCGTCGTATTGTTGCCCGTAGTAGACGGCGCTTACTCTGTCGCCGTGTCGCCAGTGGACGCCGTAGAGCGAGCCCGGCACGCTAAGTATGCGTCCAGAGAATCGAAGTCGTGGCCGTCGCTCTGCTAGTAGCTCGTACGCCTTGCTAGACACGCCGGTCGATGTCGTCTGTTCGCGAGCGTCAGCGAATCCCTCGCGCCGCGCGAAGATGCTTCTCCCGCTTCTTGCCGTGTCTTCGGCGTTTCCGAGAACGCGGTCGTCTTCTTCGCCCTGCCCTGCGCCGTAAACAAAGGTGTACTCGCCTGAGTAGTCAAGTTCGACACTCGGTTCAGACAGGTTTCCAAACTCTAACCCAACAAAGACCGGCGGATTACCATTCGGGAATGTATGATCGATTCCGGGTAAATTAACATAAGTACGAAACTCAAACTTGACGGTATCTATTGGAACCATATCGAAGTACAGTTCTGTCCCCGCGCCGCGAGACGCATCCGCCAAATCCTGAAGAACCGTTAATACGTTTCGCCGCGCGAATGCCTTGCTCGCGACAGGTGCGGCGGCGACACTCTGTTGTATGCCTAAATAGGTTGTCGATATTGTTCTTGCCGTGTCCGTAGCGCCGGTTGAAAGATTCTGAAGCACAACCGTCTTCATCATATTGTCAAGTGCGGTCGTAACAATCTCTGCTTGTGCGGAGCCAGCGTTGTAAGCTACAATACGACTTGACAGGAGATAGTTTGGGCTATACCCCGTAACCTCGATTAAGCGAACGCCATTATTGTCGGTCGAGTCCTTTATCTTTCGGATGAACCAGACGCCTTCTTGAAGGAGCGGTCCGCCTTCCGCCTGTCGCCATATTTCCAATCGCCTATCAACCGCGAACATTGTTTTGTCGATGTCGCCGGTCAACTTCACAACGCAGGCGGACACATCGTTAGCGAGCAGCGCGTATTGAAGACCAGTGAAGCGGTCTATTGTGGCAAGGAGTGTACCGCTGTCGCTGCTTAAACGAATCTCGTAAGTCGTCGTCATTAACTTATCGCTCCGTCAACAGACCAATACTTCGGACGCCAAATCATGTAGGCCGTCATCGTCGGAGAGCCAACGTCGGATATGTAAAGCGAAATCGTATTGCTTCCTGGTGCAAGCCCCCATGTTGACAGGCTTGAACCAGACAGGATGGAGCCTATAATGTTTCGTCCGTCATCATTATAGCCAAGTGGAACATAGGTCGACGTGATCCCCCTACTGCCTTGTGTCAAATCAATCGTAATGATTTCACCATCTAAAATAGGATAATTAAAAAGCAACCTAGCGCCGGTAGTTTCGTTTTTAAGCCATTGTAATGTTGCGGATGTACCGCCAGAGCGCTTGATTGAAATAGTCGGATAGCTAGTAGCGCTACCGGTATTGGTAACGGTAGTCGTAGCATACGAAGATGTGGCGGTCCCCGCCGTGGTATATCCTAAATATGTTTCGCTGCCATTTACAAAAATAGCATAAACAGAGGGCGAGCCGGGAAGATCAACGTCTAGCAGTCCCCACATTGTGCCGTTCCACGTTACTACTCTGTCCCCTAATGTTAATCCACCGGCGCTAGTAAATGCGCCGCCGACATAAAGTAGCCCCCCCGCAACCATCATGCGGTATACGTATGAGCCAACACCCGATCCGAGCGGATACCACGTCGCGCTGACGTACTTCGCTATGTTGCTTGCAGTTGTCCCGCCAATAACCGTAAAAAGACCACCGGCGTAAAGCGCATAGTCGGAGCCATAGGCAAGTGAAAAAACCGCTGTCCCCGTTATTCCGCTTGATATGGATGTCCACGCAGAACCGTTCCACAGTGCAATTTTATCAGTGTTCGCAACGCCGCCCGCCGCCGTAAATATGCCGCCCGCAACAACTTTGTTAACGAACTGGTTGTTTACCATTATTCCGGGGTCAACTGCCAGCGCATAAACACCGCCACTCATCCCTATCCCTAGCGAGCTATACGTAGAGCCATCCCATTTTGATATATAATCGCCGTTAGCGTCCGCAAGATCGGTAAAATCCCCACCTATGTAAAGGTTCCCTGAGTGGTCAAAAACCATAGCAAGAACGGTATTATTCGGCTGAGTGGCCGAAAGGGAATTCCATGCTGAGCCATCCCACCTTGCCATGCAACTCGTATTTGCTACGCCACCCATCGATCCAAAAATTCCGCCAACGTACAAGTCGCCGTTAGGAGCAAGAGCCATGCAATATACCGTTCCGCCGCCAATCCCAAGGCTAGTGAACGTATTGGTTATTGGGTTATACTTAACTACCCCGTCACCATTGGCGTCCCCCACGTTCGTAAAGCCGCCGCCCAAGTACACGCAATCCGGCGCAGCGACAATTATTGCCCTAATAATCCCGCCACTAATACTCGACGCGCTCCCAACAAGCGACCACGCGCCATTTGTTTTCTTTATGGCATAATCCGCTCCCGCAAGCGACTGCTTCGTTGCAAGTGCCACATAGCTGTCATTCGCTGTTTCAAAGAACGGATCATACGCGACAAACTTCG
>JAUSEB010000219.1 GCA_030650495.1 Armatimonadota bacterium | reverse complement strand
GGAGAATTTTACGGATGGCGGAGCTGATTATCTTCGTGGTCCTTGGCGCCGTGGCGGTTGGAGCCGGAATTGCGGTAGTGGCGGCGAGGAACCCCGTGCACAGCGCGCTATTTCTGGTGGTCAACTTCTTCTGCCTGGCGGCGCTCTTTTTGGTCCTAAGCGCGGAATTTGTCGCGGTGTTGCAAGTGTTGGTTTATGCCGGGGCGATAATGGTGCTATTCCTGTTTGTGATCATGCTGCTCAACGTGGGAGGGGTTTTGGAATCACTGCGCGACCCGCTGGGTTCCCAGCGGTGGCTGGCTCTACTGCTGGGACTTGGATTAGTCGCGGAAGTCACTGCGATGGTCATCTCCGGCGCCGTTAAGCTCCCTGCTCCATCAGGCGGTATTCCAGCGGGATTCGGAAGCCCATCGGAAGTAGGGCTTCATCTCTACAGCCGCTATCTATTCCCGTTTGAAGTAGTTTCATTGCTGCTGCTCGTTGCCATGGTGGGCGTTGTGGTTCTCAACAAGAGGAGAGATTAGATGGTTCCGACGGCGTATTATATAATCCTCAGCGGGCTGCTGTTCACGACCGGCGTGGTGGGAGTCTTAGTGCGCAGGAATCCCATAATAATGTTCATGTCGATCGAGCTTATGCTGAACTCGGCTAATCTCGCGTTTGTGACCTTCGCCCGTCATTACAGATCACTCGATGGGCAGGTTTCGGTGTTCATAGTCATGGCGGTGGTGGCGGCGGAGGTCGCCGTCGGACTTGCGATCATAGTGGCGATATTCCGAACCAAAGCCACGATAGACGTGGACGAGCTTAATCTAATGAAATGGTAGGGGCAGTTGAGGGTTGAGGGTTGAGGGTTGAGAGTTGAGAGAACCCTCTCCCAACGGTCTTGCTGGAACTAATTTGATTTGTCAGCGCTACGTTGTGCAAGTATGCCGTCCCGGCAGAATAGAAGTTAATCTTATGAAGTGGTAGATGATGGAAGGAGTCGAGAGAATCGAGTGAGTCGAGGGAATTCGGGATTCGGAAATCCCGTTTTAGTTTTGAGGTGGCGATTCGGAAATCGCCACCCAGTCCGAGGGAGGATTCCCTTCCCTCAACCCTAAACCCTCAACTCTCAACCAATAATGTCCGATTACGTTTGGCTGATTCCTGGGTTCCCGTTACTGGGAGCGTTCATAAACGGCCTTTTCGGCAAACGCCTGCCGAGGGCGCTTGTTGGCGTCATCGGGTGCCTCACTGTGGCCGCGTCGTTTGTCGTGTCCGTTTTGGTCTATTTGGAACTGGTGATGCTGCCGCGGAACCGGCAATCGGTCACAACAACTCTTTACACGTGGATAGCGTCAGGCGATTTCAGAGCGGATGTGTCGGCGCTTATTGACCCATTATCCGTGTTTATGATTCTGGTCGTGTCCGGGGTGGGATTTCT
>JAUSEB010000209.1 GCA_030650495.1 Armatimonadota bacterium | reverse complement strand
CCAATTTAGAAGTTAGAAGTTAGGAGTTAGGAGTTAGAATCCTGTTCTGTTGCTTCGGCAGCCTGCTGCCGAAGCCGGCGCCAAAGGCGCCGCTCCCCTCGACTCCTACATCTAAATTATGCCGCGTGACGCCTCTTATGTCAAGAGACTTCGTGCTATTTATCACCAAACAAGCGCATCGATTAAGATTAAATTTGTCTTGGCTGCCAGTTAATATCAAAATATTTTGTGCCATTCCGCACGAAATCCAAACATTAATGCGCTTGACAGAGCCCTCCTATATGCTATACTTCGTACTTGAGTCTAAGAATAATGGGCGGACAATGGTGGTCGCATTTGACCATAAGACCGCGTTTTCTCCGCAAGTCACAGCCCGAGAAATGAGAGGCAGATTTTATGATATCCAAGGATCCTAAATGGGGTCTGTTACAGGCAGTGAATAAGCAGGAAGTCACAGACATTCCGGAGCCGAACTTGCTGCGTGAGATATTCCCTTATTCTGAAGCGCCATATATTGTTTTTGACGGCATGAGCGTGCCGATGGAGCCTGCGAAGGAATTCTTTATTACCGACACGACTTTCCGGGACGGACAGCAGGCGCGCCCGCCTTACAAAGTGGAGCAGATTGTCCACATATACGAGATGCTCAGCAGGCTTGGCGGCCCGAACGGCGTCATCCGCGCATCCGAGTTCTTCCTATACAGTGATAAGGACAAAGAAGCCGTAAGAAAATGTCTTGAGCTTGGCTATAAATATCCCGAAGTGACAGGCTGGATAAGAGCGACAAAAGAGGATTTTCAGCTCGTCAAGGACTTGGGCCTTAAAGAAACCGGGATTTTAACCTCAGCCTCCGACTATCACATATTCCTGAAATTTAACAAGACTCGCGAGCAGATTCTACATCACTATCTCGACCTGGTCGCCACCGCCCTTGATTCGGGTCTTGACGCGGTCAGATGCCACCTTGAAGACGTTACGCGAGCGGATTTCCCCGGTTTCATCATCCCGTTCGTACAGAAGCTGATGGACTTGGCCAAGGAGTCACGTAAGGCAATAAAGATCAGGCTGTGCGACACGATGGGATACGGGCTGCCGTACGCCGAAGCCACGCTGCCGAGGAGCATTCCCAAGATGGTCCACGCCATGGTCCACGAATGCGGAGTTCCCAGCGAATGGCTGGAATGGCACGGGCACAACGATTTCCACAGGGTCAACATCAACGCCACCACGGCCTGGCTTTACGGCTGCGCGGCGTCGAACTGCACGGTTCTTGGCTTTGGCGAGCGGACCGGAAACCCGCCGCTCGAAGGCGCGATCATGGATTATATCTCTCTGCGAGGCGACGCCAACGGCGTCGACACCCGCGTGATCAGCGAGATTGCGGATTACTTCCGGACTGAGATCGGCGTGGTCATCCCGGACAACTATCCGTTCGTCGGCGCCAACTTCAACGTTACAAGCGCCGGAATCCATGCCGACGGCATGCTCAAAAACGAAGAGATATACAACATCTTCGATACCAACAAGATTCTTGGTAGGCCGGCCAGGGTCAATGTCACCGACAAGTCCGGCTTGGCCGGAATCGCCCACTGGGTGAACGCGTACCTCGGCCTGAAGCCTGAGAACGCGGTGGACAAGAGGCATCCCAGCCTTACGGCCATCAACGATTGGGTCAAGGAGCAGTACGCCGCCGGACGGATCACTTCGATCTCCGACGCGGAAATGCACACTCATGCAAGAATGCACCTGCCGGAGTACTTCAAGAGCGACTTTGACAAGCTGCGGGACCACGCTCTTAATTTGTCCGAGAAGATCGTCGAACAGCTTTCCGAAGACGCGGCGGTCCGCAGTATGGATCCTAAGCGCGTCGAGCGGGCGCTGCAGAAAGTCGTTGATAAACACTCGTTCGTTCAGTTCATCTACGTGACCGACATCAACGGCAAGAAGATAACTGATAACGTCACCCAGCCGGAGTACCGCGAGCAATTCGGATCATTCGGCCTGAATGAAGACTTTTCCGACAGAGATTGGTTCAAGGGCGCGATAGAATCCGGTGAGGTTTATATTACCGAGTTCTACAAGTCCCGTATAACCGATATTCTGTGCATAACGGTTTCCGCGCCAATAACCGACGGTAACAGCAAAACGCTTGGCGTCATCGGCGCCGACCTCAAGTTCGAGGAACTCGCCCGGATGCGCGACGCTCTGGATTAACGAGTGTATGTTATTTGTAGGGGCGAAGCATCTGCCCTGCGACTCTGAACACTGTATCAGATATAAATGCAGATGCTTCGCCCCTACGATTTCCCCGCATTTGATATGCGCCAGCCCCACTTCACAACCTTGACAACACCACTCCCAAAACAATATATTTAGCTTATGCAATCATTAGACGATGCAAGTGATAATCTTGAATCCGGTCAGGAGTGCGCTTCGATGGTTGTCCAGACCATATTGCTGGGCATGCGAACGTTCAGGACTCACATGCGCGCGCTCAAGCCCCAGGACTTATCTGTTCCCCAGTTTAGAACCCTCGCGTTTCTCAGCCATACCGATGGCGCGTCTCTTTCCGAAGCGGCGGAGCATTTCGGGCTGACGCCGCCGTCCATGTCGAGGGCAATCGATTGGCTGGTCAAACGCGGGCTGGTTACGAGGGAATCGTCAAATGAAGACCGCCGTCGGGTGACGCTCGGTCTTACGGATAAGGGACGCGAGGTGTTTTCGTCGGCGAAACGCGCCGCGCTCGCCCGTTTCGCTGAGTCGCTTTCACGCTTAACTCCGAGCGAGCAGTCAACAGTAATCGAGGCGATGAGGCTGCTGCAGTCGGCTCTGGACGTTTAAGCTGTAACCGGACAATACAACTCAACGCCCAATATTAATGAGTATGGTTTTGGAAGCTAAGGAGTGTTGTAGCCTAGGGGCTTGTCCCCGTTCGTGTTTTACGCCCATAAAGGGCTAGGCTGCGGTATTTTGAATGCTTCTGTTATCAGCAGGCCACTGGAATGGAGAGAAATGAAGTCAGCGATTTGCATTTTAGGCGCCGCCGTTGGGCTTTTTTTATCGGGAATCTCGCCCAATGCGGCGCAAGAGATGAAGCCCGCAGCTGCGTTGTCTCTGCAAGACTGTATTAACATTGCGTTGAAAAACCAGAACGACGTCATCTTAGCCAGGAACAATGTAACCATCGCAAGAGCCAACTCGACTCAGGCCAAAAGCGCATATTTCCCTCAACTATCCATTCAGAACAACGCTTTTGTTACCGGCTCGGACGGCGTCCTTACCGAACAAAGGACCGGGACCGCGCTCACAGTGACCCAGAATATATTCGACGGCGGTCTGCGGGAAGCGCAGGTCAAGGGAGCGCGCTATGGCGTCACCGAAAGCCGGGCGGGGCTGACGCGTGTAGTCCAGGTTGTTGTCTTCGATGTTACGCAGACGTACTATGACACATTGCGCGCGGAGCGTTTGGCTGATGTTGCTCGCGCGAATGTGAATTATAACGAAGGTCTGTATGAGCTGATTCAAGCGAGAGTCAACGCCGGGGACGCCGCGCAGGTCGATATTCTGCCGGTCGAATCCCAGCTCGCCAACGCCCGCGTCAATCTCGTTGCGGCAGAGAACGATTTCCGCACAGCCAAAGTTCAGTTGCAGAACACGATGGGTTTGTCCCCGCAGACTGAGTTCGCGATTCAGGATGTCGGCCCATTGCCTGAGATGAAGATCGACCCGCTGGATTCGTACCTAGCCGGCGCGCTGAATAATCGCCCTGATATACAAGAGAGCAAAGCGGGCGTGGGAATTGCCAAATCCTCGGTTAAAGCGGCAAGAATATCTCTTTATCCAAGGCCGGCCATTGCGGGGCGTTACGAGCGCGGCGTTGGCGGTTTGAGCGGGACAAGTTCGCAAATCATTGGTGGATTTACGTTCGATTTGTTTAACGGTGGGCGGAACCAGGCCGTATATAAAGAGGCTAAGGCGCTTGAAGCCAACGCTTTGCAGCGCGCGAGCCAGGTAAATAAAGATATTGAAGCGCAAGTGCAGCAGGCGTATCTGAATCTCACCAGCGCCGGGGAGCGCGTGGCCGCCAGCGAGATTGGCCTTCAGGCGGCGCAAAAGAACTATGACGCGCAAAACGCAAAGTACAAACAGGGATTGGCGATTCCACTGGATTTGCTCAACGCGGAGGTCCAGTTGGTGACGGCTCAGACCGTCGCCGTCAATGCGCGGTACGACCACTACGCGGCTATAGCCCAGTTGGATTTCGCGGTCGGGAAATACGGAGGATTTAATGGCAAAGAGTAAACGCGCCAAGCGGCGGATGATCTACATTATCGTGGCTGTCGTATTAGTAGTGATAGCTATTGTCGCTCGTTCGCGGCAGTCGGCGGGCAACAAGCCGATCATCCGCACCGCGTCGGTGGAGCGGGGAACCGTCACCGCGAGCGTATCGGCGAACGGCGTATTGCAGCCGCTGACCACCATAGAGGTTAAATCCAATGTCGGTGGGCAAATCGTCAAACTATCCGTGGACGAGGGTGATACGGTGAAAGCGGGCCAATTGATCGCGCGCATCGACCCGACCGATACCGCGACCGCTCTGGAGCAAAGCCAGGCGGATTTGGCTTCCGCGAGGTCAAAAGTTGATCAAGCCCGTCTGCAGCAGACCATGCAGCATACGCAAAACGTGGCACAGGTGGATTCGGCCCGGCAGGGTCTTGCCTCAGCGCGCGCCAGGCTAGCGCAGGCCGAGGACCAGGCGGGTGTCCAGCCAACTCTCACCAACGCATCCATTAACCAGGCAAAGAGCAATTTGGCCTCAGCCGAAGCGTCCCTGAAGCAGACCAAGACCGCTTCCATTCCGCAGAAGTTGGCCTCCGCGCAATCCGCCTACAACCAGGCGAAAGCGACGGTTTCGACCTCGGAGAAGGACCTTGCCCGCCAGCGCGAGCTTCTATCGCAGGGGTTTGTCGCAAAGAGCGTGGTTGAGGCTTCTGAAGAGAGATATGAAGTCGCCAAAGCGCAGCTAGACTCGGCGAAGAGCAAGCTGGACACGATTAAAGACGAGACCGACCAGGATTTGAGTGTCGCTCAGTCAAGAGTCCAGCAGGCAAAGGCGGAGTTGGACAATGCGACGGCCAATAGAGTTCAAGATAAGCTGAAAAGGCAAGAGTTGATTGCCGCGCAGGCGGCGGCCAGGCAATCGGAAGCCAATTTGCAGTCGGCGATAGCTACTCGGTATGTGGACAGGATTCGCGGCGGCGATATAGTGCAGGCGGGCGCGCAAGTCAAACGCTCTCAGGCCTCGGTTACAAACGCCAGAAAACAGCTCGACTACACGACGATTATCGCTCCCCGAAACGGGATTGTGGTGAAGAAATACGTTGAAGAGGGTTCTATCGTAACAGCCGGACGGTCATCGTTTTCGGGGGCCGGATCGGGAGTTTCGATTGTCGATATTGCCGACACCACGCAAATGTTCGCGCTCGTAAGCGTAGATGAAACCGACATCGCGCAAATAGAGGTCGGGCAGGAAGTCGATGTCACAGTCGAGGCGTATCCCGACGAGCTTTTTACCGGCAAGGTCACCAAGATCGCTCCGCAGTCAGTCACCGACCAGAACGTTACCACGATTCCCGTTACCGTGGAGATCGACCTCCCTGACCAGCGCCTCAAGCCGGGGATGAACGTCACCTGCGATTTCATAACAGGCCGCGCAAGCGACGTTCTGATGGTTCCCAGTGAAGCCGTGAACGAGTCCGACCATGGCAATACCGTCACTATATTGAACGGCGACGAGCAGATCCCTCGCAAGGTCAAAACCGGCTTGGTCGGATCGGATAATACCGAGATCAAGAGGGGACTCAAGCGTGGCGAGAAGGTCGTGACGGCGATCATCGAGCCTACGGTTCCCGGTAATATGAATAACGGTGGAATGGGCGGCCAGGGTCGAACGGGAGGCCAGGGTAGACCCGGCGGATTTGGCGGTCCCGGCGGACTCGGTGGAGGAGGCGGCATGCGCCGGGGTTTCTGAGGTAATCGCGATGGTAATAGTATCCGATCTTCACAAAGACTATCAGATGGGCGATATAAAAGTGCATGCTCTTCGCGGCGTGTCACTTGAGATACGCTCCGGCGAATTCGTGGCCATAATGGGGCCGTCGGGTTCGGGCAAATCGACGTTTATGAACATACTGGGTTGCCTGGACAAGCCTACCGACGGGTCGTATATGCTCGACGGTGAGGAAGTGGCAACTCTCGATGATGACGAACTTGCGGTGATACGCAATCGCAAGATAGGATTTGTCTTTCAGACGTTCAATCTAATTCCTCGCCGACCGGCGTACCGCCAGGTGATGCTGCCGCTTATGTATAACCAACTCGCAAGCGGCAACGCCGAGGAAATGGCCAGGGCTGCGCTTGGCCGGGTGGGGCTTGAGGACAGGAGCGAGCACAAACCGAACGAGCTTTCCGGCGGCCAGCAACAGCGCGTCGCAATAGCAAGGGCGCTTGTCAATAATCCCGCCATCATATTGGGCGACGAGCCGACCGGAAACCTTGACACGCGCACGAGCGAGGAGATAATCGCCCTATTTCAGGATTTGCACACGGAAGGAAAGACCGTAATCATCGTAACGCACGAGGAAGAAATTGCCAGCCATACTCAGCGGATTATCCGCTTCAGGGACGGCCATATCGTGTCCGATCAACCCGTCACAAATCCTGTTGACGCGCGAGCCAAGCTGGATTTGCTGCCCGTGGAGGAGGAAGAATGAACCTGCGGGAGAGCATAGAAGTAGCGATCGAGGGTTTGGTCGCCAACAAGATGCGGGCCGCGCTGACGATGCTGGGTGTGATTATCGGCGTGGGCGCGGTGATTGCTATGCTGGCGATTGCGCAGGGCGCCAAAGAACAGACAATGCAGCGTATTCAGCAGATGGGAACCAACGTGCTCATCGTGATGTCCGGCCAATCGAGGCAGGGCGCTGTTATGGGCGGATTCGGCAGCGTGCAATCCCTGACATTGGACGACGCAAACGTTATAGCCACAAAATGCCCGTCAATCGTTAAGGCCGTGCCGGAAGTGCGGCAGAATCTGCAGGTCAAGTATCAAAACCAAAACACCAATACGACGATCTTCGGCACGTCGCCCGACTATCCTTCAGTTCGTAACTACACCGTGCAGGAAGGCAGGTTCTTCTCCGAGCAGGAAATGAAGGGGTCTCGGAAAGTCGCCGTTATAGGTCCGACCACCGCAATGAATCTATTTGGCGAAGTCTCTCCCGTGGGCAAGGCAATCAATATAAAGGGCAGCCGGTTCAAAGTAGTCGGCCTGATGGCCCCTAAGGGCGCGACCGGTGGATTTGGCGACCCCGACGATCAGATATTCGTCCCCGTAACGACAGCCATGCGCCGGATGTTCGGCGTGCAATATCTTCGCAGCATCAGCGTGCAGACGAAATCGATGGAGCTGATGGGCCAGGCGACCGAAGAGGTTTCCACGCTGCTCAGGAAACGCCACAGAATCTCGGATGACATCGATGATTTCATCATCCGCAACCAGGCCGAGTTCATGGAAATGGCCGCCGAGACCAGCCGCGTGTTTACGCTGCTTTTGGCCGGAATTGCCAGCGTTTCACTTCTCGTTGGCGGCATCGGAATTATGAACATAATGCTCGTTTCGGTAACGGAGCGAACCCGCGAAATCGGCATCCGAAAAGCTCTCGGCGCCAGGCGGCATGACATATTGATGCAATTTTTGATCGAGAGCCTGGTACTGTCGCTGTTCGGGGGAATCGCTGGGATACTCTTTGGGCTTGCAGGCTCCGCGATTGTCGGCAAACTCACGGGTTGGAGCATATCAGTGTCGGTTCAATCGATGCTGCTTTCGTTCTCATTCGCGGCGATAATCGGGATATTCTTCGGGCTATATCCGGCGCGGCAGGCTTCGAATTTGAACCCTATTGACGCATTGAGATATGAGTGAGAGTGATTAAACAGTGGATTCATGCCGTCCCTCGATACGTCGCTTCGCTCCTACTCGGGAACACGGACTTTATACTATGTGACTGGGTGGCTGTTTCCGAACAGCCGCCCCAAAACCAGACAGGGATTTCCGAATCCCGAAACCAACCCACCTCCGCTTGTTGGGATTTGGTGTTTCGGCATTTCAAATGCCGAAACCAACTACTTCCTGCCTAATCGACGATACACTTCGTCATCGTTACGTTTGCCGATTATGGCTACGAATAGCGTGTCATCCTCGACCCTGTAGATGATCCGATACTCGCCGATGTCAGACCGTATAAATCCCTTGCCACTACCTTTCAAAGCCTTGGCGTCTGGTGGCGCAGGATCAGATCGCAGTGTTTGTATCTTTGCCGCTATTTGTCGCAGGTGTTTGCGTTGTCTGGTAGTAAGGAAATTGTCTGCGTCTTTGGAAAGCCTAAGCCTCAGCATTCATAATCCCCTGAATCATAGCCTCACTTTCCTCCGTGCTCAGATAACCTTTCTTCTCGGCTTCTCGCGCCTTCGCGGCCCACAATTCGTCTTCGAGCGTCTCAAGCTCAGCGTATCTTTCACTCGATATGACGACCACGGTAGGACGGTTGTGCTTGGTGATTGTCACAGGCTCTCTCCGAGCCGTATCGACCAGCGCCCCGAACTTTTCTTTTGCTTCTTTTGATGTAATTGTTACCATTGCGGCAACCTCCAGAATAAAGACCATTATGGACATTATAGCCATAATAATCATTCCCGTAAAGAGGGTGTAAGAGTTCACTCTTGGTGAGTACGATTTAACCTCCCCCAACCCCTCCTTCGTAAGGAGGGGAGCTACGACACTTCCCCCCTTTAGAAGGGGGGATTGAGGGGGGTATTGCTCACCAACCCTGAACAGTTACAAGAGGGTTTTCGCACACCTGTTTTTTTCTTCTTTTGTTCTTGGTGTTTCGGCATTTCAATGCATTGCGTGGATTACAAAAAGACTCTTCATCTAATAGAGAACGCCGCAAAACTGTCATTCTGAGGAGCGAAGCGACGAAGAATCTAATCAGTTGTATATATAGTGTAACGTCTCGACTTATTCCTTACCTGGGTAGATCCTTCACTTCGTTCAGGATGACGGGTAGCGGTTATGGATGACGGAGTGCGATGCTTTTGCTAATTGTGATGTTTCAATGCCGAAACAAAATCCGACGCATGTACACAGCCAAAGGGACTAACGCTATGCGCTGTCCCTTTGGCTTTTTTATTAACCTTTTCTTAGCGGCCTACTCTTTGGGTTCCAGTTTGTAGGCGCGCGATCCCTCTCGCCTGACCGGGACCTGAAGGCCGATCTGGCCGGCCACTTCGTTCAGCGCGTCTTTCCCGCTTTCCAGCTTGCTCGAAAGACTGACTGAACCTTTCAGTCCGGCATCGGCGCTGACCGCTACGCCATACTCCTCGGATATTACCCGAAGCGAGTCGTAAATCTCACCTTTCCACGCTCGCCTGTATGGCAGTTCGGATACAGCCCGCGACCTCGGCAGGAAGATATACTTCGTGAAGTTACGCCCGCCATGGGACCACCTGACGGTGATCTTGAAGGGTTCCGTAACTCCCTGTGGCTGCTTTACCACTACTTGAATCGGCGTTTCCCTACCGCTATATACAGTTGTCTTGATAGGTCTGTTTCCATCCCTGAGTCCGAAAACCTTGGCATCGATTTGCCCGGCTCCGAGCGTCGGTTTGAAAACGACCTGATAGACATCCGCGTCCGTTCCCGCGTCAAATGCCCTGACTCCTACTTCCATCCCAGGACTCTCTGAAACTACCCAGGAGCCTCCGAATGGACCCGTCAGCGCCGCTTGGAACACTGGAGGAGATACCCTTACCAATAGAACGGCAAAGATCAACGCCGTAAGCGCCCAAGCAAAAGCGTGTGTGGGAAGTCTTGCCCCCAACACGCTGCTGAGGTTGAAACGCCAGGCGGTTGTCTTCTGTGCAGCCGTTTCCTGCTGAGATTTTACTCTCGAAAGCACGCTCTCCCTGAAGCCGGAGGGCGGCTCTACCGTTGGAAACGCTTCCAGAACGCGCCACGCGGAATGGAACTCTCCGTACGACCGCCGGCATTCGTCGCATTGCTCTAAGTGATGCTCAAACGTGAGAGCCAACGGCTTTTCGATGGTCTCCTCTAAATAGTCGGAGAACACCTGCTGAGCAGTTTCGCATTTCATTTTGTAACACTCCGTTCGCTCACTGCGAGATTTAGAATATATAGATAATGCATCTGGGGCAGTGAGACCAGCTTGTTCCACGCTAAATAAAAAGAGCGCTTCACAAGGCTTGTCCGAACAGAGCTACAAAACCGGCGATACTGCTTGCAGCATATTCGTACTTCGGTCGCTTGTTACCGGATATTCAGTTGTATATGTTCAAGCCCCGCTGTTTGCGCGGCTCCAAGTAAACTGACTGCGCTAAAGATCAAAAAGTTCCTTAATCGGTTCAAGTTTTTCTTTCAATGCCAGACGCGCTCTATTGAGCCTGGATTTGACCGTCCCGATGGGCAAATTCATTATCTCCGCTATCTCTTCGTACGACTTCGATTCGGTGTGATAAAGGACGACCATTATCCGCTGATAGTCCGGGAGCGATTTGATCGCAAACTGCAGAAGGTCGTGGCGCTCGGTCTGCTCCACAAGCGCTTCGGGAGTAGGACCGGTGTCCTCGACCTGCCGAGCTACGGAGTTTTCTTCGAGTTCTATGTAGTCATCCAGCGGGGTGTGCAAATGCGATTTCGCTCTCTTGCGCTCGTCGAGGTAGACGTTGGTCACAATCCGATAAAGCCAGGTGGAGAAGTTAGCATCGCCGCGGAACGTGCCTATCGAGTTAAAAACCCGGATGAACGCTTCCTGGGCGACGTCGTTAGCGTCGTCATAGTTCCCGGCCATTCGATAAGCAAAGTTGAACACCCGTTTCTCATATCGCTCAACAAGCTGATCGAACGCCGACATGAGTCCCTGTTTGCATTGCTGGATTATCGCGCGTTCTTCGAGGTCCATAGATTGTTGGTCCGTGCTACTTTAGCTGTATCACCCTCACCTTAACCCTATCGAGGGGACTCGTCCCGATGAATCGGGACGGCTTCGGCAGCAGGCTACCGAAGCAACAAGGCGCCGAAATCCCTCTCTAAACTCTCAACTGAATGAGGGTGAAAAGCCACAAATTCAACCTGATTACGGTTCGGCCTTCTCAACCGCCTGCTGTTCTTCTGTCGACAATGCGTGTTCCGATGTTCCTGTATTGATACGTTTCGCATACATTCTCGAATCGACGCGACTGTAAAGATTGCTCAAAACCACGCCGCTGTTTTCCGCATTCAGCAGGGCAACAACAAAACTCTGCTCGCCTCCGATATCATCAAAAGCGTCGTATCGCACGAAACCTATGCGCTGTAAACACAAGTCCTGCTGCGCCTTTAAGGCCGCCTGCATTTGCTCTCCGTTGTCCATGCGGCCAGAGAGCGCCGAAAGATCTTTGGCGAGTCTGGCGATTTCTCTGCTGAGCAACTGCCCCGTTTCACCGTCGACCGCGCTGAAAGTCGTTCTGCTTAACCTGCGAACCTTTCGTATCAGTGAAGCCGATAAAATCAACAGCGCCAGAACGAGGACTGACATGCAGAGCAAAATCAGCGTCTCATTCTCGCTTACAAAATCCGTCGCCGTGTTTAACAATTCCATTATAACTCATGTACTCCTATCATATCATAAGGCATGATTTGTACGCGCCGGACGTCATTTCCTTTTTCTATACGTAGAAACAGGCTCAGGGATTTCAGGGAAGACTAAGCTGTCAGCTGTCAGCTGACAGCTGACAGCCCCAAAGAATTAAATTCCCCGCAACATTTACGTAATCTCTACGAAACATTTCTGAAACATTAGCATGTGATAATAGCCCCATAGTTTAACCGTCTGGCGCCTTTTACACACTGGCGTAAGTCCGCAAAGAGGCCGATCTCAGACGTATTTGGATGGGACTGGGCAAAGACGCTCGTTGCAGTTCTCCATCATCAGCAACGGATCACTAGTGAGAGAGGGAACAGATTATGAGTAACTGTGAAAGGGAACCCGTAACCACCGTGTTCGGTTCCAACGTATTCAGCCAGGCAGTGATGCGCGAGCGTCTGCCGAAAGATGTCTACAAATCGCTTATGCGGACCGTGGAAGGCGGCGAGGCGCTCGATCCGCAAATCGCGGGCGTGGTCGCCAACGCCATGAAGGACTGGGCGATTGAGAAGGGCGCGACCCACTTCTGCCACTGGTTCCAACCGATGACCGGCGTGACCGCCGAGAAGCACGACTCTTTTATTTCGCCAACGCCCGACGGCCGCACTATTATGGAATTCAGCGGCAAGGAGCTTAATCAGGGTGAGCCGGACGCTTCTTCGTTCCCGTCCGGCGGGCTGCGCGCCACGTTCGAGGCTCGCGGCTATACCGCCTGGGACTGCACTTCGCCCGTGTTCGTCAAAGAGAGCGGCAATAATATATCGCTCTATATCCCAAGCGCCTTCTGCTCTTACACAAGCGAGGCTCTGGACAAAAAGACCCCGCTCCTGCGCTCGATGGCCGCGTTGAGCAAGCAGGCCGTCAGAATCCTGCGCGTTTTGGGCAACACCAGTTCCAACAGCGTCGCCGCGACATTGGGCTGCGAGCAGGAGTATTTTTTAGTAGATAAGAATTTCGTCGAGCAGCGCCTCGACCTCGTCCTTACAGGCCGCACGCTTTTCGGCGCCCCATCGCCCAAGGGACAGGAGATGGAGGACCATTATTTCGGCGCCATCCACGAGAGAGTCGCTTCGTTTATGAACGAGCTTAACAATGAACTCTGGAAGCTGGGCGTATCGGCCAAGACGCAGCATAATGAAGTCGCGCCCGGTCAGTATGAGCTTGCGCCGGTATTCGCGACCGTCAATGTTGCGACCGACCACAATCAGCTCACGATGGAAACGATGCAGAAGGTCGCGCTACGCCATGGCTTTGTCTGCCTGCTGCACGAGAAGCCTTTTGCCGGAGTAAACGGTTCCGGCAAGCACAACAACTGGAGTATGGTCACAAACGACGGTCTTAACCTGCTCGAGCCGGGCAAGACCCCGCACGATAACATTCAATTCCTTGTGTTCCTTTGCGCGATAATTCGCGCGGTGGATAAATACTCAAACCTTCTCAGAGCGAGCGTCGCAACTTCGGCGAACGACCACCGGCTCGGCGCGAACGAGGCCCCGCCGGCCATCGTTTCCATATTCTTAGGCGACCAGCTTACCGACATATTCGAGCAGCTTGCGAAGGGCGTCGCCAAGAGCTCCAAGCAGGGCGGCTTGTTGAACCTTGGCGTGGACACCCTGCCTCCACTTCCCAAGGACTGCACGGATCGCAACCGCACATCGCCGTTTGCGTTCACCGGAAACAAGTTCGAGTTCCGTATGGTCGGGTCTTCCCAGTCCGTCTCCGGACCGAACTTCGTGCTGGACACCATTGTCGCCGAGACCCTTTGCGAGATAGCCGATCAGCTTGAAAAAGCCAAGGACGTGAACGCAAAGGCCCAGGAGATACTTTCGAAAATCGCCAAAGAGCATCAAAAGATCATCTATAACGGCGACAACTATATCGAAGAGTGGGTGAAGGAAGCCGAGAAGCGCGGACTTCCCAACATCCGCAACGCCGTGGACAGCATTCACACTCTGCTGGAAGGCGGCGTGGCCGAAGTATTCGCAAAGCACGGCGTTCTCACGAAACATGAGCTTCACGCGCGGTGCGAGATTCTTCTTGAGAGATACTGCAAGGAGATCAACATCGAGGCTCTGACCACGCTGAATATGGCAAAGCGGCAGATTCTCCCGGCGGCGATGGCCTATTCCGGCTCACTTGCCGGCACGGTCGCCTCGCTCAAAGCGGCGGGAGCCACCGCGAAGGGGCAGTCGAAGGTCCTTGCCGACCTGTGCTCGCTGATTGACGAACTGCAAGTCGGCATCGTCTCGCTCGAAAAGGCCGTTGAGAAAGCCGACAAGACGGAGAAGCCGGAAACCTACCGCGACGCCGTCATCCCCGCGATGACCGCCGTCCGCGCCTCAGCGGACGCGCTCGAAATGATAGTAGACGCCGACCTCTGGCCGCTCCCAACCTACGCGGAGATGCTGTTTCTGAGGTAAGTAGGAGATAAACTAAAAAACGATCAGGCGGTGGCGCGTTCGCCACCGCCTTTTTGGTCAGCGTATTCCACTTAATCTATGCCGCTCTATATTCCCGCACGTCCACCTGCGTTCCCGATGTAACTTCCTCTTCAGCGGTTTTAAGGAGTTGGGTTACAATTTCCTCGTCAACGTATTCCTCACCGCAATTGGCGCATACCTGCGCGGGTACGCCTTTTACGACAAACGTAAGAGTGTCGCGTTCCAGCGTGACAGTAGCCTTGCCGGATTGGGTATCACCTTGTTTGCAGATAACGCATTTCATAGGTATCTTCTCATAAACCAATACTTGATGATTATATCATAACCTCGCGCTCCATATTACGCGTTTTTCTTGACCACACCCCGCCTTTCCACTAGAATGTCATAGTGATTTGAGCGTGAAAATATAGGGAAAGCGAGGCTTTTCAGCAGTGGTTGATATGGACACCATCGTGTCTTTGTGCAAAAGGCGCGGTTTTATTTTCCAGAACAGCGAGATTTACGGCGGGATTGGAAGCACGTGGGACTACGGTCCGCTGGGCGTGGAGTTTAAGAACAACGTCAAGCGGGCGTGGTGGAAGGCGGTCGTGCAGACCAGAGATGATGTGGTTGGTCTGGACGCGGCGATATTGATGCATCCACGCGTGTGGGAGGCATCGGGCCACGTGCAGGGATTTTCCGATCCGCTGGTGGACTGCAAAGAGTGCAAGCAGCGGTTCCGCGCCGACCAGGTTTATGAGGTCTATGCCGTCGCGCCCGATGGTAAGGAGACTTACTTAGGCGGGGCGGTCTCGCAGGATCAGGAAGAAGCCCTCGAGCAGGTAAAGAACAGAACTCCCGGCAAGGTCAAGGATTTGGAGAAAAAGGGCCACACATGGGCGGTCAGGCAGCCTATGACCGACGGCTATGTCGCGCCGAAGGTCTGCCCGTTTTGCGGCGGCGAGCTTACCGAAGCCCGGCAGTTCAATTTGATGTTCAAGACGTTCATGGGGCCGGTCGAGGAGGACGCGGCAGTTACGTATCTAAGGCCCGAAACCGCGCAGGGCATATTTGCCAACTTCAAAAACGTGCAGATGTCCACGCGGAAGAAGATTCCATTCGGCATCGCGCAGGTCGGCAAGTCGTTTAGAAACGAGATCACGCCGGGGAACTTCACCTTCCGCACCCGCGAGTTCGAGCAGATGGAGATCGAGTATTTCGTCAAGCCGGGGACGGATGAGGAGTGGCATAAGAAGTGGGTCGAGGACCGCTGGAATTGGTACATCGGCCTGGGAATGACTCCCGAAAAGCTGAGACTAAGACCTCATGGGGAAAACGAGCTTGCGTTCTACTCCAAGGCTACGTCTGACATCGAGTATCTGTTCCCGTTCGGCTGGTCGGAATTGGAGGGCATCGCCAATCGCGGCGACTACGACCTCAAGCGGCACATGGAGTATTCGGGCAAGGATTTGAGCTATTTCGACGACGCGACAAACGAGGAATACGTGCCGTATGTCATCGAGCCATCGGGTGGCTGCGACCGCGCATCGCTGGCCTTCTTAATAGACGCTTATTATGAGGAAGAGGTCAAGAACGAGAAGCGGGTCGTGTTGAAGCTGCACAAAGACCTCGCGCCGATAAAGGCCGCCGTTTTCCCGCTGAAGCGCAACGAGCCGCGTATTGTGGAGGTTGCGCACAACTTGGCCGCCGATTTGCGCAAAACGATTCCGAGCCAGTATGACGACACCGGCTCCATCGGCAAGCTCTACCGCCGCCAGGATGAGATCGGCACACTTTGGGGAATCACTGTTGATTTCCAGACGCTGGAGGACCAGACCGTCACCATCCGAGACCGCGATACGATGGAGCAGATACGTGTTCCGGTTGAAGGTGTGAAGAAGATGCTGGTGGAGAAGTTGGAGAGTTG
>JAUSEB010000208.1 GCA_030650495.1 Armatimonadota bacterium | reverse complement strand
TTAACCTCCCCCAACCCCTCCTTCGTAAGGAGGGGAGCTACGATACTTCCCCCCTTTAGTAGGGGTGATTGAGGGGGTTATGCTCACCAACTCTGAACTCTTACTGCGGCGGCTCGACGCCGCTTTCTTATGCGTTGGAAGGCTGGTTCACGGAAGAACGCAGATTAACGCTGATGTACGCAGATAAACACGGATGGGAAAAGGGAATCGAGGGATAGTTGAAGGTTTAAGGTTGAATGTTTAAGACATCGGCATTGCCTCATTCAACCTTCAACATTAAACATTCAACTTATCTTAGGCTTCAAAGAACAAGCCGAAGGATAGAGGTCTTCCTTCAACCCTCAACTCTCAACCTTCAACCTGGAAAAAGGAGTTTGGCGTTTGGAGAAATTCGGTTTTATAATGCATCCGCTTGATGCGAAGCGAGACATCGCGCGCAAGTATCCGTTTGTCAAATTCCTGCCGGAATCGTGGGTGGAATGGGGCTTGGAGCATAAAGGCCCGATGTTGATCTCCCACATAACAGGAGTAAAATCCGCAACCGGAGCCGAGGCCGAGGGCTGGTTCGTCGGCTGCCCTCTTACACCCAAGCAGATGCTCAGCCTGCCGGTCGATTTTGTCTACAAGAAGATCATCGACGCGGGCAAGATAGCCGTCGACCTCGGCGCTAAGATTATTGGACTTGGGGCGTTCACGTCCGTGGTCGGCGACGGCGGCGTCACTATCGCAAATAGCCTGGACTGCGCCGTGACTACCGGCAACAGCTTTACGGTGGCTACGGCCATCGAGGGAGCGATAAAGGCCGCGGAGATGATGGATATTAAGCCGTCAGAGGCGATCGTGACCGTAGTCGGCGCCGGAGGCTCTATCGGCAGGACTTGCGCGGAAATAATGTCTCGCCAGGCGGCTGAGTTGATATTGGTCGATAAGAATGCTGAAAGGGTGGAGGAAGTCGCGGCGGATATTCGCAAATTGACTACCGCGACCATCTCCACAACCACCGATGTTCGCTCCGGTGTTGAAAAGGCCGACATAGTGATCGCCGTCAGCAGCGCCGTCCATGCGATAATCGAGCCGTCCTTCATCAAGTGCGGCGCAGTGGTCTGCGACGTTGCGCGGCCAAGGGATGTGTCCGTGCGCGTAGCGCAGGAACGTGACGACGTTTTGGTTATCGAAGGTGGAGTCGTGGCCGTCCCAGGTGATGTGAACTTCAACTTCAGCTTCGGATTTCCGCCCAAGACGGCTTACGCCTGTATGTCCGAGACCATGATGCTCGCCCTAGACGGCAGGTATGAAAACTTCACGCTTGGGCGCGACCTCACAGTCGGCCAAATAGATGAGATCAAGCAAATCGGCGACAAGCACGGATTCCGTCTCGCGGGCTTCCGCAGCTTCGAACGGGCGGTAAGTGAAGAGCAAATCGAGCGCATCAGGGCAAACGCGAAGAAGCGAAATAGAAGCTGTCAGCTGTCAGCTGACAGCTGACAGCTTCAGTTCCATGCGATGCTTCGGTGTAAAAAGCTTCCCGAGGCATAGTAAAAGTTGGGTAGATAATCTATCTTTCTGAGTGGGTTTCTTGCGCTGACGCAGCGCTTAGAAGAAGCCTGTGTTTTTCTTCTTGCCTTGTGTCTACAGCTTTTATGACAAGCATCGCTAATACAGCGGCTAAGACGGCCACTACATCAGCAACCAGCATACTTATCGTTCCTGAACGAAGCTCGGATACAGAGTGTTGGGCGGGGCCCGTAATAGCCGCAGTCGCCATCAAGCTCAAAATATTCATAGCCAAATGCGCAACCCACCACAGCCCAACAAGAGGCGAGCTATTTACATTCTTCAGCAAGTGGCCCTCATTGGCCGTAGGATCACTGGCTTTCCATATCTCAGTGACTATTTGGCAGGGACGAAAAAAACTGTAGAAAGGAACAAAGAAATACCCAACCGCCCATCCGGAAGTGAACTTGAGATCGCATGCTCCAAGAGCCGAAAGATTCTTATGAACTCTATATATCCACATAAGAAATATTATGCCTATGGTGAAAAATAACAGCGATGTCAGTAGGCTGGTCACCGCCATAAAAGCATCGTTCATTTGGGCTTCAGCCATAGTAACGGTGGCTCCCGATATTGCTCTAGACAGCAAATTTATCTGACCGTAATCCGCGCAAATCGCCAAGAGATTAACTATAATCATGACAACGAACAAAACTATCAAGGCTTTGGCGCGACCACGTCCTGAGACGAAATTCGCAAGGGAGATGTTGTTCATCTTACCTCCACATCCTGTTTAGGATGGAAACCCGGCGAGTTTGTGATTCATTATACGTTGAAATCCGGTTCTGTCAAATGTTGAATTGGAGTGGGTGCACGCCAAGTTTGTGATTGGGCTAAGCAGCCATACGAGCATACTCAGCGAAATCAGCAGTGGGAATATCCATCCACATCCGACGCAATTGCAGTATAGACTCTGCTCCCTGCTGTGTCCAGTGCATTCCAGACTGC
>JAUSEB010000193.1 GCA_030650495.1 Armatimonadota bacterium | reverse complement strand
CGGACGGAGTTCACATTCGAGCCTGATTTGGATGGTCTCACGGAATTCCAGCAAAAGATACTGCGAACTACGATGACCGTTCCTTATGGTTCGATTGTGAGCTATCGGCGAATCGCCGAACAGTCGGGCCATCCGGGAGCTTATCGCGCGGCGGGACAGGCTTTGGGGCGGAATCCGGTACCAGTGGCTATTCCCTGCCATAGAGTAGTTGCGAGCGGTGGCAAGTTAGGCGGCTTCACCGGAGGTATCAACTGGAAAGTGAAATTGCTTGGATTAGAGGGCGTTAGGTTATGAGGCAAATACTGCTGCGGTGGCTGCTGAACGCGTTGGGCCTGTGGGTCATCCTCGGCATACTCGGCTTTTTCCTCCCAGGCAGCATCAGATATTCGGGCATCTTTACGCCACTCATAGTCATTCTTGTATTGGGCCTGCTGAACGCATTTATTCGTCCCATTTTCAAGATGTTCGCTTTACCGCTGAACTGCCTCACGCTTGGGCTTTTCGGCATTGTCATCAATTTATTCTTCTTCTGGCTTGCGTTCAGGGTTACGCCGGGATTTGAGATAGAAGGTCCTCCCAGGGGCGTGATTGCGATTCTCATAGCTTACGCCGGTATGACCGTCGTCAGCGGCATAGTGAACCTTGTGGTTCGGAAGGGAGATTAAGTGAAAAGGCAGTTGGTGGTTGTGACCGGAATGTCCGGGGCCGGAAAGAATCTGGCGATCAGGGCTTTTGAGGACCTGGACTTCTACTGCATAGATAATCTCCCGCCGAATTTGCTCGCGGAAACGGTGCGCCTGTGGGACGAGCCGGAGGCCAAGCCGCAGAACGTGGCTCTTGTGATCGACGTCCGCGCGGGGCAGTTCTTCGAGGATTTCCTGAAAGACTACACCGAACTGAGCCAGACGGAAAATGGATTCGATAAGCCGAAGATACTATTTCTGGACGCAACGGACACGGTTCTGATCCGCCGGTTTAAGGAGACTCGGAGGCGTCATCCCCTGTTTGAAAAGGGGAAGTCAATCACCGATTGCATAAAGGAAGAACGGGCGCAACTTGCGCCCATACGCGAGCGCGCGGACAAGGTTATCGACACGTCCAATTTAGAGCCGCTTGGGCTTCGCAAAGAGGTGGCGCAGTATTTCGGCCCTGATGGGGCGAAAGACAGCATGGTCGTAACCGTGGTGTCGTTCGGGTTCAAATTCGGGATTCCGCTCGACGCGGACGTTGTCTTCGATGTTCGGTTTTTGGCCAATCCGCACTATGTGGACGCTCTTAGGGCGCTCGACGGGAACGCCGAGGCGGTGCGTCGCTACGTCCTATCCGACCCGCTGACGGAGCCGCTGTTGGAACGGCTATTCAATCTGGTCGATTTCTCTATTCCGCAGTACACTAAAGAAGGTAAGGCGTATTTGACAATCGCTATTGGCTGCACGGGCGGTCGGCACAGGTCCGTCGTTGTGGCGAATGAACTGGGCAGGTTTTTGCAGTCACGAGGGTCGAATGTCATCGTCGAGCATCGTGACACGAACCACATCGGGAGCGTCTAAAGGATATGAAGCGAATTAGAAGCGCTCTAAAGTGGCTTTATCCGGGGATGAAGGTGAAACGCTGGCTTCTTCTCATCCCCATCGGCGTGTTCGCGATTCTGACGGGCGTAGTATTTCTCGCCAACATCAACGTTTTAGATTATCTCGAACGCGCCGCCAAGTTCGCCTACGAGCGGTTCGGCATCCAGCTTAACCAACCCGCTACGCTGATTCCGATCAGCCTTGCGCTTATCGCCTTCGGCCTCATACTCATCTTCGTCGCTATCAAGCAGGTCATCGATTCCATTACGAGCGTAATCAGCCCGCAGAATAAGGGCAAATTGGCCGATGTTATTTACCAGAAGCGTTACTTGTCGCAGGGCCACAACATAGTTGTCATTGGCGGCGGCACCGGGCTTTCCACCCTCCTTCGTGGTTTGAAGGAATATACGAGTAATATAGTCGCCATTGTTACGGTCACGGACGACGGCGGCAGCTCCGGAGCGCTTCGCCGCGAATTGGGAATAGCTCCGCCGGGAGATATTCGCAACTGCCTGGTCGCGCTTGCCGACGCGGAGCCTTTGATGACGGAGCTATTCCAGTACCGATTTGGCGCCGGGGGCAAGGGATTGGAAGGGCATTCTTTCGGCAACTTGCTCATCGCCGCGATGACCAACATCACAGGGGATTTCGAACAGGCGGTCAAAGAAACCAGCAGGGTTCTCGCTATTCGCGGCCGCGTGCTTCCATCAACCAACAGCACGGTGACCTTACAGGCTGAAATGGAGGACGGTACGCTGGTTGAAGGCGAGACTAACATCGCGGAAGCTCCGCAGGCCATCAAGACGATCCACCTTCATCCATCAAACGTTACGCCCGTTGAAGAATCCTTGTTGGCTATATCGCTCGCGGACGTCATTATAATAGGCCCCGGCAGTGTTTACACCAGCGTTGTCCCGAACCTGCTTGTGCCAGGCATCGCCGAAGCTGTTAATAACGCGGATGCGATGAAGATATACGTGTGCAACGTGATGACCCAGCCAGGCGAGACTGACAATTACACCGCGTCCGATCACATACGGGCGGTTACGAGACACGCCGAGGGCCGGTTATTCAACTATGTGATGGTCAACCGCCAGGCGCCGAGCGTGGATATGATTGCAAGATACCTCAAGATAGGCGCCGAGCCGGTTGCGCCGGATGTAGATAAGATAAGAGAACTCGGCTTCCGCCCGGTCGTCGGCGACTTCATGAACCAGACAACGGTCGTACGCCACGATTCCCAAAAGCTGGCGGAAGCGATAATGAGATTGATTTATTGAGTTGACGGTTGACAGTTGTCGGTTCTTTTTCGCACGCGATGACATATCGCGCGTGATCAAGGGTTTGTTTAAGCTGTCAGCTGTCAGCTGACAGCTGACAGCTTAAAATGGAGGTCGTGAGATCAAAAGCCGTAGGATCATACTGGCTTCGGCGTCGCCGAGGAGGCGGGAGCTGCTTGGGCTGATTTGCCCGGAGTTTGAAGTCGGGCCAAGCGATTTTGACGAGAGCAGGATTTCTTCGGAACTGCCTCCAGCCGAATATGTGGCTGTATCAGCCCGGCGCAAGGCCCGCGCGGTGGCAAGTGGATTGGATAACGCGATAGTTATCGGCGCGGATACCATAGTTGTTGTCGGAGGTGAAATCCTCGGCAAGCCATCGGATACTGATGACGCCCGCCGAATGCTTCGTATCATCAGCGGGCGGACACATCAGGTCTACACCGGCTTGTGCGTTATCGAGATCAGAAATGGAACCACTATTGAGAAAAGCGGCATCGAGAGCACGGATGTGACCGTGCGCCGTTTGACCGACAGTATGATCGAGCGCTATTTGACGACCGGCGAGCCTATGGACAAGGCCGGGGCTTATGCGATTCAGGGAAAGGGAGCCGTCCTGATTGAGCGCATCAAAGGCTGTTACTTCAACGTTGTGGGGCTGCCGATATATTTACTAAGTCTGCTGCTGGAAGAACTCGGCATGGAGGTGTTTGACTGCCATTGAAAATCGCTATCATTGACGGAATGGGTGGAGGGATAGGTTCGCAGGTAGTTGCACGGCTCAAACAGATTTTGCGCCGGGAGGACACTCTGATAGCCCTCGGAACCAACGCGGCTGCTACGGGCAGCATGGTCAAATCCGGGGCTGATGTCGGCGCAACCGGTGAGAACGCGATAGTCGTGACGGCGCCGACTGCCGACATCATAGTCGGGCCGGTGGGTATAGTCATACCGAACTCCCTACTTGGCGAGATAAGCCCGAATATTGCCACGGCGATAGCCTCCTGCAAGGCGATAAAGATACTCATCCCTCTTACGCAGCCGCACGTTGAGCTTATCGGCCTGGAGGCCCGGCCGTTAAGCGCTACGCTGGATGATGTTGCTTCGCGGGTGCAGGAATTGTTGAAGTAACGGTGGGGTTGTGCCGCCCCTCGATACGCCCGCGGCTACTCGGGGACACGGAGTGTGGGTTGGTTTCGGGATTCGGAAATCCCAGATCAGTGTGGGGTGGCTGTTCGGAAACAGCCACCCAGAGAGGCGCGGCTTGTTTCGGGATTTCCATTCCGCTACGCTCCATTCAAATCCCGAAACACCGAGCTACCGACTATCGTCTGAGTCTCCAAGCCCGTTCTTCAAATCCGCGATTCCCTTGATCTTGATGCCACGGTCGATGATCGAGACGCTTTTGATGGTGGCCGGAAATTTGGCCAGAGACATATCCATCACGGGATTTATTCGCTCCGTGACGAACTTAATGGCAATCTCCGGCATAGATATACCCGCGACTGACAGCTTATCCGGCACGAAATTCACTGTATTCCTTGGGCCCAATTCCGCGCATCCGGTAATGGTAATTGACGCTGATATGAACGAGCCGATTATATTCGGCTTTGTATAGACAGTTGCCTTGCCGTTTTTGAGAGTGATCTTCAGGTCTTTGAGATCGGGCTGCCGCGTTGAAACATACTGGTTCAGAGACTTCTCCAGCAATGTCGCCTCGAATGTCGTCTCCCCCACTTCACTTAAACGATCTTTATCCGTGTCGAATTCCACATCGCGCATATCCACGATAAGATCATCAACGAACAAATCACCCGCCGGACGCACCCCCTTACCATGAATCGTCATGTGCGATATTCGGCCTGAAATCATCTTGGTTGTTCGCCCAGACACGCTCACTTCATAAGAGTCCGCGGGGCCGATAATGTCGGGCAATCGCTTCGCCACACCTGCTTCTATTTTGCGGCCTACATAACCCTCTCCGCATCCGGCCAATAGCAAGGCGGCTGAGATAATTATGGGAATCATAGTAGAAATACCCACTGTGCGAGGGAGCTTCGGCGCCTTCGGCGCCGGCATCGGCAGCAGGCTACCGATGCAACAGACCTTTATAAGAATTCCTAAAAAACTTGTTCTCACTTGCATTCTCCATATTCTCGAAATAAGCTGTGCGTTTATGGTATAATAACGGCTGCATTGGAGTGAGCGTTCCCGCGCGAAACTCAGCGGAAACGCCGCCGCCAGCAAAACCGTATGATATTGTACCAGAATATCGGAGAAACCGCCTCATTATGAGTTTTATATCCAGATTATTTAGCAAGTTTTCACGCGGTATAGGCATAGATCTTGGCACGGCGAATACGCTGGTTCACGTAAGAGGACGAGGGATTTTGTTGCGAGAGCCTTCGGTTATAGCAATCTCAACTGATACGGGAAAAGTGTTGGCCGTCGGCGAAGAAGCCAAGCGTATGCTTGGGAGGACGCCGGGCAGCATAGTCGCCAGCCGCCCGCTAAAGGACGGCGTTATAGCGGATTTCGACCAAACCGAGCAAATGCTGCGCGGATTCATCCATAAAGTCCACCGTAGAAATTCGTTTATCCACCCGCAAGTGGTGGTCGGAATCCCATCGGGAGTCACCGAAGTCGAGCGTCGCGCCGTTATAGACGCGGCCAAGAAAGCCGGGGCCGACGAGGCTTATCTAATCGAAGAGCCGATGGCCGCCGCCATTGGGGCGGGGCTGCCGGTCGGCGACCCTACCGGTGGTCTGCTTGTTGACAGCGGTGGAGGCACTACGGAGGTAGCCGTAATCTCCCTGGGAGGTATCGTCACCAGCCGCTCCATCAGAATCGCGGGCGATGAGATAGACGAAGCAATTGTCGCTTATGTCAGAAAAGCGTTCAGCCTGTTGATCGGCGACCGCACGGCGGAAGAAGTCAAGCTGGCGATTGGCTCGGCCTACCCGCTTGAAGAAGAAATTTCTATGGAGGTTCGTGGTCGGGATTTGGTGAGCGGACTGCCGAAGAGCGCGATTATCGCGTCGAACGATCTGAGAGAGGCAATTCGCGACCCGGTAAACGCTATAGTCGAAAGCGTAAAGCTTACGCTGGAAACCACTCCGCCGGAGTTGGCCGCGGATATTATGGAAAGAGGCATCGTTCTGGCCGGAGGCGGCGCTCTGCTGAGGGGTTTGGATAGACTGCTCGCGGCGGAGACGATGATTCCCGTCCACATAGCTCCCGATCCTCTGAGCTGCGTGGTCATAGGCGCCGGAAAAGCTCTGGAAGAGTCGGAAAGCAACCCGGCTTTGAGAAAAGCGCTGATTAGCTCAAGCAGAATGCGGTAGTTAGATATTCCGCGGGAATGGTCTTGTGGCAGAAACTTATGCCTTTAGTCCATTGCAATTCCCGCAGTTCACGGGTATGATTGCTGCGGGAACTACCTTATACTCATTCCAAAGCTTTATCTAAACACACCGTTCCCGCAGCATAGGCATAATTACTCTCAACTCTTAAAAGCATGATGCACTCGCGTAATTACAGATTCTTAACTATGGCGTGCCTACTAGCGCTGGGGATATTCCTGGCGGCGGCGCACAACCGGGCCGTCGAACAGAACCAGTCGTCTGCCGCCGAAAAGGTAATCCGCACAATTCTTTCCCCGTTTCAATCCGCCATACACGCCGTACGCGGCGCCGGGTCCGGCGTTTCCGAATCCATGCGAACCAGAGGCAGATTGCTCCGCGAGAACAAAGCGCTGCGTGGGAAGGTATCCCGCCTCTATATGGAAAACGCCAGGCTTCGCGAAGAACGCAAAGAAAACCAACGTCTCAGGATCGGCCTGGAGTTCAAGAAGAACTACCCTATGAGGCTTCTTTCAGCCCAGGTGATCGCAAGAGGAGCCAGCCGGTTGCATGAGACTTGCACGATAGACCGCGGCTCAGACGATGGAGTGTGGCAGGCATACGCCGTCATTACTCCCCAGGGTTTGGTGGGCCAAGTCCTCACATCCGACGCAGGCGTAGCGGAGGTTCTTCTCCTGACGGACCAGAGCAGCGGAGTCGGCGCGATAGCACAGAGATCGCGGGTCAATGGGATTTGCCAGGGCCAGCACACCGGGTATCTCGTGATGAATTATCTCGATAAGAACGCCGACGTAAAAGCCGGTGACATGGTCGTCACCTCCGGCGTCGGCAAAGTGTACCCCAAGGGAATCCCTATCGGCTGCGTTACCAGGATCAAGCGGACTGATGGATTCGTTAAATCAGCCGAGATTAAACCGGCGGTTCAATTCGACCGGCTGGAAGAAGCGTTTGTAATCATCAAGGGAATCGGAGAATAGCGTGAAGAGAACGCTTGTCGTGATTTTCACGCTTATATTCGCCGGGGCGATGCAAAGCCAGCTATCTGATAGAATGTCAATCTTAGGCGCGACGCCCGATTTCCTTATAGCCGCGACTATGGCGATGGGGTTGGTATTTGAACCGACATTAGGCGCGGTGTTTGGCTTCGCGGCCGGGCTTACTCACGCTTCCATCGCCGGCCTGGGTTTCGGCGGTTTCATCGCAAGCCGGACTCTTCTGGGCTTCTTTGTCGCTTCACTCAGGACGTGGGTCTTTCAGGACAACCCGGTCGTCCTCTTTGCCGCGACTCTGCTTGGCAGCATCGTATGCGAAGCCATCTACTTCCTGGTCGATCCTGCCCGCGGCCACTCGGCGGTCTTTATGAACCTGCCGATGGAGTCAGTCTATAACGCCATACTGGCCTTGGTATATTACCTGCTTATAAGGCGGACAATGGAGCGGGGTTTAGAAGTTAGAGGTTAGAAGTTACATGCACGGCTTGTTTCGGGATTTCCATTCCGCTGCGCTCCATTCAAATCCCGAAACACCGGTGACCTAGATTGGAAGCTGTCAGCTGTCAGCTGACAGCTTCCAAATTTTCCGGGAACTCAGCAATACCGTTGACACGTATTACTGCTTGACATGCCTTTGGGTCTAGCATATACTTTTTTTCGATGCTTCGGCTCGTTCTTTGGAGCCTAAGACTACGTAACTGTAGGTCGGCTTCGGCTTCAAACTACAAGCCTAAGCATACAAACTTTAGTTGGCTTCGGCTTCGAACTACAAGCCTAAGCATATAATCTTGGAACAGATGAGGTGGCGCCCAAGTCGTATTAAGAGCGCAGTGGGCGCCGATTTGATTGTACAGGGGGTATTGCATGGCTGACGCCATTCAAATCCGGGACCTGTCCAAGGTCTACAGGAACTATTTCACAAAAGAAGACATCCTGGCGGTGGATTCGTTGAATTTGGACATCAACGAGGGGGAGATTTTCGGATTTCTAGGGCCGAACGGGGCTGGGAAGACGACGACCATCAAGATGCTGCTCGGCCTGATTTTCCCTACATCGGGCAAGGCCACGGTATTAGGCAAACCAGCGGGCGATATAGAAGTCAAACGCCGGATCAGCTATCTGCCCGAAAGCCCTTACTTCTATGAGTACATGAGCGGGATGGAAGCGCTGGTTTTTTACGCCAGACTCTTTGGAATGAGCAGGGCGGAGTCCGAAAAGAAGGCTGATAAGCTGCTGGCGCAGGTCGGACTTGCGCAGGCGAAATCGAAATCGCTTCGAGAGTATTCCAAAGGAATGCTTCAGAGGATTGGAATCGCCCAGGCGCTTGTGAACGACCCTTCCCTACTCTTTCTTGACGAGCCGACCTCCGGCCTGGACCCAATCGCTCACATGGACATACGCGATCTGATTGTCAGTCTTCGCGAGCAGGGAAAGACGGTTTTTCTCAGCTCGCACCAGTTGACCGACGTGGAAATGGTTTGCGACCGCGTCTCCATAATGGTCGCCGGGAAACTATTGAAAATGGGGAGCGTTGACGAATTGCTTAAAGGCGGAGCAACTGAAATAGTAGCTCGAAAACTCAGCAAAGACGCTCTGGAGCAATTGCGCTCGATCGCCCATAACGTGGACGAGAAAGACAGCGACAAAGTGGTCTGCCTGACTCCTGACGAGAAGTCGCAGCAGGCGGTCTGCATAGTCGTCGAAAGCCGGGGCGAGATCGTGTCCATCACGCCGCAGAGGAGCACGCTGGAGGACATCTTCATTCGTACGGTTAGGGAGGCGGAAAAATGACAATCCTGACAATCGCCCGGACAACTTTTGGAGAAGCGATTCGCAAGAAGGTACTGATGACTTTCTTTGGCGTCACGGTCGCGTTGATACCGATCTCGATGATGTTCGGATTCTTCTCTTTCCGGCAAGAATTGACGACCATAAAGAGCTTCTGCTTTGGAATGATAGGCATAGCCGGCCTGCTCATAGCGGTGATAATGGGCATACAACTGATTCCGACGGAGATCGAGCGAAGAACGATTTACACCATACTCTCGAAACCCGTGAACCGTTATGAGTTCCTATTGGGCAAATTCCTGGGAGCGATCTTCACTCTGTTTTTCACTGTCGCCCTTATGGGGATCGTTGTTATTATCGCGGTGACCGTCAAGAAATACGGCGGGCCGCTGGAGCAGGCATTGAGCAGCCTCATTCAGCCTCTTGGGGATCGAAAAGTAAGCGCGGCTGAGATAGGGCACGGCATAGCGGTTATTTTCGGCGGACTGATTCCGACATTCGGTCAATTGGCCCCGGGAGTCATTCTGATAATGTTCCAACTGGTTATGGTAGTCGGGATGGCGATGTTCTTCTCCACTTTCCTCGGGCCCTGGGTGAACTTCTTCGCAACGTCCGCGTTGTACTGCATTGGCAGCCTTTCGTCTGTTACGGGAAGTCTGATCAGCGACCCGCACAAACCGCCGTTGACGAAAGCCATTGGCTGGATAATCCACAATCTGGTTCCGCAGTTCGGAAATTTCCATGTGTTGAATCCCATACTCCAGCCTAATTTCGTTGTCAAAGACCTCGGCAATTACATCGCGGAAAACGTGGTGTATTCCATTCTTGTCTGCGTCATGCTGATGGTATTCGGAATCTGGATTTTCGAGAAGAAGGAAGTCTGAGATGAAGAGAAGCTCCAGAACCGGTTTGTTCGCGTTCGGTCTGGCACTGCTGGCCGGCATCGTGATGCTTCAGAGTGACATCGACCCAAAACGCGACCGAATACAGCAGCCTCTACATGGGCGGGAACAAACGGAACTTATTTTCCAATTGCCCGGCCCGTATATACTCGCCACTTTTACGGGAATGCGCGAGAGCGTGGCCGGCTTGCTTTGGGTAAGGGCCGATGAATTCTTCCACCAGGGTAACTATGAAGCTATTATGCCTTTGATAAGGCTCATCACTTGGCTCGACCCCCACTATATGGACGTGTATAAGGTCGGAGCATGGCATCTCGACTTCAACATCACGGACAAGGACGAGCGCTCGGACAGGAGGTATATCCCTCCCGCGCTGGCTTTGCTTCGCGAAGGAATAAAGAATAATCCCGACACGTATGATCTGCCGTTCGACCTGGCGTTCGTCCACTACAACCTCAAGATGAGGGACTATGAGAATGCAGTGAAGTGGATGAAGGTCGCAACCGATTTGCCGGACCTGAATCCTGAGACCGACGACTCGCACCAGCGGTATCCGCTCGTTGTAGACCGGATGCTTGCTCACATGTATGAGAAGACCGGCGATATCGAATCATCGAAAAAAATATGGAAAGCAGCGCTCGCCGAGACTAAAAGGTTATATAAGAAGTATCCACAGGACGGCATACTGGGACGGGATATTGACGTTTGCATGCGAAATTACAACTTGATGCTCTGGCGCCAAGAACATCGCAAGTGGGATATAAGACCTATCGTGGATATGAAATTCGAGGCGAACTGGGTGCGCAAGAAACCCCGGTTCATATATATCTCA
>JAUSEB010000359.1 GCA_030650495.1 Armatimonadota bacterium | reverse complement strand
AAGCCGGAGCGCGTGACGTATACTTGTCCCCAATCCAGATGAAAAAGAACCGCCCCGCGACACTGCTCAGCGTCCTGTGCGATCCTCATTTAGCTAGTATAACACTGTCTATTATTTTCGAGGAAACTTCTACACTTGGCGTCAGAATTCAAGAGGTTCAACGAGCTTGCTTGGAGAGAACCTGGGAAACCGCGCAGACGAATTACGGGCCAATACGCATAAAGATCGGAAGTCTCGGAGGCAGGGTCATAAACGCCGCGCCGGAATATGAAGACTGTCGAAATGCTGCCGAGGCGCATAAAACGCCTGTGAAAATGGTGTACGAGGAAGCGTTAAGGGTCTTCAAAAGCTCTTGAGTGATTAGTGGCTGCTAGCTAATAACTACGAACAACCAACCGATTTCGAGTATACTGAACTTATAGATATTGATAGTGTATATAGGGGGTTCCAGTATGGTTAAGCTTACAAGACGTCAGGTTCTTGCCGCAGCGGCTTCGGGAGTGGCAGTGGTTGCGGCGGAAGGATTCGCTGATAATGTTGCCGGAGAAACCAAGACAAAGATCAACAAACCGGGTGTGAGGCAAGTCCAAGCGGCGTTGAGCGTCGTGCCCAGACCTGGTAATGTGAAATTCACATCAGGTGAGTTCAAACTTCCGGCGCAGCCGATGATTGCCTTTGGACCGGATGACAAGCAAGGACAATTCGCGGCGGCAGGTCTAGCCTCTGCTTTCCGCAATATCGGCATCCAACCGCAAATACTCAGCAGCGGAGATTTTAAGAACGGCTATTGGCTTCGCGTTACTGCCTTAAATACCACCGCCGTCAAGCCCCCGCAAGTCATATTTCCAGTAGGAGCTGCGGGTTATAATCTCGATATTTCCGATGAGATTGTCATTCGCGCCAGCTCGGCGGCGGGCTTATTCTATGGCGTCCAGACCCTTATTCAGGCTGTCACGGCAGGACAAGGGACTGTCGCGAAGTGTGTGGTAGAGGACGTTCCTGAGATACCGTTGAGAGGCGTTATGGCCGATCTTGCCCGGTTGAAAGAGAAGGATGAATACTACTTCAAGCTGGTTGATTTTATGGCGGAATATAAGTTCAATGCCATATTTATGCACTTTACCGACGACCAGGGCGCGCCTATCGAACTGAAGAGGCATCCAAAGCTGACGTCAGACTACGCGATGAGCCATGACACGATCAAACGATTTGTCAATTACGCCGCCCAGCGGCATATTGAGGTGATTCCCGAAATAGAGCTTTGGGGGCACGCCGGTTGGGTAACAGGCCACCCGGACTATGAAGACCTTTCCGAGGAAGGGCCGGACCTCTGCACGTTGAATCCAAAGACATGGCAGTTGGCCGCCGATATATTCGACGAGATGTGCGAGCTTTTCCCCAGCAAATATATCCACGGCGGGAGCGATGAGGCCCATTTCGGCAGATGTCCCAAGTGCAAGGCTGAGGTGGAAAAGCACGGAGAAACGGCGCTTGTCGGACTTCATCTCAAGCGCACGGCTGAGCTTATCTATGAACGAGGCAAAATTCCAATTCTGTGGGCTGATATTTTGCTGAACTACCCGGAGTCGGCGGACATAGTCCCTAAATACGCGATATTGAATCACTGGAACTATAGGGCTGATTTATCGGACGAGCCAGTCAAGTTTCTTATGAGCAAAGGTTATACGGTTATCGGAGGATCGGGAATAGTGTTCGGCAGCCGGGCGGTATTGCCGAAAGGCGACGCGCTTCGAAATGTCGAGAACTTCGGCAAGATCGCTCGTAATCATAAGCTGCTTGGCATAAATAACACGATATGGGTTCCGCAGCGATACGTTTCCGACACTTTATGGTACGGAATCGCGCTTGCGGCGGAAGCCTCATGGTCGGGCGGCGAACCGGACAGAAACGGCTTAACGACTTCATTCTTCAAAACTTTCTTCGGCATAGACGCCGGTCCCGATCTTCTTCAGGCAGTGACCACTCTCCACGAACTCCCCGCCTATGTTGGCAACGAGATTGCGGACGTGTGGAAGAAAAAGAAAGAATTTGACGAGCTTGCGACTTCGGGCGCTTACGCGGAAAAGAAAGAATACCTTAGTTCCATCCTCAGTGTTCTGAAGGTAATGCAGGCATATTCCTCGAAAGCCTTGCGGCACAAGTGGGAATACGGTTCTCTCATATATGCCGCTGAGATGAAGGTCCACATCGGCGAGCGGGCTGTTGCGCCGTGGCTTTTGACTCAAGCTATGGATAAGGCAAAAGAGCTTGTTTCAAAAGGGAAATCCGCCGCGGCTTCCAAGGTTCTTGGCGATGAATCCAAGAAGCTGTCAGCTTTGGCCGTCCAGGAGAAGCGGATGGCCGACGCGACTGAAAAGTATTGGGACAAATGGCGCCCAGCCGACGATCCCAAGAAGCAGAGTACTTTCCAAAACACTTTGAACGCTATACGCACAAGTGACGGCTATCTCAAGGCAATTGCCGAAAGGTTGGAGAAAGCGGCGGGAGTTATGGCAGAAGGCAAATCACCGGATTGGGATTCGCTGCTGGCGGATGTTTAGGAGGGCGCCGTTGTTTCGG
>JAUSEB010000167.1 GCA_030650495.1 Armatimonadota bacterium | reverse complement strand
GTGGAAGATGAATCTGCCGCCCCACCCCGCTCTTGCTATCGCCTCTCATGCCGGAGCTTACCTCCTCGTTGCAGTAAACCTACTAATCTTCGTTCGGCCAGCATCTTGATATACGTCGTCACCGATACTTCCGACTCTCGCTTATTTAGCTTGAACATTTTGCTGGTTTCGTCGATAATTTGGCCGATGCTTTTCTTTCCATCACACATTTCCCAGACGCCGGCGCCGACCTCGTCGAGTAGGATTTCTTTATAGTCCGGAATTCTGAATATCCGTCCAATAATTTTTCCCAGCCGATCAGATCTCTTGGGAATCTTTAATAGAATTTCCCCGCCATCAATCTTCGTCCAGGTTATGCTTGTGTTATGAACCGGTGAAATGGCCATTGCCTGCTGTTTTGTCAGCGACGGCCTGCGTTTTACAACCGGTATGTATTTCCCGACAATATCTCTAAGCGCCATCTAATGACACGCTATCTTTTCTTTTATAATACGCGCGAGGTCACTCTCACCAGTGTGATAGTGGCGAACAGCGTAAATTTTATTCGATTCTTCGCAAAACCAAGCGTGTCCGCGGATATTTCGCGGCAACGGTTTTCCCATCAGCCCCATCGGTAATGACAATAGAGTAGTTTTAACTCCACGCTTGCCGGTGAACATGAGCGATTTGTGAGCGTCGTCTTCGCTGGTCCGGCTCGTCTTATATCCGGCAATACCCGGCATGTATACTTTATCAGCCCACTCTTCAAGGCTCTGTTTTTTCAGCAAAGTATTAGCCGCAAGTCCCCATCGCTGGATTACCAGCTTATCTTTCCGGCTCGCGAATTCCAGTTCGACGAAGCTGGACATCAGTGTATGCCGTCTTAACTTCAGCTTATCCGGAACGGAAACTTGCAGGTCATACATCGCCCACACGTTCCATCCGGGTTCCTCATGCTCGCAGATCGAACTCAAAATGCTTGTGGACAACCCGGATATGTCCCGCCCTGAATCGCTCACAACCTGGCCAATGACTAACCGCTTACAATAGCCGCAGTAGAGCAATCGGCCGTAAGCGTTTTTATCGGATCTCCAAGTGAATCCCACTGACCCGCCGCCAAAGTTTTCCTCCGCCGGCGTAGGTTTCCGGGACTTCACCTTTGCGCTAAACGATATTTTCCGTTTCCGCGCGGCCTTGCGAAGGGTTTCCAGATATTCCTCCGCTCTTGCGTTCAGGTTATCCGGAGGTTTCTGTAATATCGACCAGCGTACCTCCACAGCTGCGGACGTAGGGCTGTCAACACGAAAATAACCTTTATTTTCGTCGCCGCTGACCGCGACTAGATTCCAATCCGGCGGTGTTCGGAGGGACACTCCCTGCCATCCGGCCATAGACCAGTTTTCTGACATATTATTATAATAAGCTATCAGCAGTATGCATGACTATGCTGCGGGAACTGCCTTGAGCGGTATCCTTACCAATTCTAATTCATGCCGTTCCCGCAGCATAAGCATAAAGCTATTCCCAAAAAGCAGATTTCTCGACTTCGCTCGAAATGACAGATATAAAACTTCTGAATTATCTGCTAGTAAGGCAGATATGAAACAGATTTTGCGATTAACGCCAGCGCGACCCCGCTCATGGCCGTAAGTCCCATTCCGCATGAGAATCCCGCCAGCAGCACTGGTGCGAACATAGTCCATCTAGCTGGGCCGAATTTCTTCGCGAAGTAGAATCTTCCGAGCATTGCGCCTCCGAACATCGGAATGGTCATGTGAGGAAGCGCGCCTACTCCGCCCATCAAACCATAGAAAAGCAGCATCGGCGCCCTCGTGACGGCAAGCAGGAAGTACGTAGCGAAGCCCACTCCCCCGCCAAGTCCCACAAGATTCCATTTCAGCGCTTTCAAGATAAAGTTTTCGGCGCCCTGCTTGTTA
Organism: Armatimonadota bacterium; assembly: GCA_030650495.1. Taxonomy (GTDB): domain Bacteria; phylum Armatimonadota; class UBA5829; order UBA5829; family JAUSEB01; genus JAUSEB01. The sequence goes on along the minus strand of JAUSEB010000167.1, from coordinate 294 downwards.
GCCGTAAGCCAAATTCCCCTCATAGTAGCTTCCAGCGGCCAGAACTTCTGAGCGTAAGGGAACTGCGGCGCGGGTATCGGACTCGTCTTCCAGAAGAATGACCAGAAAGCGAAGCTTGTAATCAGTATTATGACAAACATAAGTATTTCAGCTTTTATTATACTCGTAAATTTGGTTCCGGTCAGTTCTACCTCACGGAAGAACTGCGCCATAATTCCTAAATCATGCAAAGGAAGCGGCGCGAACCATATATCCGCGCGCGTATATCCACTATTCATGATGGTTGCTTCCCTA
>JAUSEB010000166.1 GCA_030650495.1 Armatimonadota bacterium | reverse complement strand
TTGGCGTCAGGCGAGTTGTCGAAAACCGCCCTAAGCGCCGCGCGAAGTAGCTCAGTCGTGTTCCAGTTAACTATCGAGATCGTTAAAAGCATCTATGATTTCCCGCAGGCTCTCGATCACCGCGTCAGGCGCGACTTTTTCGAAAAAATCCCTTGGCCGCTCCGGCGCAAGTAGGCCGATTGTGTGCATTCCCGCCGCTTTTCCCCCTTTAATATCCATTATGTGATCTCCGACCATTATAGACCGTTCCGGTTCGGCGCCAAGCCGCTCCAAGGCGAGCAGGAGATGGTCTGGATGTGGCTTTGCGTTCAAGACATCTTCCCTTGCCAGCATCATCAGATCATCATCGAAACCGGAAACACGAAGAGAAATTTTGCTCGCCTGGCGGCAATTGCGCGTGACTATGCCGACCTTCACCCCGCGCGAGCGCAGTAATTGGATTAGCTCCCTGGCGAAAGCCATCTCGCGGGCGGTTTCGCTGTGGACAAGCTCAATTTCTTCAAGTATCCGCGCAGCTTCTTGCCGGGATCTATCAGCTTGTTGGCTCATCCCGCGAGAACGCAGGGTCTCGTCAATATAGTCGATTATGCGGAGTATGTCGAATTGTTTCGCGGCCTCGGAGTCCACCTCGTAACGACCGGCCAGAACGAGCAATTCGTCGCGCATCCGGGCGAAGTCGATATTCGTCTCGACCAGGGTCCCGTCGAGATCGAAAAGGACCGCGTCAACTCCCGCCAATAAATTCTTCATCACAATCATTATAGTTGGGCTATTGTCCGAGGGTCAAACGAGATTCAGCGATGAGCGATGAGTAACGAGTTATGAGTTTGTTGAAAGCTATTCCAAAAAGCAGATTTCTCGACTCCGCTAGCGCTTCGCTCGAAATGACGGTGTGCGAAAGACCAAGCTCATATACTAAAACCCTACCAAGAACCCCGACAGTTACTATATAATAGCCTGGAGTACGATATGGTCAACCCTTCCACTAAAGATATTAATGAGGCAGCGCTCAAGCTGCCGTCGGTTCTGAGACGGCTGGTCGCGGCAAGCCTTCTGCTGACGGCGCTGTTGATAGCGGTCAGCTTAGTCAGTCTTGGTCTCGGCCAAAGCGATGCGCCGCTTAGCGCAACGCTGAAGTCGGCGGCCGTGAAGCTGCATTTGGCCTCCCCGGACGCTTACGAACTCGATGAGGCAACGGAGTCGATACTCTGGGACATCCGGCTTCCCCGCATTCTATTGGCCGCGTTGGTAGGCATGCTGCTGGCAGCGGGCGGCGTTGCGCTTCAAGGGCTTCTATTAAACCCTCTTGCGGACCCCTATACCGTCGGGGTCTCATCCGGCGCGGCTCTTGGGGCGTCCATTGCGGTCGTCCTGGGCTGGGGAGGAATGTTGCACGGATTCGGAGTCCCGGCGCTTGCGTTCGCAACGGCAATCGCGGCGATGCTGCTGGTGTATTCCCTTGCGAGGTATCGCGGCAGATTGGCGATGCACTCATTCCTGCTCGCCGGGATTGTGGTCGGAAGTTTCCTCTGGGCGCTGCTCACCTTCGTTATGACCATCGCCGGCCAGGATTTGAGCGTAATTATCTACTGGCTGTTGGGGAGTTTCAGCGCGCCTGACCCTTGGGGCTACGTGAGAATCGCGGCGCCATTTGTGTTGCTTGCCCTAGTCGGGCTATACGCTTTTGCCCGTGACCTCAACGTTCTATCGCTGGGAGAGGAAACGGCCAATCACCTTGGCGTGCGCACCGAGAGCCTGAAGAACGTCATAATCATTATTACGTCTCTCGCCACGGCGGCGGCTGTTTCGGTGAGCGGGGTCATTGGTTTTGTGGGGTTGATAGTGCCGCACATGGCGCGGCGCGTGTTCGGTCCCGACCATAGGATACTTCTTCCCGCCGCTGCCCTGCTGGGCGCTACGCTCATGGTGGCAGCCGACACGGCGGCGAGGAACATAGTCCCCGGCAGCGAACTGCCTGTCGGGGTCATCACGGCTTTGCTGGGCGCGCCGTTCTTCTGCTATTTGCTGAAACGGGGAAGATCGTAGGGGCGAAGCATTTTCACAACATTTTGATCGCATGCTTTGAACGCAATAAGAAAATGCTTCGCCCCTACAACATCCTCTTGAGAAATTCTCCCGCGGGCATGAAACCAATAACGCGGTTATCTTTGATCTCCTGCCCGCCGCTTCCGATGAAGATGACCGTAGGCGGGCCGTCAACGTTATAGTGCTTTCTCAGCGAATCTGTAGGCTTCGAGCTTTTGGTCAAATCAACGCGCAGCCGGACGAACCGGCGGCTCCCGGCGATCACTTTACGATCGGTGAACGTCTTTTTTTCCATCTCCTCGCAGGGGATGCACCATGCCGCCGTGAAATCGATCATTATTGGTCTATTTGACTTCAACGCCTGCTCTAAAGCTGACGGGGTGTAGGGAGTCCAGTTCACGGAAGGCCGTGTATGCGGCGCCATGAACCATAGTCCGATCAACCCCACTGCAAGCCCAAGGGAAGGCCGCGCCAGTCGATTTGACCTCAGCGATCTCAGAGAAGGCTCGAACATCGCCAGATAAACCGCCGCCACAAGAAGGAAGGCAGGGACGGCGAACCGCTGCATCGGGCCAGGCAGCAGGAATTTCGCGAAATAAGCCGCCACGCCAAGGAGCGCAAGGCCGGATAAGCTCTTGATTGTTGCCATCCAGGAACCTGCTTGTGGAAGCCTGTTTATTGCTCCAGAGAACATCGCGAGCAGGAGCATCGGGATTCCAAATCCCAATGACATGCTGAAGAATATCCAAAATCCCAGGATCGGGTTCTGCAACCGCGTGACCCATACAGCGACCCCCACCACCGCCGGCCCGACGCACGGCGACGCGACGAGTCCGACCATCAATCCCATCAGCAGCGCGCCCGCGACTCCGTTTTTCGCGCCTGTTCGGTTCATGATGAATGCAGGGAGTTTCATCTCATACAGGCCAAACATGCTCAAGGCCAGCGCGACGAAGACCGCCACCATCGCACCGATTACTATTGGGTTCTGAAAAGCTCTACCCATGAGGGTTCCAAACGACGCGGAGGCGATTCCAAGTGCGGAATAGGTAACAGCCATTCCCAAAACATAAGCCAGCGCAAGCCACAAAACCTTCTTCTTGCGGCCCTCGGCCTGCCCGGCGAAGAAGCCGATGGTGATGGGAATCATCGGGTAAACGCACGGCGTCAGGTTGAGCGTCAAACCCAGGAGAAAGCTGATCAGCGCGGCGAGTAGGGGACTGCTCCCCGCCAATGCGCCCAATAGTTTGCCTGCGAAGCCGCCGGTTTGTGTCGCGGGGCCGGGACTGCTCTTGGGGAACAGGTCTTTGTTAATAAGTTTCGCCTTTTCGCCCGCTGGAGTAACCTTGGTCGTTACTTGAGTTTTAGCTTCTGATGGAGGGTAACAGGCAAGGTCGTTGCAGGCTTGATACTTCAGCAAAACAGCCAGCTTCCGAGGCCCGGGTTTGGTGTTTTTGGCGACTCTGCCGGGGACGACGATCACCTGCTTGCCTTCGTATACAGGGATTTTGGTTTCTGAGAAAGTGAACTTTTTCTTGACCGCGGGCGGGAAAATTGGGGCTTTGAAGGTAATTCCCGGACCGCCGCTTATCTTCATCTCCGTGGGATAAAGGGCGTCCGGCGTGGCCGCGTTAATATGTATGCCCGGCTTGATCTTCAAGATGACCGCGACTTTGAACGCCGAACCGGCGGGGAGTTTATCTATTGAGGGCGCTGCCGTTATCTCGACCAGATCCGAAGGAGCCTTATACTGCGCAAGCGCCGCTTCCGCAGGGAGTATCGCCAAGGCTATCAATAAGCCGAGTATCTTAAAGCGATATGACAAACGGCGTCCCTCCGCGCATAAAACGTTCATATCCAATTCCATTATACAATAGGTTTAGGCTCGCAGGACGGCAATTTTTTTATGTTTTTTATGCTTCAGGACACGCTTCTTGTCGCGCAGCCTGAAGGTTTAGGCCTATTGTGGCAAGGGCAAACTAAGTATGGATTGGCCAAGGAAGCATAAAAGCCTATCTATTGGGGCGTTTGAAATGAGCTGGGAGAGAGCGGATAGGGCGGAGAGGCCCGGCTTCACCGAACGTGACTTAAAGGTATGCGAGCTCTGCGGAGCTTTGAATATGGCCTCGAGCCGGGAATGCGTCGTATGCAGTTGGCGAGGCCGGTTTGACTTCGACCCCGAAACAATCAGGAAAGCTATGGAAGAATTGAGTTCGGCCTCCGCAAATGAAGCTGAGAGTTATTTCTCGACCAACCAGGCTCTTGACGAATATCTGAGTCCGGAAAGCCATCCGCCGAACAGACTTGTGGCGTGGCTTCGAAGAAAGCTGGGTCTATAACAACGGAGTTTATGGCGAATTTGGTATGCTGCGGGAACGGCATATCAGCGCCATCCCCTCGGGCTTTGCCGAAGTCAGTTCCCGCAGCGCCCACAGTTGCGATGCCCTGCGGGAACTGGCTTGGGCTGTCAGCGTAAGCGGGTTCGTGGTATGCCGTTCCCGCAGGATAGAACGGAGATTATAACGAATTCGAGGCTATTTCACGCCTTAATGATAATCCTCAACCCAATTGCTACAAGTATCAGACCTCCGAGTAATGCGGAGCGATTTTGCACTAATTTGCCGACTCGCTCGCCTATCTCAAATCCCGCCGTCGTCATGGCAAACGCCGTAACACCGATCACGGAGCAAGTTGTGAAGACCTCGCGCACCTGGCTGAGTCCTATGCCTAAACCGACGGCAAGCGCGTCTATGCTAACGCCGACAGACACCGCAATGAGGCTCAGGACGCTGGAATGATCGAATGGGGGGCAATGGAAACCTGAGCGTATAGTGCGGATGATCATCAGCGCGCCAAGGGAGATTAGAAGCGCGCCTCCGATATACGCGGCGACATGCCCAAAGATATGTCCAAGGGCATTGCCGGAGATGATGCCGACTATGGGCATGAGGAACTGAAATGAGCCGAAGCCGGCGGCCAGCCGGAGTTTCTGAGGCGGTGTGGCTCCTCCCATGCCTATACAGATGGCGACGGAGAACGCGTCGCTGCCAAGTGCAATGGAGACAGCCAAGAGTTCAATGAGTCCCAATATTCGACCTCGCGTGTATTGTCGTTTGTCGATGCTTCGGCTTGTATTTTGAAGCCGAAGCCGGCAGTAATTACGTTAGCTTCGGCTCCAAAGAACGAGCCTAAGCATAGGAAACTATCAACCAACAACTAATCCCGAAAACGGTATTTGATGAGTGTCCAGATAGCCTCCAGGCCATCCATCCAGGTTATCTTCTTCCCCTGCGCGGCGGTCCTGCCAACATAGGATATCGGAACTTCCAGTATCTTAGTCCGCCGCTTCAGCAGCTTTGCTGTTACCTCAGGGCAAAATTCGAAGCGTTTGCATTTGAGGTCGAGCGCTTTGATTGTCTCAACGCCGAAGGCTTTGTAGCAGGTCGCTTCATCAGTTATTCTGACTCTGAAAAGAAGGCTTGCAAGAAATGCCAGTATACGATTGGCGATAAGGTTCGGCAAACGCATTCCCTGTATGCTTCCAAGGAACCTCGAACCGTAGACTACATCCGCTTCACCGCGAATAATTGGTTCTACAATCGCCGGAATCTGCTTAGGATCGTATTCGAGATCAGCGTCCTGGATTATCACTATATCACCGGAAACCCGATTTAGCGCTTCTCGGATGGCATAGCCCTTCCCTTGATTTTGGGGAAGGGCAATGATCTTTACATCGTCGAATCTCTCATATTGCCGGGCGATATCCAATGTGCGGTCGGTTGATCCGTCATCGACTATTATAATCTCCTTAGGCATGTTGACGGCCATTACGGCGTCCAACGCCGAAGCCAAAGTTGCTTCCTCGTTATAACAGGGGATGATTATGGATAATTTCACTCAGCGGTATCCTCTAAACCAAATGTACACGCGGCGGCGGCTCGTGTCAAACGCGAAAATGGAAGAGTTGTCGGTTAAGGGTCTTAGCTGTCAGCTGACAGCTTTTTATGCTGCGGAAACGGTGTGTTTAAATAAAGCTTCGGATTTAGCATAGGGCAGTTCCCGCGGCATAAAATCACTTTATGACCTTCAACGTCTTATAAGCCGTGACGGGGGCGGAATATGGGGACGGGTCAAAAGTCGCGGTAATTTTATAGTTGCCCGGCTTCCAGTCTTGTGGTATTTTGACCGAAAACGCGCAGGAGCCGATACTGCCGAACTCCGCTGTTCCGCTCCAAACTTGCTTGCCGTTGGGAGCGCTAATGGAGACTTTCACCGTCCGACCACCCTGGATTCCCACAACCTCGTCGGTTCCAGCAGTCAGCGCTATGCCAATTCCCATGCCCATACCACGCCTGAGCGTTAATTCTTTCCGCTTTGGGGCAATCTGCATTTTCACCGGACCGCCGAGTTTGATGGTGGTTTCCTTGTCTTTCTCTAGGACGAAATCGAGTTCTTTTTCTATAAAAAGGGCAAATGCGCTATCGGCGCCGCTTGATGAGCTTTGAACGACGGCAGCCTTAATTCCGGTATAGTTTTTTACAGGGACTGACAGCTCTTTATAGCCGGGGCGAATAGGTTTGCCGTCCGTAGAAAACGACTCATCGGCTTCGGGGCCGAAATCGAAGTTGTCTTCGTCTCCACTGATGAAGATTCTAGTAGCTTTGGCGGGCTTATTGTAACCGTCCACAGCTTGGATGACCAGCTTAGCCATGGGACCGGAATAGGTCTGTATATCCACAGAATCGCCGAGTTTGTTCACATGTATTGTGTAGAATTTATCGCCGAACATGCTGTATTGCGTGATGGGAATGTTGATGGCCAAGGATTCGTCGGCTGCGATTATGCTAACCCCATCACCGTCGTTGTCTTCCGAAAAGCTGTCGCCATAAACACCGTTGCCGTTCAGATCCTGGGTAAGAACCGTCAAATCGCCCTTATCGGTTTCGATCTTTCCTCTCCAGCCGCCTCTGATACGAAATTGCGTCAATCGCCCGACAATACCACCGGGCTTGCTCCTCGGTTCGATTCTCACGCTGACCGCCAATGGTTTTGTTATCTTGGAGCTTTCCACGCCGATGGGGACCTGAATGGTAGCTTCCTCCATTCCATATGTGCCCAACAGCCCTCCATAATCTTTAAGCGGGACTTTGACGGCCTTGCCAATATCTGGTTTGGAGCTATATCCGCCGGTTTGTATGATATAGAGCGTGTCGTATCCTTTGTCGGTTCCTTTCGATTCGTCGAGGATGAGGGTGAGTCCGCCCTGTGTTCCCCAGTAGGCTTTTGTGGAGGATAAGCCGTTGATGGTCTTGGCTCTGGTCGCGCTCATCTTATCGAGGAGCAGGAGACTGAAATCCGTCCCATCGTCACGTTCTTTGGGAATAATCCATTCGAGTTTGCACATCCCCGGCTTGATAGTGAGCGAGCATACAGGCGCGGCAGCTATCGCCGAGATTGCCAATATGAGAAACGCTGTAATGAGCGACTTCAAGGGTCACGTCTCCTTAGGTTGATTCTATACGTTATTAACCGCGAATGGGCCGATTTCCTTGGTTTGGTTCTATTGCTAAAACCACAGCGCCGGGCTAGAATAGGCTCATCAGGTGAAATCATGTCAATGACCTCTCACGAACGATTACTCGCCGCAATGAGATTCGAGAAGGTGGATAGAATCCCGGTCGCGCCGTTTGGACTGGGGCATCTTGCGCACGACTCGGAGCTTGCAAGGGAATTGATCGAGAAGACCGACCCGTTTATCGAGGCGGGCGCGCCTCATGGCCCGTTCTGGGGATCGAGCTGCGATATGACGATGACGCAAGAAGGAAACACGACCACCACGGTTGTCTCTACGCCTCGCGGGGAATTGGTTATGAGAAATCGCAACACGGGCGTAACTTCGGCCTGCGTTGAGTATATGCTGAAAAGTCCTGATGACGCTGAGAAGTTTCTGGAGATAAAATTTACCCCACCGGAGTTGGATGCTTCTCATTTTCATGGGAAGAAGCAGTTTATCGGCGATGAGGGGCTGGTCTTGTGTCCTATTCCAGATGCCGTACTAATGCCTGCGATTCTGTTGAGTCCGAACGATTTCTGCCTGTGGTGGGCGGATTACCCCGATCTGATTATGGAGCTTACCAGGGTGGCGTCGGAAAGAACAAACGATTGGGCTAAACGCTTGTGCGAGGACGGCGTGGATGCGTTTCGCATCGTCGGCGGAGAATACGCGAGCGTTGAGCTTGGGCCTAAGGGGTTCGACGCGCTCGTTCTGGAGCAGGACAAAGAGCTTGTAGATATAATTCACTCCCACGGCGCAATCGCCTATTACCACAACCACGGCCCCATTATGAAGTATTTGTCCAGATTTTGCGCCATTGGGATGGACGCGCTCGATCCACTGGAAGCCCCTCCCTGGGGTGATGCTGATCTACGCGCCGCCAGGGCAGAATGTGGCGATAAAGTCGCATTTGTCGGCAATCTGGACGATATGGAGATCGTCGACAAGCTGAGCGCAGCGGAAGTCGAGGCGATAGCGCTGGAGCGCATCGAGGCTGGCGGCGACCGTGGTTTCATTCTCGGCGGAACGGCGTCCGCCACCTACTCCGAGCGAGGAGCGCGCAACTTCATACATCTTGCAAGTTTAGAGAAGCTGTCAGCTGACAGCTGACAGCTTTGGTGTATCGGGATTTGAGCGTAGCGGAAATCCCGATACATACGCGGCTTGTTTCGGGATTTCCATTCCGCTGCGCTCCATTCAAATCCCGAAACACCGGGTGACGAGTAACGAGCGATGAGTCCGCCGTCCGTCGTCCGTGATTTTTTGTTGCATCGGTAGCCTGCTGCCGATGCCGGCGCCAAAGGCGCCGCTCCCTCGACTCCCCTCCCGTTGATGTTCTCTCTTACGCGGTATAATTACGATGGGTGAAGAGTCATTATGGACGATCACAAATATAGCGTAGGCAGGACCGTCGTTTTCAGATTGCCACAGCACGGGCAAGCCAAATCCGTTTCACGTTGGGCGGGAAAAGCATCCGGTTCCATCAAGAACGTCCGGCTTGCCGATGAAGCGGAGCCTCATTGGATATACACCATCGAACGCCAGCGGACCAAAGAACGCTTCGAGGTAGGCGAAGATGACATCCTGTATGGAGTCGCGGGCAAGCGCAGGAGGGAATCTCTTGCCGAAAAGGAAGCTCCTGAGGAAAAACTTGCAAGCGCGATCGACCGCCTGGCGTCCGACTCGATGCTGGCTAATTTCCTGCGGACTACGGTCAATGATCTGGTCAAGCGGGAGCAGTTGGAGGAAACCGCGCGCAGGGAAGGACGCGAGCTTCCATTGAAAGAGGGCGATTATATCCGCGTCCGGGGCGATTTGCGCGAGGAGATGGGCAAATTCCACAACTACTACGGGAAGATAATCGACGTGTTCGACTCGGATATAGCGGGTCTTGAGGCCAAGCCGGATAAAAAAGGCGAGCCGCGAACCTATCGGACCCTTAAGAAGTACGCCGTATTTCTGGATGAGGGCAATCTTGTGGAAATCTACGATCCCGAAGTGAAGCTGTATTATACTTCCAACGGCCGCTCGACCATACTCAACTGGCGCGCGGCTACGTTTCTCGCGGAGGCGTTTGGCGATGACCCTCCCTATAATCTGGAGTTCAGTTATCTTGAAGATCATATCTTCACCAGGGACGAACTAAAGGCAATGATGATGGAGCAATTGGCGGAATTGCTTGCATCGATGCTTTATGTGAAAGGGCACATGGGCTGGCGCGACTTCCAGCAGCAGCGCAAACGTTTCGCGGAACTGTCAGTGGAGTATCTTACCGACAGCGCGCTTGCGGCTTCTCGTTTCGACCAGCGCAAGAACCGCCCCATGACGCGCGAGGAAATAGAGGAAAAACGCCTCCAGGCGCGGAAATTCAAAGAACTACTTGGTCGCTAAAAAACAGCACCATCGGTATCGGGACTAAAGTCCCGATACACCAGGCAACATCCGTGTGAATGCATAAAAATAAACTCGATATATCTATAATTAGCCGGAAGAGCTTACGCATAGGCGCGCTGGTTGCGTCAATGGCGCTTGCGCTGGTCCTGTCGCTTCCACAAGTTCCCCCTCAGTTGCTGGCGCAAGCTAAACTAACCGGCGCGAGAGGTCTGCGAACGCTCTGGAGCAAACCAGTAAGACCGCCGGTCTGTATCACCGTCACTCCCGATGGCCGGTTTACCGCCGTTTTGGCCGAAGACGGTAGTCTGACATATTACGACGAAACCGGCAGGCTGCTGTGGCGACAAGATACCGACGGCGCTAGAGCCGTTACGCTTTCCGGCGACGGCAAAATCCTTTTGACTTACACTCCCCTGAATCCGGTAAAGTCGCAAATCAAGTTTTGGACAAGTGAAGGCCGTGTCCGGTGGAAACAGAAGCTGTCTAACGCGATATGGTCGGCGGCAATCTCACACGACGGGTCAACTGCTGTCATAGGCACTGGCAAAAAGCGCGTATACATATACACGCTTAATCGGGGATTGAGATACCGGCGGCGCACATTGCCGGGGATACCGTTCTCAATGGCCTTGTCGCCCGATAATCAGAAGCTCATCGTAGGAATGTGGCAGGAGTCGGGAGTTGGAGTATTCACCCTGAAAGGTAAAGAGATTTGGCGCTCAAAGGGCAGCGAAGACCTGCAATACACCATTCAGATGAGCAGGAACGGAAATTATATATTAGGAATGGCTCAACCCAACAGGCCAAAACCCGAAGCGACGCTCGGGCTTTGGAAATCGGATGGAACCAGGCTTTTGAGCAAGGCGCTGAATCTAAATGACGTTCGCGCCGCGATTTCACCGACCGGGGATATCGTCGCCGTAAGCTACAGGCAGCAGATCGTCCACGGGAAAGAAACGATGTCGGAACGCAAGCTGGCCTTGTATAACAGATCAGGCGGCAAAGTATGGGACAGGGAAAAGGGCGGCGTGTTCTTCAAGCCTGAACTGCACGCCGTTTTTTCGGGCAATCAGATACTCGTGTCATCCGACAACACGCTCTATCTTCTGGACACTTACGGAAAGATGTCGAAGCTGAAAATGCCCGCGACCATCAGGGAGGTTTACGGCGCTCCTCCGTCCGGCAAAGCCATAGTCTACTGCGGCGATGGGCATATTTATATGCTGGATACTTCACTTTAAGCAAGATTGTTGTTGCATCGGTAGCCTGCTGCCGATGCCGTCCCGATGAATCGGGACGGACCCCTTGCCCGATGTTTCGGGATTTTGGCTCTAGCATATCAGGCAGGTTTGATCTAACCGAAATCCCGAAACATCACGCACGGACGCCGTTCCGTTCTTAGTGCTACTCCGCTTCGGGGTATGACCCCAAAACTCGCACAAACAACGACTGCTCTTTCAACGTTTGCAGCCCTAGCCGCACTTGTGGGTCTTCTTTGTGCCCAAGGAAGTCTATGAAGAAGACGTACTCCCACGGCATTTGCTTCGTCGGGCGTGATTCGATCAACGTTAGGTTGATATTCTCACGCTCGAAAGCGCGCAGCGAGCGGTAGAGCGAGCCGGACTTGTGCGGGACGGAGAAGACGATGGAGGTTTTGTCCTTGCCGGTCGGAGGCGGTTCAGTATAGCCGATTACGAGGAAGCGGGTTCTGTTGTAGGGGCTGTCCTCGATACCTTCTTTGAGAACGTTCAGGCCGTATACTTGCGCGGCGAGCATTGTCGCAACGGCGGCGCTGCCCGGATCGTCTTTGGATATAATCGCGGCGCGGGCGGTGGTCGAAACCTCGATAATCTCGATTCCAGGCAGATTCGCTCGCAGCCACTCGCGGCATTGGGCGGTGGCCTGGGGCATGGAGTATACACGCTTCACCTGGGAAATATCCTGCTCGGCAGAAAGCAAATTGTGCGTTATGAGCACGAAGATTTCCGAGCAGATATGCAGGTCGGACTGGACGAACATATCGAGCGTGTGCGTCACTATACCCTCGGTGGAGTTCTCAATCGGCGCTATGCCATAGTCAGCCTTCTTTTGCTCCACCTCGCGGAACACATCGGTTATGCTGTCAGTTGGGCTGAGGGTCACTGATGAGCCGAAACGCTGCGTAGCGGCTATGTGGGTGTTGCTTCCCGGCGGCCCCAGATAGGATATGGTAATCGGCTTTTCCAGCGCACGCGAGGCCGACACGATTTCTCGAAATATCGCGGTGATAGCCTGCTGCGAAAGCGGCCCATTATTCGCCTCAGCCGCTTTTCTAAAAACCTGCTGCTCACGTTCGGGGACGAAGACGCTCTTTGCGGTCTTCGCCTTCTTTTTTCCAATCTCCAGCGCCAATTCCGCGCGCTTGTTCAGCGTCTCAACAATCAGGTGGTCGAGCTTGTCAATTTCACTTCTAATGTCGTTGATATCCATTGCAATAATAGTTTAGCACAACTTAAGGATAATGCCGAGTTATACGGACAGGCGCGGTTTTCCTGCATGTGAGTGAATGATAGGGTTCAGGGGGAAAAGCTGACAGCTGTCAGCTATCAGGTGGTATCGCCTAATTCAACCTTCAACATTCAACTATCTTCGGCTTCAAAGAGGGAGTGTTCAAAAACCGTCATTCCGAGGAGGAACGACGAGGAATCTGCTTTTCAGAGACCATACATTGTGCTTAAAAGCAGATTTCTCGCTTCGCTCGAAATGACGGGTCGCGCTAAGTTATGC